>CAJJCM010000030.1 GCA_905182635.1 uncultured Candidatus Poseidoniales archaeon
AACCAATCCAGTTGACCACATGTAGGTTGAAACCATCTCGGGGGTCATTGCCGGTCGATTCTGCTGTTATGACCAGTGAGAGGCCTTCTTGGTCGGCAAGTCGAATCGAATCACCCGGGATAAGAGGGATTGGCATCAGGCCAGTTTCTCTTGAAATCGTTATGTCTCCCAAGATGTCTTCCGATTCTGGTTGAGTCGCGTTGACTTGAATCGGGCTATTCTCAGGGCGCTCATCGCCACTTGAGGGGTCGGCTCCAGTTTCTTCCCATACCATTCGAATGGTTCGGTTTTCCCATTCTGATTGGACCACTTGGTAATCCCATGATTCGTTATGGTTTGCTCCAACGCCTTGTCCATCGAAGAAGTTACCACCGTTGACTCCAGTGAGATTGAACCAAGTTTCTTGGTGTATGACGTTGACTAAGAAGACGACTTGTGTGGCGTTGGCTTGGTTTCCAGTTTCTTCAATCCCTCGAACAATTCCAAAGGTGCCTTGTGCATCACCAGTAATGACGCCATCAAGATGTAAGTCATCTTTCAGTGTAATTCCATCCTCGGTTAACCAATGTAAATCATGAATGGTTCCGTTGACCAGAATACTTGAGTTTTCATCTTCTTCGTTGACTCCAAATGTACCTTGGCCGATAAATTCGCTCTTTTGGTCGGTACGAACACCATCTTCCCAGCGGTCAAGAACAGTCAATCCATCCAAGGAGACATCCATGCGCAACCCTTCCTCGCTGAGGACCATATCTGCAAGTGCCTCAAATTGTGTGTGTTGCAGCCTTCGAACTCCATTTTCATCCCATGTTTCCAAGAAAAATACGCTGACTTCACCCGTTACATTGAGGCCTTCATTTCCTTCATCATTTTCATCATTGATGAGCAAGTCCCCGGTTGCTTCGATTCGAAGGCGTTCGGAGAGGTCTCCATCAATCATCGAACGATTAAACCAGCCTTCAGATACATTGGCGGTCACTTCACTCCGTGCTGCCCCATCGAGCGTGACTAAATGGAGAATACCGCTGCCCCGGGCATCAAAGACTTGGGAGGTGAGTACACCTGATTGAATCGTTTCGTTCTTCCATATCGAATCAAGAGTCAACGTGAGGTTCGTCGAACTGTCATTGGTATTTTCAAGGGTTGAGAGGTTCCCGTTTCCAAGTTCCCATGAATTGAGTACTGTTCCTTGACGCATTTGCCAACCTTGTCCATCGAAATCTAAGGAGAATCCTTGTTCTCCGTCTTCAGTCATATAGGTTTGATCGAGGTCCCATGTTGTTTTGAGAAGAACTTCATGGTCTGCCATGGGTTGATTCCAAGTGCCGACCGTGAATGAACGAGTAGTTTGGACAGGTTCCGCAAGTGGCGTACCATCCCAAGCATTGATTGTGACAGTGATAGCGAGTTCATCTTGCCATTCCAATGTTGTATTGAGTTCGGCATGGGCGACTCGGTGGTCGTCGACTGAACTCCAAGTGATGAACACATCATTGACCAAATTTGAGCCATTACGGAGATGCGTCACGTCCACATCAACATCATACGAACCGTTATCACCAAAAGTGATGAGATATGCATGTTGGTTTTGGCCGTTCTCTCCTTCAAGCCAAGCGGCGTTGATGGTTGGTTGTACAGGTTGGCCATCGGCGGTTGCGATGAACACCAACGGAAGAATCATCATCAACAGAAGTGCAAAGGCAATCCTCGGCTTTCGCATGCTCATAGAAAGAGGTAAAGTCTGCTCCTCTTCAATACTTGTGCTGCACTGTGCATTTAGAAAATGTTTGAGAGGCCTTTACTTACAGGTCCAAAACATATCCGAACAGAAGAGGTGCTACGAGAGTTGCATCACTCTCAATGACGAATTTTGGCGTATCAATGGCAAGTTTACCCCAGGTGATTTTCTCGTTTGGAGGAGCTCCAGAATAGCCTCCATAGGAGGGTGAAGACTCACTGATTTGGCAATACCAAGCCCACAAAGGTACTTTTCGTTCCAAATCTTGGTGCAACAGAGGAACGACACATATCGGGAAATCACCAGCAATGCCTCCTCCGATTTGCAAAAACGCCAAAGAATCTGTTCTTGATTCGTACCATTGTGCCAAATGCATCATGTATTCAATGCCATTTTTCAGTGTAGTCGAGCGAATTTTACCTTCGAGGCAACGTGCAGCAAAAATATTACCAAGGGTTGAGTCTTCCCATCCAGGGACATACAAAGGAAGATTCGTTTGTGCAGCAGCAAGTAACCACGAGTCTTCTGGATTTGCTTCATAGGTCGGTTCCAATACTCCACTCATCAATAACTCATAGAAGAATTCGTGTGGGAGTTTCGAGATGCCAGCCTCGTCAGCCTCTTTCCAACAGGAAACGATATGGTGTTCGATTTTACGGAAGGCTTCCGCTTCTGGAATACAAATGTCGGTAACTCTGTTGAGGTTTTGGCGAAGTAATTCAGCGTCATCCTCTGCCGATAAGTCACGCCAATTCTCGATTGAAACATAGGAGTTATGAGCGACTAAATTGAATACATCCTCTTCGAGGTTTGCACCGGTGCACGAAATGCCAGCGATATGGCCTGCTCGAATCATTGGCGCCAAACTTCGACCGAGTTCAGCGGTACTCATAGCACCGGCTAAGGTCAGGAATATTTTCCCACCATCTGCTAAAAATTGAGTCAGTGAATGTGCTGCTCTTGCGAGTTCACCTGCATTAAAATGGCGATAATGCTGGTCCACAAATTCTCGAATTAACATTTCATTCCTCCTCATGTAAGAAGCGAGGAAGGTGTTGTCTTCGCTTGAGTGATAACGACGGGATAAATTCGATGAGTTGTTGATGTATATCATCGGCTAAGACATTTGGGTCAGAATCTCCACAGGTAAAACAATCCAATGCGAGCCACCCCTTTTCAGAATAACAATGGGCGGAGACGTGGCTCTCGTCAAGTAATACCACTGCTGCAAACCCAACGGGTGAGTGCGAACCATCAAATTGTTCGACATGCGAATGGACATTCCGAGCATTACTTCGTTCAACAGCTTGTTCAAGAACTTCAAGTATCCACTCTCCATCATTCACTTTTGGCGAAATATAGCCCGTATAATCGAGGAATACATGGGCTCCATGGGCTTGAATAGTTGTCACGACACTCACTGTTCCTTTCCTTTGGCACGCACATTCTTTTTTGAAATTTGTCTTTCCATCACTTCATTTGTTGGCTGAAAAAAGTTGATTCACGCAGGTTGCGATTACGGCCTTCTTGCAGTCCATGAGGTTCCCATCGCCCCTCCGTTCGAGCCTTGAGATGGGCTGCGATGGCTTTGGTTGCAAGCATCGCTGCAGTGAATTGAGTGAGGGGTGTATTTTCTTGGGCCACAATCTCATTGACATCTGCGCTGATGACTGTAGCATCTGGAGCAGAAAAGACCGCTTCAATCGTTTCGATGGCTTGCCAAAACGACAGTCCACCAGGCACAGGAGTGCCAGTGGCAGGGACGAGACTCCCATCGAGTCCATCGATGTCAATGGTCAAATGAACTGGTCCTGTGAGCGTATGGAGTGTCTCGAGCCATCGACTCCATGCTGCTTTCCCATGGATTGTGGATTGTATATCTCGGGCGAAAAAGGTCGTGATTCTCTCATCACTTTGAATCAGTTCAGATTCTTGTTTTGAATAGGCGCGTATCCCTACTTGAAGTAAACGCCCAATACCCAAGTCAAGACTTCGACCTGCTGCACATGCATGAGAATAAGTCTCGCCATTGAGTTCTTCACGAAGATCTGCATGTGCATCGATTTGGACAACAGTGAGGCGGCTGAGATCCCCATCGACCAGAGGGTGGTGTTGAGCTGCAAGAACCAACGGTGGTAGAATACCATGCTCACCGCCGAGGACCATTGGGAAGCAATCACCGATATACCATGGTTGTAAATATCCACTGATGTTGTCCAATTGTTGACCTAAATTGTTTCCTTCGCCATCCCATTCGGGTGCAGTATAGATGTTGGCTCCGGCTGGTATGTCTTGCCCAAGTGAAGCATCAAACAGTTCGACTTGCCCACTGGCGGCGATACAGGCAGCGGGGCCTTGTGCTGTACCTTGCCCATAGGATGTGGTGAGTTCGTAGGGTACTTGCAACACAACGACATCGACATTTTCACCCTGTTCGGGCAAACCGAGGAAATTTCCCTCAACATAGTCTTCGCTCACAACCTTGCCCTTGCACGGGTGTTCTTGAGGCTGTTGTTTGATGTTGTTTAAGTTGAGTCGCCGGTTGGGCTGTATGTCGGGGGGCATCCGTTGCCTCCATATTTCGGTGCCTGGGGTGACAAAAATGACTGATTTTTCTTCTTTTCATGAAATATCAGCGATGGGTCTATATGGGTCGGATGACAATACTAATATGTGTCTGCGAAGTAATTTAGCAGCGGACAGGGGGAATAGAAAATGACAATGACATTATCTGAACTTACTCGGGCAATTCAACAACACATCGATTTGGAGATGGATGAAGAAGTGGCCCAAGGTATGGCGGAACACGCTCTCGGGTTCTTTGGATTCTATAACCGAATTATCGACAACGCTTTGGAACCAACTGACCGTAACTTGTTCTACATGTTCCAAGATTACGACTTGCTTACAACTGAATCTGAAGAGACAACTCTTTGGGACGGGCGTGAGTGGAGAATCCACTATTGGAAATTCAAACCAGACCTACGTGAACGTGTCGAGTCTTATATGCAACGAAACCGTGATCCTGAAGACATCGATCCTTTTGCAGATATCTACGGTGGTAAAACCAATATCAATTCGATCTGGACACGTGAATCCGAAAGGGTGACCAATCCAAATGCGTTTACTTCGGATTGGTAATTCGTTGGTTAAGTTCTTCAACGACCACCACGACCGTAGTCCATGCGCGTTTGGGCTCTTTGTGTTCTTCTCTTAGCCAGTGCGTCTGTGCCAATGCTCACAACTGCTCAACAACCTGACCTTTTACAGGAACATTGGTATCACACGTATACAACACTCACCGTTGATGTAAATGCCTGGGCTGATGACTACCCAGATATCGTAGATTTGACTTCCGCTGGCCAAACTGAACTCGGAAAGAATCTCTGGGTTGTACGAATTTCTGATTGGAGTAACGAAACAAAGCCCGATGGAACAGACAAAGAAATTGTCTACATTGATGGTGGCCATCACGGTAACGAGCATCTTGGAACCGAATTGGCTTTCCTTACGGCAGAATTCTATATCGAAGGATGGGCTGCAGGCGAGCAAGAAGCCATTGATGTTCTCACCAACACTGAACTCCATATCCTCATTATGCTCAATGCGGATGGCAACGACCTCGATACCCGTTGGAACATCAATCAAGTCGATTTGAATCGAAATTACGACCACCATTGGAATGAGCAAGACGAAACTCAACCAGGTAGTGGCCCCTTTAGCGAAGCAGAAACGGCAGCCAATGCAAATTACATGAACACCGTTGTACCGAATGCTGACTTGTATGTCACGATGCATACCGGTGTCTGGATAATGCTACACCCTTGGGGCTATATTCCAGACCAACCGATCGATTGGGAATTGTTCCATTTCATTCGCGATGATGTTCATGCCAACATCTCGGAGATACCGATTCAAAATGCAAATCAAGGTCTTTATCCGAATTCCGGAACATCCCGAGATTATGGCTATGGAATTATGGGTTACCCGACTTTTACTTTCGAAACCGATGATGAGCAATGGTTGTTAGGGACGGCTGAATCTCTTTCCGACCGTTTGGGTGAAGAGTTGGAGGTCATGCGATATCTCATTGATAATGTGTGGAGTTGGAGAGCCCGTTTGGAAGTCCAATCCATTACGCTCAGTGATGGTGAATTGACGTTAGACATCAACAATCTTGGCCGTGCAACCACTGCAAATGCAACGCTGCAATACTTTGATTCCGCAGGGGAAATGATTTGGAATTCTACTAATTTTTCCGTGAATGCAACGAACTCAACATTTGTATCGTTTGATGCTTCCTCCTTTTCAATGACCAACGGTGGAACATGGGAGTTGCGCTACCAGGTTCGAATCGTTGAATCTGCTCGCTGGATTTCCGAGCCTATCGAGGAAAAAATGGTGAATTTTCTTGAAGATGATGACTCAAATTTCCTTATCGGCTATGGATTGTTTAATCCTGTGACCATCATTGCTGGTTTTGTGGCTGTTGCGGCAGTGGTTCAAAGTGAACAAGAAGACGACAATTGAATACGTGTTCATCTTTCTTTGCTGAAAGTTCGGCGCGAGGTTTCAAGTGCTACAAGGACTACGCAAGCATAGGTGAACCCATGAAAGTAAGCGTAAGCCCCGGACACAACATTAATGGAACTTTGATATTGCCCCTTTTCGAAGGTTCAGAAGCAGTTCCCGACTCTCATGAAGCAGGCCTTCATACCGCTTTGAAGGGCCAAATTAACCGTATTCTCCACGATGGTGATTTCAAAGCAAAACAGAAATCGACGCTGTCGATTATTGGTGGCGAAGGTGGAAAAGCAATGCTTGTCGGCCTTGGAAAAGAAAACGATGCAGATATTCACGCCTTCCGAAAAGCAGGTGCAGCAGTCATTGCAAACCGGAAGAAAGCTCATGGCACAGATTTGACCGTTCAATTCAGCGGTGCTTCAATCGAAGCAATGGGTGCTTTTGCAGAAGGTATGCTTTTGCGTGATTATTCCTATGACCACTACAAACAACAGGATGAAGATGAAGACAAAGAAGGCGAAATTGATGTTCGAGTCACCTGTGATGAAGGACAAGAAGATGAACTCGAATCCGTCATCAAGATCCATGCTGGTGTCGCTTCTGGCGTACATCTCTCTCGTGACCTTGGAAACTGCCCTCCAAACGACATGTACCCGGAAGCATTTGCTGACCAAGCATGGGAATGGGCAAAGCAATACGACGATATTGAAGTGACCATCATCAACTATGACCAAGCAGTAAAAGCTGGAATGGGTGGATTGGTTGCAGTCGGTATGGGCTCAGCACGCAAACCATGCATGGTTATCTTCGAACTCAATGGTAAAAAGTCTGGTCGATGCCCTCTTCTTGTCGGTAAAGGAATCACCTTTGATACGGGTGGAATTTCACTTAAGCCAGGTGCTAATATGGACGAAATGAAGTATGATATGGGTGGTTCTGCCACCGTCTTTGGTACCATGCAAGCGCTTGCATCAACTGGACACAAAGGCAAGGTCGTCGCTATTACTTGTATGGCTGAAAACATGCCATCATCCAATGCTCAACGCCCGGGTGACGTCATCAAAACGCTCTCTGGGAAAACTATTGAAATCCTCAATACCGATGCTGAAGGACGCCTCGTTCTAGCTGACGGATTGTGGAAGGCCGGTGAATTTGACCCTGAATACATCATCGACTTCGCAACACTGACTGGTGCATGCGTCGTTGCCCTTGGCCACGAAGCAACCGGCCTTTGGTCCAATGATGATGACTTCCGAACTCGGATTCATGAAGCTGGAAACGCAGTTGATGAACTCGCTTGGCCTATGCCACTCTTGCCTGCCTTTGAGAAGGAAATGACCGACTCAAAAATTGCTGACACCCGAAACCTCGGTGCTGGTCGTTGGGGCGGTGCAAATACCGCAGCGGCTTTCTTGAAGCAATTCGTTCCAAACCGTAACTACGAGAAAGATGGTGAACAAATCACTTGGGCTCACATGGATATCGCAGGAACATACTGGGGTGCAAAGACCAACTCAATGGTTGGAAATGGTGCTACAGGGATCCATGTCCGCACCATGTATCATCTCATTACCAACGGATGAGGCACCCGTTTTGAACGGGTAACTCACATCGTTGTGTAGCAATTCCAGTAGTATCAATCTCATTGGTGTAGTCACGGGTTTTTCTTGAGGTCGTGGTTTTCGATTGTGTTGTCGATGATCCATTTTAATGCCAACTTCCAATCAGTTTGAAATTCAGACACACAAGCGTTTCAATGAACACATTTCGTCGGTGTGACATTCTTCAATATCGCTTACGCACAATATGATGAATCGAGGTGCGGATAGCGGGAGTTGAACCCGCGACAAGAGGTTGGAAACCTCCTATGTTGCCACTACACCATATCCGCTCGATGTGTTATTCCTGCCGAGTCGCCTCTCCTCTTTGAGTGAATCGGTCTTTCAATTACCAATTCAAGGCATAGGTGGTGGTGGTGGAGGCATTGGAGGAACTCCTCCATTGACACCAAACGCTTGACGAAGGCCATCATTTGAAGGCTCATTCATCCGATTCACACGGGCAGTGATTACTTCTCTGGCATGTTCAATACGTTCTTTTGCAAGACGCGCCTTCGATGCATTACCTCGAATTATCAACATACCCATGAGGAAGAAGAGAACAATACCGCCGATCATTGCCTGAATGATTGGCATATTCATGACCTTGTTCAATCCACTGGTTTCATCTAAATCCAATTCACTTTCATCAACGATTCGAGAATCAAATACATTCAAGTCGACTGAAGCTGAATCCATTGCTGCATCTACACCGGGTTCTTTGACGGTTACATATAATTCGAAGTTCCCATTACTTCGGCCCTCTCCACTGAAGAGTACAGTTTGTGTCAAACCAGTCGTTCCAGTGAAGGTCAATACATGAATTTGTTCCGAAGCGATAATCGAAGAAACTTGCTGCCATTCTACACGAATCGTTATGTCACTGAGTACACTTACAATGGTGCAACTGAAGGAGAAATAATCTTCTCCAGCAAGGTCGAGTTCAATGCTTTCTGGAGTACACGTGAGTTCGGCCTCAGCTACGTTACGAGCCGGGTCAGCCGGCCAGTGGTCAGGTCTTGATGCTCCAGATGACTGATTGTCACCGAATCCATCGCCATCCGAATCGGCCCATTGGGTCGGTTCACTGGTGAACTCATCTTCTGAATCGGCATAGCCATCTCCATCATTATCGATGCATCCATGAGCGTTTCCGAGTGCAGAAGTTCCATATACAGTTGGGCAAGAATCCCCATCAGTACCTTGCCGGTTGTCACCCCAACCGTCACCATCAGTATCGAACCATTGAGATGAATCATTGACCCACAAGTCATTGGTGTCACTTGCTCCATCACTGTCTGCATCTGGACATCCATAGACATCAAGATGAGATGTTCCGATGACCATTGTACAATTGTCTGGTTGCGTTCCGTTTGGATTGTCCCCATATCCATCTCCGTCAAGGTCTTCCCACTGTGTTGGTTCATTCGGGAATGCATCATTGCTTTGTGATGCCCCATCGTTGTCATCATCAGGGCAGCCATAGGTGCCTACATTGGAGTACCCTTCAACGCCAGGGCAAGAGTCAGGTTGGGTTCCGGAGGGGTTGTCTCCATATCCATCGCCGTCACTGTCACTCCATTGTGTTGGATTGAGTGGAAGTGCATCAGCACCATCTGAACTGTTATAGCCCGATTCATTTCCAATTGGAAGTGTTGGGTCTGAATATCCGTCACCATCAGTATCTGGGCAGGCGTTACGATCAATAGTCGAATTTCCTGCTGCGTTGGTACAATCATCTTCGAGGTCATCAAATCCATCACCATCGGTATCTTGGGTGCGGGATGGGTCGTTTGGGAAAGCGTCGCTTTCATTTGACATACCATCTCCATCATCATCGACACATCCGTAGCGGTCAATCGTAGAGTTTCCAGCTATTCCTGGGCAAGCATCAGGTTGAGGTCCAGTTGCGTTATCGCCGTATCCATCTGCGTCTTGGTCAAGCCATTGGTTTGCAAGGTTTGGTAGTTGGTCGGCAACGTCGTCCCATCCGTCACCGTCTGTGTCAGGGCATCCCATGCGATTACCTAAGGTGGAGTTTCCAGCGATATTTGGGCAAGCATCAGATGTTGGATGACCGAGGTTATCACCAAAACCATCGCCATCAATATCCGACCATTGGCTCGAGTCATTGACATAAGCATCTTCTTGGTCAGCCCAACCGTCTCCGTCACTATCGACACAGCCAAGGACATTGTTTTGCCATGAAGTTCCAAAGATGAGTGGACAATCATCGGCTAAATTCCCAAGGGGATTGTCGCCGAATCCATCGCCATCACCATCGTTCCATTGTGTAGGGTCCGTTTTGAATGCGTCTGAACCATTGTCAGTCGGTGTCCAATTCGGTCCGGTGTCAGAGATTCCATCACCATCGGTATCAGGGCAGCCAATACGGTCTGTAGTCGAATTCCCCCAGTAGGTTGGACAGTCATCATCGATTTGGTCTGAAATCCCGTCACCGTCGGTGTCGGACCAACGGAGTGGGTCGCTTTGAGCATTGTCAGCTCCATCAGTCGCCGTCCAAATCGGGCCGTTGTTGCCAAACGGGTCAGGGTCGGAATATCCGTCGCTGTCCGAATCTGGACATCCGTATCTATCATTCGTAGAGGTACCAAGAACGTTCACGCAGTGGTCGGGTAATACTCCATTTTGATTATCACCATAGCCGTCTGAATCAGTATCAACCCATTGTGAAGGCTCATTCGGCCATACATCAGCACCATTTGTAACCGTCCAAACTGAACCGTTGTTACCAAGCGGGTCGGGGTCAGAATAACCATCGCCATCCGTATCCGGGCAACCCCAACGGTCACCGCCAGATGAAGGGCCAACGGAAGTTCCTAAAACGTTGACACATGCGTCGGCATTTACACCGCTTGCTTCATCTCCGAATCCATCACCATCGGCATCTCTCCATTGTGAAGGTATGGACTGGAATGCATCGGCAAATCCAAGTGGATGTGCGAGCCAATTTACATCTGGGTCAGAATATCCGTCACCATCAGTGTCGGGGCAACCAAGGCGGTCTATCGTCGACCGAGTTCCACTGCCAAGGTCATTGACACATGCATCGGGATTTGTTCCACTCTGGTTGTCTCCATATCCATCACCATCTGAATCGAGCCATTGAGTGATGTCATTTAGAAAGGCATCTGCCGTTCCGGTTGGGTGGGCTAACCAAGACAATGTAGCATCAGAATATCCATCTCCATCCGTATCCAAACAACCTGTTCGGTCTTCTGAAGAACTGCCCGATATTGCGGGGCATTCATCACCTAAGGTGGCAGGTGGGGGATTGTCTCCGAATCCATCACCATCGCCATCCGCCCATTGCGTATCGTCTTCAAGGAACGCATCAGCGCCATTGGAAACAAGCCAAACTGAACCGTTGCTACCGCTTGGGTCAGGGTCGCTGTAGGTATCTCCATCTTCATCAGGGCAACCTGTTCGGTCTCCACTTGATGGTCCATATACACTTGGACAACTGTCCGCTCCGTTCGATATCGTCCATCCCATGTCGGGAGATGAAAAGGTATCTGAATCGGGGTCAAGGCACCCATGGCGGTCACCTGTAGAAGTACCAACCTGAACTGGACAGCCATCAGGATTTAATCCTCCAGTATTGTCTCCGAATCCATCACCATCTTGGTCTCTCCATTGAGTAATTTCGTTGATGAAAGCATCTGCACCATTCGCAACACTCCAATTGAATGTGGGGTTGGAATACCCATCAGCATCGGTGTCAACACATCCTTGACGGTCAATGGTCGAAGTCCCAGCGGTGAATGCACAATCATCAGAACTGTCTTCAGTTCCATCACCATCAGCATCGAGGGTAAGGTTGGCAAGGTTGTATTCTGCATTCATTGCAACCGCAAAGAATTGAGGGCCAATAGATACAGTAGATCCCAAAATGTGAACTTCCCACGAACCTTGAGCAGGATTGGCGAACGTGAGTGAACGAAGATTGTTGAGGTCGTCAGATAGATTTGTCCATACACCTGCTGGGTTTTTGATTGCAATATCAAGGTCATTGACTAACTGAGGGCCCGCACCAACTGCACCAGCAGGATCGGTGTAGGAGAGTGCTATCTTGAGTGTAGGCGCTGATGCTGGAACGACAAAACTCCATCCTCGGTCATCGCCAGTGGAAAGTGATTCTTTTTGTACAAAAGAAGCGTTCATTGCCGCCCACAAATCAATCAGTCCATTCCCTTCGTGATTGTTTGGTGCATCACGCCCCGCTCCAATCAATGTCGATGAATATTGACCCATCATATCGTGTGCAGAGGCTGCAAAAATTGCCTTCACAAGTGCAGATGTTGGGTTTGCAAGGTTCCGATTTTCAATCAGATGTTCCAGTAGAAGTGCAGTAGAACCTGCAGCAATTGGTGTCGCCATACTTGTCCCACTCATGGACTCATAGTTTCCAGTTCCACCTCCACTTGTTGAACGGGAGCGTGTCGAGTAAATATTTGTGCCAGGTGCGGCGAAATCGGGCTTCACTCGGCCATCATCTGTGGGGCCGGTGCCTGAAAAGGTGGCCATTCCCGACCAATTGTCTGAAGCCCATTGTCCCCATGACATTCCCGTGCCACTTCGCAAATTTTCACTTGCTCCAACCGTAATTACATTTTTCGAAGTTGCTTCATAAATGATTGTATCTGGGTCTCGATCGCTGTCGGTGTTCAAATCCCTACCATCATTTCCGGCTGCAAACAAGATTACAAGTTCGTCATTGGTCCTTGCAGAAGTATCGATTTGCATCGAACGTGCGGAATAGACTCCCCAATTAATGCATTCATCGAGCGAATTCATGGCGCAAGAGCCCCATGAATTTGTATGGATTCGACTTCCATTTGCCACTGCTAAGTCGAACATATCCCCAAGGTCGTTCGGTATCCCTCCTAGGCTTGCTCCATTGTTTTGTCCTATTGCATGGAAGAGTAATTGTGCTTCGGGGGCAATTCCTGCATTGACTCCACTGCTATCGGTACCGTCTCCAAGAACCGAGCCGGCTACATGTGTGCCATGACCATTGTAGTCCGTAGCACCATCATCGCATGTCCCAGGAGTACCGCCTCCACCATTCCATGAACACTTTGATGAAGGAATTGGGAGTGAAAGAATCCCCTTGATGTGGTCTTTAAAATCGGGGTGCATATTTGTATTATTTATTCCATTATCCAACCCTGTATCTCCAACTGTTACGACAATTCCACTGCCATCTAATCCATTCCAAGAAGAGTCTACATTCGCCATTTTTGTTGAATCTTGAACATCATCTGCCTGGATAATAGTTGCAGCAACTGCATTGGAAACTCTTGCAATATAATTCAAATCAATAAATTCAATTCCGCCTTGATTGGCCAGCCAAACAATTCCACTTGTTTCAGCCAGCACAGTTGCGAATCGCCCACTTGAAGAATCCAATACAATGTCATTACGCTGAAGTAATCCCTCAGGCAATTCATCTCCTGAAAGAACCAGGTCGACAATGGCTTTCCCTTCAGTGGAATAAGAAAAGGCACTGTAATCTTCGGTACCTGTTATCGCTTCAATGAGGTCATTGCGGACTTTATCTGAGGGGTCAAGTTGTACAATTCCTTCGACTTCAAGTTCTGCTAACATCTCAATCGAAGTATCATGAATTTCACAATGAAATCCATTTGGAGGTAGGAATGAGAAACAATCAATTCCAGCATCATCCAGTTGGTAAAACCATTCGGTTGGCACTGGGAATTCGTGTGTAAGAACAAACCATCCGTTCAATTTCGATGTTTGTCCGGTCCATTCGCTCCAGTCTTCTAGAGCCACAACACCAGCATCTCGATGCAACAAATTGAGTTCACCAGCGCCTTCTCGAGGCTCAAACCAACCATTGGCTGGCGTTTCACTCGGCGAAAGTCCAACTTGGCTAAACAATTCCAAATCAATGTCAGTTTCAATGAGAATCGCGGGCTCAGAAGAAGGTGCAGCGTAGGTAATCGGGGCAAGAACCTGAATCAACATCAATGCTGAGAAAGTAATGGCTCGCATGCGGTGGGTTGGCGTCATAAGGAGAGGATGTCGCGCCCCCCACATGAATGATTTGTTTGTCTGTCACTCCGGTTCCTCTGTTGAGAGGGTTCAAGAGGCACGGATTCGGCGCATGACTTATGTCAGGGCATGGTAAGGGGAGCTCGAAGGTTCAATCACTTGAACCCGAGCAAATCAATGAGGGTGCTCAAGTACTCGGAAGTCAAGTTTGGAGAGTTGTACCGTATGCTTTCAGATATCCTCGACGTTTAGTTGCAGGATTTCTAGGAAATGCCTGTGCTCGAGTTGTCGATTTAGTTCCCTTTGTAGCCATTGGATGGGCAGTTGATTATTTCACATCCGATGTAATGGTCGGACCGATGTTTGTTCAAGATGCAATTAATGCCATTCATTCAGAACCAGCCATTGGCTACGGTGTCATGATTTTCACAGGGTTTGTGATGCTCGCTTTTTTCCAAGGTATTTCGGAATATTCATGGCAAACACTTGGCTACAACATTCAGCACGATTTGCGCATGGATGCAACCCGTTCACTTATCGCCATGGAAGCCTCCTACTACGATATGCGTCAAACCGGACAATTGATGTCGATTCTTTCAAGTGACGTCAATCAATTAGAAGATGTGGTATCCGACTCATCAACATCGATTATTCGGATCGTCTTCACCTTTCTCACTGCATTTGTGATCTTGGCATCGATGTCGCTCAAATTAGCTGGAATCTTGTTTGGACCGATTCTCCTCATTATTCCATGTGTGTATTGGTTTTCAACTCGAGTTCAACGCAAATACCGGAAACAACGCGAATCGACAGGCGATATTCACGCAGTTTTAGAAAACCTCATCTCAGGAATTTCTGTTGTTCAAGCATACAATGCACAAACATGGGAATCTGAACGAGTCGCTCGCGAATCAGGCAATTATCGAGACCAAGCAATGGGTGCAAGTCGCGACCGGAACCGGTTTTTACCAATGATTTACGTTATTGCAGGAATTGCGTTTGGACTGCTGGTTACTGCAGGTGGATTTTTGGCCGCTGAAGGAGAAATCTCAACCGGGGAACTGGTGACCTTTTTGCTTATTAGCACAAGAATGACCATGCCTATGTTCATTTTTGGTATTCTTATCAATCAACTTCAACGTGGCGAAGCAGCCGCAAAGCGTGTCTTTGCTACAATCGATTTAGAACCAACTATTTTCGATAAACCCGATGCTATTGAGTTAAATGAAGCGATTGTTTCTGTTGAATTCAAGGATGTTCACTTTACCTATCCCGGTACTTCAATTAAAGTATTGAGCGGAATTTCTTTCAAAGCAGAAGGCGGAGATTTCCTCGGGGTAATGGGGCACACCGGTGCAGGTAAAACTACAATTCTCAAACTTTTGATGAGCTATTACGTACCTGACAATGGTGACGTTTTAATCAATGGTCAATCGCTCAACGATTTCACCCTTCATTCTGTTCGTGATAAAATTGGATTCGTCAGCCAAGAGCCTTTCTTGTTCTATGGGACTGTAAGTGACAATGTACGGTATAATCAAGAATCGACCGATGAAGAACTCAATGTTGCTCTTAAACTTGCAGGTGCTTGGGATTTCATACAAGAGTTGGAAAACGGTTTGGATACGATGGTTGGGGACCGCGGAGCAAAACTCAGTGGTGGTCAACGTGCTCGAGTTTCATTGGCAAGAGCTCTGCTCAAGCAACCAAGTTTGTTAATTCTCGATGAAGCCTCCAGTGCACTTGATGCAGAAACTGAACGTCGAATCCAAGAGAACCTCTTGGCAAGCGGTAGTGATAGAGCAACCATCGCAGTTGCTCACCGTTTGAGTACTATTCGTAATGCAAATGAAATCATCTCAATGGTAGATGGTGCTGTTGTTGAACGTGGCAAGCACGATGAATTAGTCGCTGCTGAAGGAGTCTATGCCAGTCAATGGACCATTCAAACTGGTGATTTGGCTGGGCTTTCTTCCGATGAAGACGAGTCTTAGAGTCGTTCCCGAATTGGGCGAAGTAATGTAGTTTCCACGATTCCAGGCTCCGCTTTGTTAATGATACGGTCGCCCAAAATGATTCCCCACGAGATGAGAATGAACAAGGGAATGCCGACGATAAGCGCCCACAAGGCCATTGATAAATCGTAGATGAAATAACTCTCCATCAGTTCTGATACAGCGATAATCGTAACAAAAAGCACGATTCGAAGAATGACGAGACTCAAACGAATGAGTGACCAAATTTCCTCTTCATCAGTCGCATAATCGGGTGTATCTAATTCCGAGAATCGGCGTTGAAGTCGACTGGCCATGTCTTGACTTTACATCAATCAATCAAAGGTCTTCCCCCTTTTCTTTGGAGTTTAAGTGCCCTTTTGACAGGATGTCGAATCATGCCGTGCGTATACGGTCGTCGATTTGTGCACCTTCACCGGCTTTACCACCAGTGCGGCGAACTTCTCTCCATGCTTTGATGACACCTTGGCCATAAGCCCATTGTGCTAAGAATACAAAGAGTGGTGCCAAGAATACCGTTCCAATCGAGCGATGAGGTGATGTCCCAATCGCAGCTCCAAGCCAACAGATGCCAATGTACAGGCAAACCAAACCGAGTGGTATGTGGAACGCGATGCGAGAAGCATCCCAATCACCTGCAAGGGTGAACCAGAGTTCTGCATCTGCTCCACCAGTAAGGGCGCCATAGAGCATTGCAAGTAAAGCCACGATGACAAGTGCTGGGAAGAAACCGATAGCAGTATGTGCCCATGTGGAAATTTCAGGCCATCGCTTATTGGCAACCATTCGAGTGTAGCCATAGTTTCGCATTTGCTTCATGTAAGGCTTGAATGGCTTTCGACGACGATGAGGCATGACGTTTGAAGGGTCGATGAAAAGTTTGTGTCCCGCACGCTGAATTTTAGCGTCCAATACGACATCTTCTGCACCAATGCACCCTGGTTCAAAGAAGTCAACTTCACGAAGGTTGGCCATTCGATGAGCGCAATTGACGCCGGGGTTGTGTGTGATGGGAACGAGGTCGCCTTTTGGTTGAGCGCCGTAGCGAGTTCCAGCGGTCATGAATTTGGTGCAAAACGCAACATCTGCACACTTGGCTCCGAATGGGTCATCATCAGGTGCAAAATTGGGTCCGCCAACTGCGCCGACTTCAGGGTCCTTGAACCAACGAACTAATTTTTCGACCCAATCCAGTGGCGGGATGGTATCATCGTCGGTGAACAGGACCAATTCGTGGTCCATTTGTCGGAGCACAAAGTTGCAGGCATCCGCTCGGTTTCGAGAAGGGTCTTCAATCCACGTAGCACCGTATTTCTCACACACTTCTTTGGTGTGGTCTTTTGATTTTGAATCGGAGATGATGATTTCAAAGTGAGGGTAGGTCTGTTTTGAGAGGCGTTCAAGCACAATGTCAAGTTCATCTGCATTGTTGATAGTTGGAATCAATACAGCGATTTTGAACGCTTCACCGTCTTCTTTGAGCAGTGGAGATACGGAGCCTGATGCTTCGCCCATGCTTCAAGGCAAGTAGGTCGCCCATATCAATCCAAGGGAGATTCGTTTCCTCTTCTCATTCATTGTTAAAAGAATCAAGAAGCATTAGCGTTAGATTGGTCGATAACCTTTCCTTCTTGTGTGTCGGTAATGGTGACTGTAATGCTACAAGGTGCTGGTGCTGCATCACAATGGCTTGCTCCATTTTCGACGATTGTTACACCGTCTCCAACCGTCCACTCGTTGTCGGTTGTATCTCCGAACGCAACGAGGTCGCAGGTTTGTCCTGTCATACCAGGGTTGTTGCAGGTCACAGGCGCTTCATTGTTGACTGAAATCGTAATAGAGATTGCAGCCCAGTTGATTGCACTTCCTTGGGTCATTGTTACACGAACGAGGTTGTCAGAGGTTCCATCGGTTGGAGATCCGGATGCATCTTCAGCGTCAAAGACGTAAAGTGTAAGACCTCCACCACCACCCGAATTGTCATCATCATTATCCCAGCCCCACACTTCAACAAATTCAGCATTTCCAGCACCATGTTCATCGATGGCTATGAAAGCCACTATGGCATGATAATATCCTTCCTCGTCGATTAAACTTGAGACATCGGTCCAATGTTCAATGCCGATGGAGAGGTTTGTGATGCCTGAAGCAACCGTTGTAGGAACATCAACGGAACCATCAAGATTGATGTCCCATCCCATCGTCATTGCATCGCCATCGATATCGATGGCAGCATGATGGAGAGAGAGGTTAAATCCATTCAGTATCTCGTCGCCAGTTGTTGGGTCGTTGGAAATATCCCTCTGTGCTGATTCACCAGCATACATCACATCATTCAGCAGTGATATGGTGTCGATGAATGGGGCGTTATTGGTAGAATTATCTACGGATGTAGATGTTTGACCATCGGCTTCTGGTGTAATCGTATCGTCCATTAGTCCAAAACATCCAGTTAGGAACAGAAGGCAAGCCATGGTTATTACATTTAGTGTACGCGTCAATTGCATAATGAGTGGATGGTGGCGAAAGCAAATAAGTATGTGTCTCTCTTGATGCGCGGAAAACAGAGTTTTCCGATAATACCGCGCCCGACGCCCCACATTTTATCCTTCAATGCTGTTAAGTTCATAAGCCGTCGAAAGTGAAGTGCAATTGGAGAGGGGTGTATCTCATGTTGAACGTCACGGCCCGACAGGACTTGATTAGCAAAATTATTGACACATTAGGCGTAGTCGTAGAAGATGCAAGATTTGATTTTGGCGAGGACGGATTAGAAATCCGAGTCGTCGACCCGTCACATGTTGCCATGATACGAATGAAAATCGATTCCGCAGCATTCGATACCTGGGAACTCGACGAAACCTCACTTGGTCTTGAGCTTCGTAAAATCAAGGAATTGGTCAGCCTTGGCGGTCCAACCGATTTGATTGAAATGGCCTATGGCGACGAAACTGGTGTTTTGACTGTCAATCTTGGAAAGATCGACCGAAATATCCGCCCCCTCGACAACTCGACTATGACTCCACCGACTCTTCCTGAACTGAAACTACCTTGTAAAGTGACGATTTCCGGCGCTGATTTCACGCAAGCCCTCAAGGCTGCTCGTCAAGTTGGCGATTTAGTCAATTTCAGTATTGATGAAAACACATTCACCGTTCATGTATTGGGTTCAACCGATTCAGTTACGGTTGCATTCAATAAAGACGAATTGCAACACATTGAATGTGAAGGACCTGCTCGAAGTCAATATTCGTTGACCTATCTCGTTCCTTTGTCGAAAGTGTTCGGTAACCTCGAATCCGTTAACATCGGATTTGGTGAGAACTATCCGCTTTCAATGTCATTCAATTTCTATGATGGTGCTGCTGAAGTTCAATACTTCTTGGCACCACGTGTTGAAAACGACTTCTGAGTCGTATGAGCACTTCTCGAACCACGCGTTAAAAACAATTTCCAAGTGGATACTTTTTCTTGGATTACGGATTAAAACGACTTCGCAGTCACATGAACTTCGACTTAGGTGCGATCTTCTCAGTATTCACGCCATCCGTGGCCGCAATTTTTGCAGGTGAGCATCCGAGTTTCTGGTTCATCAGATGAACGGGTTTGTTGAAGATATGCCTCTACTTCCTGTCCATCGCATTTCGGACACATGTAGGTGCCTGATGTGAGCCACCCTTTCCGTTCATCTGAATCCTTGATGACTTCATAAACGCGACTTTTTGTAGCCGTACTTGAGGTTGCTTTAGAAAGGTCGACTTCTTTACCATCTGTGCCTTTGATTACGACATTTGCAGGACCATTATATCCGCATTTGTAATTGGGACAGGCGATTTCACCTTTCGGATTAGGGAATGACAGAGTTCCACATTCGGGGCAAAACATAGCAACAGGTTAGGCAAGCAATACTTATGTTTATCGGAGAGAACCTTTGCATTCAAATGAACACATCGATTGAGATTATTCTACGAGATGCCGAAAAAGGTTTGGAGGGAAGGGTGAAGACAGAGCGCCCAATCGGAGAAGCATGTGGCTCTGGTATGACTGGCGTGCAGCGGCGGTTGCTGATGCCAATGGTTCGATACTCGATGATGAACAATGGGATGGTTTTCACGACCAGCGCACCATCGTTTCTCGCCTTGAATGCATTGCAGAAGGTGAACTTACGCCTGAAGCATTGGTGTTATTGGAACGCTTCCCCGAAGCGAAGCCACGGGTTCATGGTGAACTCGATTTACCTGATGCGGATTGGCCATTACCTGACGAGGATGCTCAACAAGCTGCTGACGAAGCAGCGATTGCTATGGCAACCCGTGGCGTTGCCCAAGCCGCTGGTGACCCCGACCGTCGTCTCGAGCATTTAATGCGAGCCAGCGATGAATTACGCAGCACATACATCACCATGGAAGCACGGATGGTTGAATGGGTTGGTCTGTTTTTACCTGAAGCCCGATTCGGCCAAGACCGTTCAAGTCTTGGAAAAACAATTGGAGAAGCAGAGTCGTTAGAACATCTCTCGGAAATTCTCGAGGTCTCTCTCCCACCGGTAGGGCCAGGCAAACCAGAATGGAAAGCACTCAAAGAATGGGGTCAAAGTGTATCTGTATTCCGAGGCCAATTGGACCGTTTAGAAAACGGTATTCGGCATTTAACACTCCAACACCTCCCGTCACTTTCAGCACTTTTAGGGCCGCTGCTCGCTGCTCGTCTCTGTGTTGAAGCGCATGGACGCATGCGGCTTGCACGTCTACCTGCAGGAACCGTTCAAGTTCTTGGCGCTGAAAAAGCGTTCTTTCATCATCTCAAAACAGGTGCTCCACCTCCAAAGCACGGGCACATTTTCATGCACCCTTGGATTTCACGTTCACCACGATGGGTACGAGGAAAAATCTCTCGAACCGTCGCCGCTAAAGCGAGCATCGCTGCAAAAATCGATGCCTTTGAAGGTGAACCTTGGGGCGAAGAAGAAATGCGAGAACTCGAAGAAAGAGTTGAGGCCATCCGCCAAGCGCATCCCTCACCCCCTTCTCGCCGAAATTGAGGTTTAGTATGGCCAAAAACAACAATCGTCGTCGATCTACGATGTTATCGTGGGCGGTGATGAAAGATGGTCGTGCATTGTGGACCACCAACGCAGTCCCAAGAAAAGCAGTCTATGGTGAATCATTGCGGAATTTTTCGGGAACTGAATTCCGCCGCTGGGACCCGTCTCGCTCAAAACTTGGTGCGGGGATTATGCGCACTCGACGTGACCCATCGTGGCTGTTGCCAAAAGAAGGCACAACGGTACTCTACCTTGGCGCTGGGCATGGAACTTCAATCAGCCATTTGCATGACCATTTATGTGGGCAAGGAAACGAGTTACGAGGTCGCTTGGTCGCAGTCGACCTTGCTCCACGGTGCTTACGGGAACTCACACACATGGCAAAAAGCCGACCCGGCTTGGTTCCAGTACTCGGTGATGCAAGAAAACACGCTGCCTGGGGTGTCTTACTTCCTCGGAAAGTCGATTGGCTGTTCCAAGATGTTGCTCAAGCAGGGCAAGTCGATATCTTCATCGGAGCATGCAAGCGTTTCCTCAACCGCGATGGTACCGGACTTCTTTCACTCAAAGCAGCCAGTGAGCGATGGACTGGAGAGGGAGAAGCAGCACTTTTCGACAAGGTAGAACACCAACTCACCCATTCAGGTTTTGAAGTCGAGGAACGTATCTCGTTAACTGGATATGAAGATAATCATGTTCTTTTCGCGGTCCGAAAGATGGAGTGATTCGATGCCTGAGTTGCCAGAGGTTGAGACTGTTCGATGCGGTCTTGAACAGGCTTGGGTTGGTCGAACGTTCACCGAAGTGACGCTTCGCCGAGCAGGTCTCCGCTTCCCATTTCCTGATGACATGGTACAACGACTCACCGGACAAACGATTGCTCAAGTTCGTCGCCGTGCAAAGTACCTTCTCATCGATACCACCGACGGTCTCGTGTTTCTTTCGCATCTTGGGATGTCGGGCCGATATACCCTCATCCCTCCTTCTAAAGCACCCCGTTACCTTCAGGCAGATGCCAGTTCAAACCATTCAAAGTTTGGAGAACTTACCGGCTTTGATGGACGTCATGACCACATGGAATTTCGATTCGATGACGGTTCAGTAGCGGTCTATACCGACCCTCGTCGATTTGGAATTGCCGACCTCTTCGAACGAGCTGAAGAACCGGTACAATCACTTCTTGAACATCTCGGTCCTGAACCACTTGAACAGTGGACTGCTGATGACGCAGCGCTTCGATGCCAAGGAAAACGTTCACCGATTAAGACGACTTTGCTCGACCAACGGTTCGTTGTTGGTGTCGGTAATATCTATGCTTGCGAGGCTTTACATCGTTCAGGAATATCTCCTACTCTTCCAACTCACAAACTGGTTCGTAAAGATGGCAAACCAACCAAGGCTCTCATCGAATTGGTTGGGCAGGTCAAAGATGTGCTCAAAGCAGCAATTGCAGTTGGTGGCTCGACCCTCAATGATTTCGCTGCAGTCGATGGAACACTCGGTTATTTCGGTCACCAGTTTCAAGTCTATGGCCGGGAAGATGGACCCTGTCTCAAACAAGGCTGTAATGGGACAATTGAACGGATCGTTCAGAGTAACCGTTCGACCTTTTTGTGCCCACGTTGCCAAAAGTAATCAAACGAGGCTCCAAACCACAGTTGAGGCGAAAACCCACAAGGCAATGGCAGTTGCTTTGTAGACCAATTCACCATTCGTTCGAAGTTTTTCAAGAATTGGAGTTCCTGTTAAGACGAGTGCAACAAGAACATACCAGAGCGTATCGATGGTCATTCCAAGAACGCCTATGGCCAGTTTGGTCTCAAAGCCCATTCCAGGCTTGAGTACTTGGGCCAATACAGCAACCAAAAACAGAGCGATTTTTGGATTGAAGAAGGCGATTGCAAACCCTTCGGTAAATCCTTGCCGTTGATGGTTGATGGCCTTGAGGTCGACATCATCCAGTGCATCTACTTTGGCAGTCCACATTGTGATGCCATACCAGACCAGTAAGACCGCCCCTATGATTTGTAATACCAAAAATGTATTCGGTGAATTCTCGAGTAAAAGAATCAATCCAAAGACAGCACTGCCAGCATAGATGCCAAAGCCAAGTCCATGCCCTACTGCACAGGCAACTCCTTGCCGTCGCCCACCGATGAGGGTATTACGTAACACGACAATTAAACTCGGCCCAGGTGATGTTGCACCGAGTACAAAGAAGAGACCCGCCGCAAGAATTGCTTCCCATGCTAAAGGCTCCATACTACGTCGAGATGGTTGTTCGTCATCAATACTTCTCAAGAAGGGTCATCACCCCTCCGCAATGGAGGTAATATGCGAGAAAGCGGAGGAGTGAGGCTTTGAGTCAAATCATAATCCGTAAAAGAACATGGTAGAAGGTCGGCTTTCCTCCATTCGCTCTTCCATTTCCTTTGAAACGCGTAAGAACTCGTGGTGAACACTTCGTCGTTTTGCGACTCGAATAACTGCAGTTCGAAGGCTGTCGATTGTCGTCGGTTGAATTCTCCTTGGGAAATGGTTCTCCATGATTAAACTAAACATCGTACTCCCACTTTAATGTTCGCTTTCCTGCGTCAAACAAGCCTAAAGCGTATTTTTCCGGAAACTATAGCGAGATTACCGGTTTTTTAAACCGAAACTGCACTTTTGGCGACCTCATTTCGAACAAGTGTAATTTTTCCTTTACAAGTATGACACGCGTATATGCATGGTAACAATACTTTCCGCGCATACAGGTCACACTTAATTTTCCAGAAAACGGTCATTTGACCGAAAGGTTTTTCTAGGAGGGAGTGAATCCTAGTGTTAAGAACCGGAACAGGTGAACATTATGAGGGGACCAATAATCAACAAACAATTTTCGTTGATGCGGACCCTCCGTCATCGCAGTTAAAGCGACTGATCCGGGTTTGGGCAGCGTAGCTGCATGTGTATCAAACACATGTGCAACCGCTGTCACCTGTAAAGCAATTTGGAGGTATGGTGTAGTGGATAGCATCAGGGATTTCGGATCCCTGGACCCCGGTTCGAATCCGGGTACCTCCGCCTGTTTTACACTCAAAGGGGCATGGTGTAATGGATAGCATTGAAGATTGCGAGTCTTCAGACCCGGGTTCGACTCCCGGTGCCCCTGCCAATTCACCAACCATGGAGATGGAATACTCAAACGAAGGAAGTGAAAATATGAAAAACAAAACCAATACATCTGATAAAACTGATAAAATCAACAACGATATGACAAAGTCATGGGAGTGGTTCATCGAACATGGATATACCGACCCCAAAGAAATGATTGACCATAATGGGAATTTGGATGTACCAGAAGCGTTCATCCAAATCTTTGTCGCCTATAATCAGCATAACATTGCTAAAGGCAAAGCCTGGGATACCTGGCCTGAGTGGGAACTCAGTTTGACTTCGATAAAGCAAGACCTTCATTGTGCATATGATCAAGAATTCGATTCTGAAGTCACCAAAACCGTAAGGCAACACTGGTTTGCGGCTATGGAATTCATGCATGCGCATGAAGAAATCAGTTTTGATGGCTATACAATCATCATTAAAGGTCAGCATGGAAATACCTTTTGCTTCGATTTCGCCCTTGGAAATGAGACATGGGGTAAACCAGGAACATATGCAGCGCAGAAGGTCATTTTAGACACGAATGCAAAAAAACCGAAGGCATGGATGTGGGCTCCACAACAGTACCCGTTTTCCGATTACGTCGGTCATTCGCTTGGCCCGAATTGGCAGTGCCCAGAGCATATCCCAAAATACGGTGGAGAGAAGGTTAAGCACACGCCAGAAAGCACAATCCTCATGACAGGACCGGATGAAACGTTTCCTGCGAATTTACTCTCTCTGATGCAAATGTGCATCGACGATGCTGATATTTGGAAAATCCAATATGAATATATCCAAAGGTTCGATGACTACGATGAAGGGATTCTAAACCACTGGAGAAACGAAAGAAGAGTACAAGAATGGAATAATTTGAACGACAAGAAGGTGATTGAATGAAGAAAGATA
>CAJJCM010000031.1 GCA_905182635.1 uncultured Candidatus Poseidoniales archaeon
AGCAGCAGCAATCGCGGTATACAATGGTAAGCACACACGTATGACCATTTCTGATAATACCATTAACACTGTAACTGACGGAATCTATGTCTCGAATGCTTTGGACTTCCACATCACAGGTAACACCATCAATGGTGCTGGCGATGCTGCTTACGCAGGAATGTCGATCGATGGTGGATACGGTGATATCGATAACAATTCTCTTATCGATACAGACGGTGGATTGATTGTCGACAGTGCTTCTTCACCACCTGCTCCTTCAACGTCGCTTTGTTCGATTGCCTCGAGCTCCTACTGGAGTATAACTACTTGCTCAGCCGTTCTTGTTGCTGGAAAGTCTATGGCTGTCAGCATTGAAACAGATAACTGGGGCTACGAAGCAAGTATTGATATCTTAAAGCCTGATGGAACAACAGACAGTTGGACTACTTACACCTGGGGTAATAACCAGGAATACTTGCTTGCAACATACAGCGATGCTGGAACCTATCTTCTGACACTCAGAGATTCTTACGGTGACGGTGGAACTGATGTTTGGATGGTTGAAGCCGGCGTTACTCAAGGTTACACTGGACCAACGATTGCTGACAACAGTATTACCACACCTGGACGAACTGCTCCTTCAGCAGTCGGACTCGTGTTCGAAGATTGCAGTTCAGGTATTTCAATCAACTCTGCTCGCAACGCTGTGACATTGTCTGACAATGCTATGGTGATCAGTAACTGTGACGTCACAGATACATCCTCTGTCCTTGTTGGACAAGGTGATACATTGACCGTTGGTCTCGATGCTGATAATGCCAATGCAGATTCATTGACTCTTTCGGGAACAACGATTTCAGGATACGCTACTGGTGTTGAAAAGTCCAGCGGTGAACTGATATTGGTCGGTAATGCTTCACTTTCGGGTGATGATTACGGTGTCTATGCCGAAGATACCTCTGTTCTTGCTATCAATGCAGCAGTGAACGGTGGCGCACTCGGAACCGGTCTACACGTTGTCGACAGCGATGATGTGTGGGTTTACCCAATGGACGCTTCAGGTCTCGTAGGCATGTATGTCGAAAACACACCATTCCGTTGGGATGGTGGCACATCGACTGCTACCACATCTCTCCAAGTAGTTGAATCTCAAGGGTCTGTTGAAAACATGACTTGGACGGCTTCAACCACTCAGATTAACGCTGGTAGTAATGCATACGTGACTTCGATTGGTAATACAATTGACGAAAACAAGTTGACTGTTGCAGCCTCTGCAACCATCGATGAAGCAAACCTGTTCTCGATGGTCTCGACTCACCTCACTGCAGCACCTGCAGATGAAGTGGCAATGTTGATTCAATCGACTGATAGGTCACGTGCATCATACATCTCAACCAGTTTCCAACCAGAACTCATGATCATTGATGGTAATGATTCTGACTGGAACGGTGGTAACGCCCTTAACCCATCTGGCTATGCAATGCCAGGTGTCATGAGCGGTGACGGCACCAACGACATGATGGTGACCTACATTGAAGGCGATGACCTCTATATCGGTTTGACTGGTGAAGACCTCGCTACGAGTGACGTTCTCATCTACATCAGTGTCGATGGAAGTGGAAGCAGCACCGGATACAACCTCGGTGGTTCTCACATATTGCCATTCCAAGCCAACTACGTGCTTTGGGCTGACAGTGATGCATCCTTTGACTTGTATAGTTACGGTTTCCAAGGATGGACCCCAACCTCACTCAGCACCGCTGGTGTGGATGTTGTTTCATCGAGCACTTTGACTGAAATCTCCATTCCATTCTCACGAATGGGTGGAACTCCAAGTCAGATTGACATCGTGACAATCGTTCAGGGAGAGACTGATGCAAATGTAAGCACAGTCCACCCAACGCAAACCATTGATTCTGCGAACACTCTTCAATCGTTCAATGAATACATGACCGTCGAGCTCACGCACGACGACCTTGCTGATGGTTCAATTGACGACGAAGTTCTTGTCTACCGCTCTTACAAGGGCTCCAGCACTCCAAGTGCTGCTAAGAACTACGATGTGATGATTAAGACCGCAGCAGACTGTGATTACGACTGGGAAACTGTTTCCAACTTGTCGCTTGCTACCAACGTTGCAATCAACCTTAACATGGCTCGTGCTTGCCCTGAAATACAGGCTTCACTTGTCGACATCACTGTTCTTGAAGATTCGATTGCTCACACCTTTAGCCTCACAAACGAAGCTGACGATGTGCAAGACCTCGAGGCAGACCTCACATGGACTTCTGCTGATAGTAATCTTGTTGCATTCGACAATGTTCTTGTTGACTGGAGCCAAAATGGCCACACCGTGACCATTACTCCACTGGCAGACCAATTTGGAACTATCGAATACGAATTCGAAGTTACTGACAGCAACGGTTTAACAGACAACCATACCATTACTTTCGAAGTAACCAATGTCAACGATGCACCGGTTATCTGTAATGTTGAAGAAGTAGATTGCATGCCAATCCTCTCCTACGACTCAGTTACTGATACCAGCAACCTCACTGTCGAATACATCAACGTCTTGGCTGAAGGATTCGGAACACATACCGAGTCTCTTGGAGATGTTTCAAACGCTTCCAAGTCCTACATCCGTGACATGGCAAACGAGCAAACGCCTGTTCGCCAAGTCTATGATTGGAATGCATCTGTTGAACCAACATGTGTTGTATTTACGGTTGAAGTCGACGCAACAAACTCTCTGATAATTACAGAGAATACTGCTAATGAAAAGGGTGGAATGTGTACTATCACTCTTTACTTGTCCGATGACGGTAATGAGAATACTGATGCAACGACCTTCACGATCGACTTCTCAGTCGCACCAGTGAACGATGCTCCAGTTATCTCTTTGCAAGATGAAAACAGTCAGAACTTGTTGCTCAACACTGCGGGTGACCGTGCTACAGGTGAAGGTGAATACATCACTATGACTGAAGACGATACTGGAATTGACAACCTCACTTGGTCTCTCCTACCTTTGATGAGTGATATTGACCATGATGTTCCTACAGACCATACTTGGACTGTTGTACCAACCAATCAATGCACATACACCAACTACTTTACAACGGCAATTGTTGGCACAGATCTTGTGTTTACTTTGATTCCAGACGCAACCACAAATGGTTACGATTGGGAAATCGATTACATGAACAATAACGGTATCCACCAATTGCGACCGGGTGGCCAGTCTTACTGCGCCATTACTTTGGTCCTCAAGGATACTGCTACTGCACCAGCTCATACACCGAACTACATCGATATCCCTATGTCGGACTACATCTCACATCTCGCTTCGGAAGAATTGTATGTTACAATTCAACGTGTCTCAGAGAATGTAGCTGACTACTCGATTAACGATGTATCTGGTGTCGACTTCAATGGCGTTTCCAACATCATGACCGGCACATATGTTCCTGTTACAGTGAACATTGACGCTGGTGGCGATGAAGGTCCTTACAACTACGACCACATGCTTGCAGTGACTTTCCACACGGATGGTCACAATGAAGTTGAGTCTACACAATACTACAACGTCCCGGCTTATGGAACCAGTATCCCTGCCAATGCGAATGTCTACATCACAAAGGATACGACCAAGGTCGAAGTCTCAATGGATGTTCTCACTTGCTTGAACGACCCATGTGACTTGACAGCATCTACAAATGACCGTTTCCAAGTTGATGAACCACAGTCTCACCGTTCGAACAACGGTGGCTCTCAAGGAACTATGTGGTCTGAACCTGGTCAATTCGGAGAGAATTCAAGTCAGACCTCTCTACGACGGCCAATGCTTGAAGACGATTACTGGTGTAACAACCGCTTGACTACCCTCGATGTGGAGACAGCAGAATCAAACTCCGACTGGGGCCAGTGTAACGAATACGCTTCTGGTTTAGGTTCGTTTGGTGCTTCAGCACAACCACTACCTAACGTAGTCCGCACCATCGGTGCGAGTTCAGTGCCTTCGTTCGCACCAAGTATTGTAGTTGTCAGCCTAACAGGTCTCTTTGTGAGCGCTCTTGCCTTCTCCAGCCGCCGTGCTGAAGATGAGGAAGACGCTGCTGAGAATCTTGAAGATGATGATATGGCAGTGAGCCCAGTTATTGCAACGATTTTGATGGTTGCAATCACCGTGGTTCTTTCTGGTGTGATTTATGTTTGGGCCAGTAGCCTTGCAGATACAGATGTCAAGGGTGTTCCTTTGATGACCTTCGACAATGTTGAGACCGTTAACGGCTTTGATGCTGAAAAGGGTCATTGGAAGATCGCTGTTTTCTCGGCTGATGATGGCTTGGCAACTCAAGCTGTTGAAGTCAGGTTGTTCTACCTTGATAGCAGCGGAACAGACCAGGTTAAGACTTACAATTTAGCAGATACCGAAGGCGTGTATGGCTTTAGTCCATCGAACAGTGACTCTATGGTTACGTTCATTGACCAAGTCACACCCGAAGGCAACGGCGATATGGTTTCAACCTTCAACGCTGGTGACGAAATCTACGTGCGAACACACGATACAGATGGAACACCTCTTGAAGATGTGAAGATCCAACTAACCTATGCTCCTGGTATTAGCGATGGTGCGCTCTTGCGCTCCTGGAATGGTTTGGCATACAACCTTAGCTGATTGTTTAGTAGTATCTGAAAAAATCGGACGCATTGGGGAGGGGCAATTGCCCCTCCTCTTTGTCTCCCGCATTCCAGCGATGGGATGACTGTCTCTTCGGAGACAGAGATTTACCCGATCGCAGGGGGTTTCCGTAAGGGGCCCCCTGCCTTCGTCCTTTTTTTCTTTGACTTCGGTCCTCTTCTTTTCATTTCATTCTTTCATTGAGCGAAGCCTTTCAAGGAGGGCAGTGTTCAGAGGAATGAGCGACATGGTTGAACCGGCAGATATCCCCAAGACAACCTGTGTCGTTTTTGATTGCGATGGAGTTTTGGTTGATGCTGTGAGTTCTTGGAGAACTCTTCATGACCATTTTGGCACCGATAATGCGTTCAACCTTCAACGTTTTATTCGTGGCGAAATAACAGATGTAGAGTTCATGCGTTCAGATATTCGAATGTGGAAAGAAATTCAAGATCCAATCACACGAGATGAATTATTTCGTGCTTTCTCAGGTGTTAAATTAATGGAGGGTGCACGACACGTCGTCGAACAACTTCAAGCAAACGGTGTATTCGTTGCTATTGTGAGTGCAGGCGTAGACTTATTCGTCGCATCAATCGCATCGATGCTTAAGGTCGATGATTGGATTGCAAATGGTTTTGTCTTCAATGATGATAATACACTTTCAGACGAAGGAGTTTGCAGGCTTCATGCAACTGGAAAGGGAGAAATCATCCGACGCTTGCTTGAAATGAATAATCTCGAAGCTGAACATTGTGTTTCGGTTGGCGATTCGGAAATGGACTTATCTATGCATATTGAGGGCAGCCGATTTATTGGATTCAACCCGACCCGTGAATCTTCATTTGCTGTATTCAAATCAGCAGAAATTGAAGTGGTACATGGTAAGGATTTACGAGCGATTCTTCCATACTTGCACTTCGATTAATCAGGCGAAAGGAATGGTAGCTGTCGCATGGCTCTTGAGGTTGACAATGGTCAACATACATGGTTTCGGCTGAAACCCGAGCATCCTCTGGTATGAAGTTTGATCTTGCCAAGTGCTTGAACAAATCAGTGTCGTACCTTTGAAATCGACACATGCATGCCCGTGAACGTGTCCAGTGACAAAAATATCTGGAACTTCACGAATGACCAAGCCATCTTCAGGCTCTGGGGAAAGCGGAGTTTTCCCCCCCCATTGTGGGGCAAGGTGTCGGCGTCGGAGCATTTGTCGCATTGCTTCAACTGGGTCAGCATAGGTGACGTTTCGAAGACCTGCTACAAAATCGTCAATCGATTTCCCATGGTATGACAGGAGTCGAACACCATGCAATGAGAAATCACATGGGTTTCCAACAAAGGTGGTTGTGTTGTAGTCCTGTTGTATATCTTTGGCAAAGGTCGGTTGAGGTTCTGCAGGACGAACCGCATCGTGGTTTCCTGGTAGCATGACACATTCGACCCATTCAGGGAGCAATTCGAGGAGTCGTGCAAATTCAGCGTATTGGCTAAAGAGGTCTGGGATTGAGAGTTCACTGTCTTGCCCTGGATAAATACCAACTCCATCGACGCAATCCCCCGATAAAATGAGATACTTGATTGTCTTTGCAAGCGGGTCTGTGTGGAACCAACGAACCATTTTATGCCATTGTGCTTCCAAGAATGTCTTCGAACCTACATGAATATCCGAGAGGAACGCCACACTGACTCCATGTTCTGATGAAGCCTTCTTATGGCTTGCCTCCATTGGGAAATGGAGGTCATCAACATAGAACATATCTCCTGTTTGACTGAATGTTCCTGATACACCAAGTACATCATCAGGCATAAGACCGGCTTCTAAAATCTGCTCATGGGCTCGGTCTCGGTCGTCTCCTTTACGCTTGGTAAGTAAGCAGGTTAACTCTCCCGTTTCATCTTCTAATCTCCACATAAGGTGGCCATTCTTTGTATATCGGGGTTCATTGACTAACCCAATCGCAACCGCCTTGTTTTCGTAGCCTTGGTATCGGCTACTTTCAGCATGAAGCCTTGAGATTTCGGTCGGTGTACGAGGCAGACGAGAATTTTGAATAATCATTTTGCGAATACTTTGCAGTCGGTCGGTGAAGCATGCTGTGATATCACTCATTTTCCCTTCGGTAATACTGTTGCCAGTGATGTCATAGTGAACCAAAATATCACTCGGGGCATCTGACGCATTCTCGCTAAAATCAGCCGTGTTCCAATCAGGTAGATTATTTCGGAATTTCAAGTCGAGAGGTTCAGGAGTTTGGAGAGGTGCTATGGTTCGGCCCAAAATCGGAGCAATTTCTTCTACAGGGGCCACCGTTGGTGGGTTGGCGATTCCAGCGTTACGTAGGTTCCAAACTTCAAGCATCGATTCAAGAATTTCTTGTGTTAGAAAACCCTTGTGAAAGCCAATATCGGGGGCACAATTCAAGATGCTCTCTAAATTCTCCAACTCCAAGAGTTGTGAGCGGATGGACGATGATGGAAGGAAACCTCGATGACGCAAAAGGGCAGTCATTTCCTCCTCTGACGCACCCATGGGTT
>CAJJCM010000032.1 GCA_905182635.1 uncultured Candidatus Poseidoniales archaeon
CGGAATCCCAAGAGATTTGTGAAACATCCCCTGTTTGACCGAGAGATGACCATAATCGAGTTGAACTAAAGGGTAAAAATGGTTGCATTGAGATCGCTAAAAATCTTGCAATACGCCATCCAAAAGAGAGGGCTGAAAGTGATTCATGGCGCTCTTCACGGTATGTTGGATTGGACCCATCATCTGAATCAGAAAGGAATTTCCAAGGCGTTGCAGATTGTAAGAGTTGATTGCCAACTTGAGCTGCATTCATAGCCAATCTCAATGCCTCTTTGTAGCGATGGCGATTAAGTGATTCAGTAATTGAAGCATGAATCTCATCGAGTTTTTTCTGCGCCTCTCGTGTAGTTTCAAGGTCATCAAAAGCCGTGAAAGGCCCTGCTTCTCCCGACGGCAATCGAGCTCCAAGCGTAAGTACACGATGGACGAAATTACCGTAAGCAGCAATCAGTTCACTGTTGATTTTCTCAACGAAATCTGGCCAATTAAAATCAGTATCGTGATTTTCGGGCATGTTGATACCAAGGTAATAACGGAGTGTATCGGGGTCAAATCGTTCTAAGAAAGAAGGGAGCCATACTGCGTGCTTACGGGATTTTGAGAATTGGCCACCTGAGAGCATCAGATATTCCATCGCCGGGACATTTGTCTCCAGTGATAAATCTCCGGGCCCAGGAAGTTGAATGGGCGCCTCGATAGTTTTACCATTCTTCGCATGGTTGAGTCCCATGATCAAAGCAGGCCAGATAACTGTATGGAACGGAATGTTATCTTTACCGAGGAAATACAAGTGTCGCGGCTTTGTCCCATCTTCAGCAACGCACCACCACTTCTTCCAAGCATCTTTGCCGAGGGTGTGATTGTGTGGTTCTGCAAAGTCTTCAGCCCAAATTCGCGCACATGTCGAATACCCTTGGACAGCCTCGAACCAAACATAGACGCACTTGCCACTCCATTCGTCGCCATCCATGGGTAAAGGGATACCCCAAGAGAGGTCACGAGTGACTGCACGTGGTCTCAACCCCATGTCAAGCCATTGTTTGGTCATAGCACGGACATTTGACTTCCAATTCTTATGCTGAGAGGCAGCATGTTGCTCCAATACGTCTTGAAAGACATCAAGTCGGTAAAAGAGATGGTCGGTATCTCGTATTTCTATTGGAGATGTAGGGTTCATCTTCGAAACTGGATTTTTGAGTTCTGCTGCTTCATATGTTGCTCCGCATGCATCACATTGGTCTCCTCTTGCTCCATCTTCCGAACACGATGGGCAGATGCCCTCAACATATCTGTCTGGTAAAAATCGACCTCCACCGTCTTGATGGATTTCGTAATACTGTTCCATCGTTTTCGTTTCAAATAAACCCGCATTCATCAATTGAAGAAAGTTTTCTTGAACCATTTTTTTGTGACGGGGATCAGAAGTACGATTGAACAGTGCACCACCGTATTCGATACCGCGAGAATCAATATTTGGTTGCCATGAGCACCCCAGGTCTAACAACGCTTGAGAATTGAGTGCATGGTACTCATCGACTACCTGCTGAGGAGTAATGTTGTTTTGTTCAGCAGTGACGGTAATCGGTGTGCCATGCTCGTCAGAACCAGAGACCATGAGGACACGGTTCCCTTTCGCACGTTCGAATCGTGCTTGGATGTCGGGTGGGAGATAACAACCTGCAACATGGCCAAGATGGAGAGGGCCGTTGGCATATGGCCAAGCGACGCAGATTAAGACATGCTCCTCTGACATTACGGCCCCTCAATTTCATGCAAAAGCACCCGCCTCTTGACTTTCACCCCTGTTCATACAACTACACCTGTTTATTTTACCGTTCCAAAGTGTACGAAGGGGCATTTTCAATAACCCCTTGCTTGTCCTAAAGATAGGCCGCCCGCTAGGAGTCCCAGAAGTAACATGGCAATGACCACGCTTATCCTCTATGCATCACTCGCTCTCGGAGTTTCATTTATCTGCTCAATTCTTGAAGCAGTTGTTCTTTCAATACCAAACACATACATTGCCGTATTGGAACGTGATGAGGATAAAAATGGTGCTGTATGGGCGAATCTCAAGGAAGATGATGCTGTAAAACCACTCACTGCGATTTTGACTCTCAATACAATCGCCCATACAATGGGTGCTGCTGGAGTCGGTTCAGAAGTACAATCAATTTGGGGCGAAAGTGCATTAACTGCCGCTTCTATAGTTCTGACAATCGCTGTATTGTTTTTATCTGAAATAGTTCCAAAGACTTTGGGAACTGCTTATTGGAAAAAATTATCGCCTTTGACAGGAAAGATATTGAATACCCTCATTAAATTCTTAGTGTTCCTTATTATTCCAATACAAGCACTCAAGGCGATTTTACCAAAAGGTGACCACGCATTAGTTACCCGTGATGATGTAGCAGCACTGGCAGATCTTGGCAGTGAAGAAGGAATCATAGAAGAAGACGAAGAAAAAGTTATTAGGAATTTGCTTAAGCTCCGTGAAATCAAAGTCGTTGATATTATGACTCCTCGAGTCGTCATGACTGCATTTAAGTCATCGAGTACTGTTAAACAGGTATTGAATGAACACGATATAATCCGAGTATCTCGAATTCCAGTGTATGACGATACAATTGATGATGCAGATGGAATTGTCATCCGTTCAGAAATTCTAATGGCAGCAAGCCGTGATGAATGGGACCTTCCAATGCGTGACTTCAAGAAATCAGTGATTATTTTATCGGCCTCCGCGAATGTCGACGAAGTACTGGAACTATTTCTCAAAGAGCGACAGCAATTTGCTTTGGTTCAAGATGAATTTGGTGGGACAGCAGGCGTTGTAACTATGGAGGATGTTCTGGAAACACTCCTTGGTGAAGAAATAGTTGATGAACTCGATGAAGTCGATGATATGCGAGAACTTGCAAGGGAACAAGCCGAATTAACGGATTGAAAGTGAATCAATAGTTTCAAGCCAATTGAGGAGATGTGCTTCTCGTTCATCATTTGTTTTCGCACCTGAATGTGATAAACTTTCGATGAGATGGTGCGTCAAGAGTGTATCTTTAGAGGATGTGTTGACCAATGCATCGTAATGGTCTCGGCCGAGTCGAGTATCTTTCATCGCTTGAAGACATAATATGGGTACTGATGGAACTCCCCACTGGGGAATATCAAATTGTTCCAATGTACGAGCAGTGATTGAGGGGTGCATCGTTTTGACATCTCGAAATACTCGACGTAAGTGGAGTGTACGAACAAATGATGGAATTTTCAATTGGTTACAAATATCTTCGAGTATTTTTGAATACAACATCAGTGGTGATTCTAATATTAATCCACTCAGGGGCAAATTATATGGAATATTTCCCTCATTAATTGACAGTCGAGTGGAAATATAGCCACCCATGCTGTGACCATAGAAAAAGAAATGAGAAACGTATTGTGGCTCGATGAAGTCATCGAGATGTTTGATGTGGAATTTCATATGCTTAACGGCAGTAAGTGCATTCCATCTTCGGAGTGGGGTGGATTTGCCATGCCCTGGTAATTCACAAATGACCACATGCCATCCTTTCTTCACAAACCACTGAGCGCGGCCCTGCACTGATGCCGATGACCCTCTCCACCCATGAATGAATACAATGAGTGGTGCAACTTGCTCTTGCTGGAAAGTTTGTATATGAGTTGTAACTGATTCTAATTCGACAAAATGTGATTTCCATTCAGTTGATTCAAGTGAATTATTAACGGGTCCCGGAGAAATGAATATTGCGCTCACCATGAATTCAATGTATGCATTGAACAAGCAGAAGAAGCCAATTAAGATCCAAAGGATGGGCGAGAGAAAAAGATATCCTTCGACCATAAAGATGGCACAGAGTGTAGCGAGAAAAAGCCAAATGAGCGTACGCAACCACTTTGAAGAGAGTAAGTCCATGCGATCACCAAGTAAGATTACTTAGTTTTCCCAGCATCTTTTTTATCAGCCGCTGTGGCTTTAGCTTTAGCCTTAGTAGCTGGTTTGGCTTTGGCAACAGCCTTAGCGACTGGTTTATCATCCGATTCATCACTCGATGATTCATTTAAAATCGCCTTCTTAGCGACTTTAGCTTCTTGTCGTTGAGTAAACCGGTCTCCGTAAGAAGCCATACTTTCGAGTTTACCAATAAATCCAGTAGATACTTCACCTTCAGCAGGAATATGCTTGACTAGAAATGCCTTGAAAATTGAATCGTAAAGTCCTTGATTCATTTCATTGCTTCGCTTCATAGATGAATTTATGAAGAAGAGGATGATGAAAATAATCCCAAGAATCGACCAAACCGATGCCTGAATTTGTGTACTGCCCTTTTCAGAGAATACTGAGCCTGCGAAAATCATCAAAAAGACTAAACCGGTGAGGGCAAGAATTCCCGTTGAATTTACAAAGAGTGCATGGAGGAAGTTCGGTTTACTGCCCGAATATGTGATGTTCTTAGTTCGAGAAACAAAATTACCGAGAGTTCGCCCGGACATGATTGGTAATACAATCAAGTTTAACGTCAAGGCGGCAAGGGCGACAAGGGCGAAGATTGTCGTAAATGCATCCAGAACCGCTACTGAGAAAAGGAACCCAAAGACTGGGCCGAGATTGACTACGAAGTTCGTAAACCAAGCAATACGTCGAGCATTTGGAGAAGCGGTTTCATAATTTTCAGGAAGGCCTTGGGGGATTGCTCTCGCTCTAATGGCCTTCACTGGTTTTCCAGTGACCGCATCTGGAATGACTACTGCTTTAGGCTTTGCTTTGGCAACAGCCTTAGCGACTGGTTTGGCCTTGGCAACAGCCTTAGCGACTGGTATGGCCTTGGCAACAGCCTTAGCAACTGGTTTCTTTGCTGATTTTGAACCTGCATCACTTGCTTTATCGAGTAATCCCATTTATTTCACTTCCTCTTGTATAATTTCAACTATCATCTGATTGATAGAGTGTTGCTACGGTGCTGTAAATTTCAAAGTTTGATGATTGAACGAATGCATTGATTGAATCTTCGCTCATGTTACCGAGTTGACTATCAACGATGCTAACGAATTGTCTGCGCAAGTCGTCGTCAGCAGATGATGCATCACTTGCAACTTCTTGATAAATTTCAAATTCATCACTCTCGATGAAAGAAGATACGACTTCTTCCGAAAGATCTGAGCCAAGCAAATCATCAACAATGCCAACAAAAGATACGAAGAGGTCAGCGTCATCTCCCGTGGCATCAGAATGGGTTGCTTCTTCAGCAACAGTTGGTTCAGATGACTCATCCATCATCGCCATGATCGACTTACGTTCGGACATGAGACCCTCAAGGACTGGGCGGAGTTGAGAGAGAAGTTCTGAGTCACCCGAGGATTTAGCAGCCTGATATTCAGGCTTTAGCGTGCGGAGTTCATCTTCAATAACCGACAGTTGGGACTGTAAGCCTTCAGAATCTTCATCCTCAAGCAACACAACAACAGGTGCATCGCGTATTTCAGAAACCTTAGCATCGTGTTCTTTTTTACGTAGAACGATGATTTCACGGTCGAGTGAATGCCCGAAACGTTCGGAATACCGATCCAACAAGGAGCCCGTTTCACCTTTAGCTAATCGGTCGATGTGACCGTATATTTGCTGGAGGGGTTTATCGGAGCGTTTGGCCCACATGCCTCCGTATTCATTCGACTCGACTGGTTGTTCAATCGGGAGGGGTGCAGGTACTCCAGGAAGGGGGAGGGGTTCAGCCGCTCCAGGGAGCGGGAGGGGTGCAGGTGCCGCAGAAAGTGGGAGGGGTGCAGGGGTAGCAGGAAGCGGGAGGTGTGCTGGAAGTGGCGCCGGGAGCGCACCAGGTGAGGGAAGTGGCATACCAGGGAGCGGAGGCAGTGGCATACCAGGGAGAGCGGGCATTGGCAAACCCGTTAAAGGGGGGTTTTGAGCATTCTTTTTCTTGCCTTTGCGCTTACCCATGTGGTCCACCTCTAAACCGCTGGATGCGGGTGGAGTCTTGAACCTTACCTTCGGCTACGCACATTATTATCCCAATTTAATGGTGGAACTAAATCTAGGAAACGATTTCAGCCCAACCTTTCAAAATAAGAAAAGTTGCTCCTGCCTCATGGATTTCGAATCGGTCTCCTGACTGCTTATCGAATACTTGATCGCCGAATTGAGCAATGGAGTCATCGACTATCATTTCAACTTCCATCTTATCTTGCGTATTGAGCACTATTGCTTCATGCAAAGCAGAATATGGGTTTGAACCATCGGGGTCAAGTCGACTGAGTGGGAATTCACTGACGCGCATACCGGTCTTACCATGAAGTGATGTAGGCCAGCGAATTTGCCTCCTAACATCGATTGTAACCACTTCATCAGTTTCGCCAGCAGAACCAAGAACAACGGATGAATCTGTTTTGAGCAAGTCTAAAAATAATCCTTCATATTTTTTCAAAACGCCAAAGCTACCACCTCTTAGACGTTCAGCACGCGCATCATGATTCACTACATCGGCTAAACTTTGAATCGACACTTTTCCTTTGGTCGATGTTCGCCCTTCACGTTGTGATTGCCCTAAAAGACCTTGATGGAGAGCATTTAATTCGGTCATGTATCCTGTTTCCTTTCGAGAAATCGTACGTAATTTTTCAATCATTTCACCCATGCCATCGCGTATGCGGCGAGTCCAACCCTCTGATGAGAGGTCATGGTATCGTGCAAGTCCACCCTTCACATCGACTCCCTCCCCACGGATATACGATACCATTTCACGACGAGCCTCGGAATCTAAGTGGAATAAAGTAGGGTCTCTATAATGCAAATGGAATCCACGGTGACCCGAAAAAGTCACTTGTAAATACTTCTCATCAAATCCAAATTCGGGTTCGAGAAAATCATTCCATAGAGACCATGCCTGTTCTTGAATCGCCTCGAGCATTCCTGGAAAATCCCTGTCAGTGACGCCAGGTAGGTGATCACCATCCAAATCAAAAATCAAGTCGGCACCACGCCAGAGTTTGTCTGACATTTTGAGTTCAAAGGGGCGTTCCCAATATGCAGTAGAATAAAAGCAGGAGTGCATAGAACGTTCAGTTATGAATTGCCGAACCGAATTCATGTCACTGAATCCTTTGTGACGTATCGGGGGCGAGCCGCCAAATGGAATGAACATCCATTCTCTCGTTTTTAATCGAGGAGGTGTCCAGAATTCAGCGCTCCGATAATACGCACCAAAACGGTGTGCAAACCTTGCCCATCCTGCTGCCATAGAATTCCCCAAAGTGAGGGAATGGGTGAGGGTTATTGAATACACGCCGAAGTTATTTCGTCATCCAGAAACGTTCTTCTGCTTCTCCGACGGTAGTTGAGGTGTCTGCACCAGTTGCTTCAACATAATGCTCCCAGCACATGTAATACTTCCCAACCACCATGGCATTACCAAAAGTTAGACGGACTCCACACTTTTCACAGCGTGGGCCAATTTCACCATTTGGGGCCTGAGCGAGTGTAATATGTTCGTGTGGCATAGAATCCCTCTGTTACATGGCAGAAGCATTGAGTCTTTGAACTTGAGGCTTCGAAGTGTTCACCATTCTATGTATTTCCATGCGTTAGAACAACGGCAATACTCCTCACCGGGACATTCATTCAAGTTACCATTGTACTGATAAATTTGGCGTGTATAAGATGTATCAATGTATTGAGCCACACAGGGCATGCACTGTTCTGAAGGAAGTTACATCACTCATTTGAGCCGATAAAAGACATCGATTCTATATCGAAATCAGATTGAATAAGACCAAGTTCTTGACCTTCTTGAATAAAACGCCGTACGGATGCCCGACCTTCTGCTTTGTAATCGATCGTTCGGTCGTTGACATACATGCCGACAAATTCACGATTCGTATCATCATCGATACCTCTGCCCCATTTCTTGGCAAATTCAAGAGCCTCATCGGGTGAATTAAGTGCAAATTCAATACTCATTTTTGTATATTTGGTAATATCCTCCATAACTTTCTCGCCAAGGTCTCTTCGGACAACATTACCACCCAATGGCATTGGCCATCCATCTGTGCGTTCATTCCACCAAACGCCAAGGTCGAGATGAACCTTGAGGTTATTGTCAACATAGGTCAATTGACCTTCATGGATTATCAATCCACTTTTGTAGGTACCATCGAGAATTCGAGGAATGATCTCATCAAAAGGAACGACCGCAATATCACAATCGCCCCAAGATAAACGCAATCCTAAATATGCACTCGTTTTGAGTCCTGGCACTGCAATCGTGGAAGATTTTACTTCATCAATTGTTGCCCCATCAAGTGAAACAACCATTGGCCCGTATCCTTCTCCCATTGAAGCTCCACAATTCATCAAGGCATAATCTTTAGAAATTTCTGGGAAGGCGTGGATTGATACTGCGGAAACTTCAAGCTCACATTTCATAGCTCGGTGATTCAGTGTTTCGATATCCTGCAATTCATGAATGAAATTGTAACCAGGAGTAGGAAATGCTCCAGTGGTCATAGCATGGAACATAAAGGCATCATCAGGGTCTGGTGAATGTCCGATACGTACGATTTTGTTGCCGTTTTTATCGAGGGGTAACTGGGCTACCATGGTGCTCCCACATTGGGGACCTTGATGAACCAACCGCCCGACAAATATCAGATTATTCATCGCTGTGTGCGCGAAGTATTCAAGCGGAGGCGGGCATGGTGGTACGGGGCAGAGGTCATGTTGGGGGGGATTTCTAGATTCCAAACACAAATGTGCCTCCTAATGGTGTTTATTTTTATCGTCCCATCAGGTTCAGGGCAGTATTCAGATATTGCCTATATTGATGCTACGATTACTTCTTCGGCAAGTGAATCGCGAGCAGTAGACATCAATTCAAATGGCACATATCTCGCGAGTGCTTACGATGGCTTCGTTGCCGTCCACGATGTAGATTCACTTGAACTCATCAAGTCATTCACCATTGAAAGTGATGTATTGGACGTCCAATTTTCTCCCGATGGGTTGTTGTTAGCATTTTCTCGTTCCGGCTCTTCCTCTGAGACGAATACAATCCAAATTATTGATGTTCTTACTCTACAACTCACCTCCAAACATTATGGGTCGAATTCTCAGCCGGATATGATACAGTGGTCGCCTGATGGGGATTTGTTGGCTCTACCGAACAGCAACAATGGAATTGACCTTTTGCGTGTTGCAGATATGGAGGTCGAAAGAACACTCAACGGTGAACACAATACCCGCATCACTTGCATCTCATTTTCCTCTCTCGGGAGTTATATTCTAACGGGAGATGAATCTGGACGACTCGTAATGTGGTCATCTCAAGGCAACCCAACGGATAAGGAATGGGATCTTGATTCTGAAATTAAAGCATGTAGTTTTGACTCAGCCGACGAACAATTTGCAGTGTTGACTGTTGAGGGTCAACTGTCCACTTGGTCGTTCGCTGGTGGATCTCTTGCAGAAGTGAAATTCGAAGGTGGCTCTGCATTGCATTGGTCAACAGATAGCAGTGTCATCCACGTATTGGAAACTGGAGACTCTCCGCGGCTCATAACTGTGGATTCGACAAATTTAGAGGAATCAGTTTCGGTATACCTTGCCCATCAAGCGCTTGATTTTACGCACAAAGAAAATGAGTTTGGAACTCGAGAAATGGCATTTATTGCTACAAATACCGGCCATATTGCAGTCTATGGGGCAATGCCTCTACCAGAGGGATACGGTGAGACTGGAGCAGATTTAGATGGGGATAGGATCCCAGACTCTTTCGATGATGATGATGATGGTGATGCAATAGTAGACCAAAGAGATAACGATTGCCAAGAGGTCGCACAATCATGCAGTAAATCGCCCAATATAGAGACAATAAGAGGGATTAATATTTTCGTGAATTCGACTACTTTTGTGATCGAAGACACCTTTACTTTAGATACCAAAACATCTTCCATACTTCGAAATCTTTCTCGTCGTTCATTGGTTGCTGACATCCAATTGAGCCAGGATGAAACAAATCTATTCGCTCAAACAATTTGTAGAAATATGAATCAAAATCACTTTGTAAGTTCATGGGAAAATATTATTCTCCTTTCATCAGGACAACTCACAGACGGAAAAGTTGAATGTCAGATAGAAAGTGGGATGACGCTTACAGCACAGAGCGATTATAATACACATATAGCAGTCACTTATATCCTCACATTTAATTTAAGTGAAATGACCTATCCCTTTGATTTTACTTTACAATCTCAACCATCAGCCACGGACACCTCACTTGCACAACACGCACAGATGCATCCGATTGATGTCACTGCCAAAGCAACGAATTCTCAAACATTCTATTGGTCGCCTTGGTGGATCAGTCAAAGTGAACTTCAAGTTAGCCTCGAAGAACAAGTAGAATCTAAACCGGGTTTGATTGCAAAGGCCGTTCAAGTTTTCTTCTCCTATCCGATTCTCTTCTTGCCGATACTCGGCCTCATTGCTGGAGGCGTTGTTCTCCTCATCCGAACAAAGAACTCCATTGGCATGGGTCTTGATTTTGGAGAGGAAGGTGATGATGAGAGGGATGAAGATGAAAATAATGAACATCACGAAGAAGATGGAGTAGAGAGTGAGAAGGGCATATCCGATTCTGAACAGGATGTAGAAAGCGAGACTGAAACACACGCCAAGTCGCCGCGAAGGGCAATTGGTCGAGAACCGAAAGATACACAAAACGAAGTATCAACTCCTGCACGACGAACTGCAAAATCAATCCAATACGGAATTGATGGACCGATTACGAAGGTGAAAAGGAAACGATTGGACAGCGGCCTCTCTGAACCATTATCAGACGGGCCAAAGAAGACAACTTCAAAACGAAAAACGGTTACAAAGCCTAAGGTCGAAGATGTGGTTAAAACTCGACGCGTTGTGACGTATTCAGAAGATAAAGATGAGAATGATTAACGCCAAGTGATTTCAAATTACGCAACGTGGAAAATCACCACGCGAATTCTGCGCCACTCTGCATGCCACAAGCCTCGACAAGAAACTCATTCAATCCTGATAGATGTTCTTGGTCAATTCGATTGAACACTTCTCCAAAATATCGGTCGAGGCGTTCATAGTCGAGACCAGAACGAGAAAGTGCCCACTGAATGACTTTTTCTCGCTGTTCAGAGTTTTGTTCAAACAGTCGGAGATTTTCAGTTAATATTCCCTGTGCAAGTCGAAGAGATTCAACCGGTGTATCTTTACGTGCTGCAAAGACACCGAATACCATTGGTTTTTGCGTAAATTGTAGCCAATCGGTTCCGAGATCGAGTTTCACAGAATCCGGGTTGCTCTTTGCCTCTTCGAGTGCTCGGTCTCCGATGAGTAAGGCACCATCGCATTTCGCAAGCATACTTTCAAGGTCAGGGCCCATTAATTCAAAATGAGGATTAAGATTGCGCTTTCCAAGAAGATATTTGAGCAATTGAACTGAAGTTGCAGAATCAGTTGGGAGTGCAATCGATTCCATCTGTTCAAGCGTAGTGTTTCCAAACACCAAAACACTCCCCACTTCGCCTCGACTACAGATTCCAATATCGGGCAACAGAATGAGTTCATCAGCGTGGCGAGCATAATCTGCTGCTGGAATCGGAGCCAATATGCAATCTCTGCGAAGGAGATGCCCGGTCAGCCATGCAGGCGGTGCTGCAAGCACTTCCCATTGCTTATCGAGGCCATAAAACAAAGGGTCACAATTTAAGAATGCAACTCGCCCGATTGTGTTCATCCATACTGACTCCTCCATATGATCAACTCAAACATTTGCCATTTTCAATTGTGTTCGCGGTTTCGGTACTGGAGGAATAAATATTTCGAACTTCTCATATGTGGTATTACGTTGAACTGGGATACACCCTGCATCTGAAATGAGTCGGGCCAAACGGATACGGTCATGGTCCAAAGGAGTAGTCGAACCAGCAAGATGCATGATCGATTCTTTTTGCACAGTACCATCGATATCGTCTGCACCATACTGAAGAGCGAGTTCTGCTAATTCATCACCGATGTTCATTCGGTAGGCCTTGATATGGGGGATTGTATCAAGCATGAGGCGAGAGATGGCAATCGTCCTAAGTATTTCACTACCCGTAGCTAATTGTGCTTCGGGTAAGCGGGAGTTATCTGGTAAGTAAGGATAAGGTACGAAACACTGGAATCCATTTGTATCGTCGTTAAGTTCACGGAGATGTATCATGTGCGTTAATCTCTGTTCAAGCGTTTCGATTGTGCCGAAGAGCATAGTGCAATTTGTTGGAATCCCTAACTCATGAGCACTGCGATGAATCTCAAGGTATTCAGATGAACTTTCTTTACCGTTACAAATAACCGCTCGTACATCATCGTCAAGAATTTCTGCACCACCGCCTGGCAAAGACCCCAGTCCAGCATTCTTTAGTCTCAAGAGTGTTTCTTTGAACGAAATATTTGACAATTGGGAAAGGTGCTTGATTTCAACTGCAGTTAAGGCTTTGATTGCAATATGTGGAAAACGATTTTTTGTTGCCTTGAAGAGAGACTCATAGTATTCAACATCCCAATCAGGATGAAGCCCTCCTACAGAGTGTACTTCATCGACAACTTCTGCATATTGCCCCAAGTCATCCAAATAAGCTTCAATGTCAAGGGCATAAGCATCGTCAGCACGTTTCGAGCGACGGAACGCACAAAATTTGCATGCAAGAACACACACATTTGTCTGGTTGACGTGAACATTGGAATTGAAAAAGGCATAGGAGCCAAAACGCGCTACACGTACACAATTCGATAAACGTCCGACTTCTGAAAGATTTGGATGAGAATACAAGAGAAGGCCATCATCAAGAGAAAGTCGTTGGCCCTGAGCTACTTTTTGAGCCAGGGGTCGAATCATTTCACTCCAAGAGGATAATTCCCCAACCAATTCAGGGAGATTCTCTTTCCATTTGACCTGAGAGCCAGCATCTTGGATTGAAGATACCCATGCTGACATAACATAACCTGTAGCGCTTCATTCTTCAATATGTGGTTGTTCCCACGAGGGAGGATTCCGATTATCGAACAGCAAAATATCGTGATTTAACAATGAATTTTCTAAATTCATCAATGATAAATACACCTGATGCAACCAAAGTAATGACGAACCAATCACTTGCTTCAAGGGTTATTGTCGAAAGTAAATTCCCAATATGGATGCTGGTAAATGGAATGGAGTAATTCGAAAGTTGGACGAAGAAGAGAAGCAGACCAAGAGAAATAACGAGGGCGAGATTAATCGCTTTATTTGAGAAAAGTCCTAGTTTGAATACACTTTCATTACTCGAACGGCAATTGACTACATTGAAGAGTTGGTAAAGGATGAATACGGAAAAAGTCATCGTTTGCGCATAAGCAAACTTCTCATCTGCGTATTCCTGTGACTGTTGTACGGCAGTTGAATCACCAAGAAGACAATCAGTCCGGTCAAAACCAGAAAAGGTGTCGAGATCCGTCAGTGGAGCCACCTCACATTGTTCTGCATCAATTCCGCCTCCTGCAAGGAAAAAGACGAGGAGGGTACCTGTAACCATTACAGCACCTAGCCAAAAAATAAGAACGATGTCACTGTAATTCGGTAAACCTTCGTTCACCGGCCGGGGAGGTCGTGACATGACATCACCATGATTCTTTTCAACACCCAAAGCCACAGCTGGTGGGCCATCCATCAAGATATTGATGACCAAAATCTGAGTCGCGGTTAATGGTAAGTTCCAGCCAAATATAAACGTTGAAATAATGATGAGTGCAACGGCAGCAACGTTCGTTGAAACTTGGTAACGGACGAAATTGCGTATATTCTCGTAGATTTTCCTGCCTTCTTCAACAGCGTGAACTATATTTGCAAAATTATCGTCTTGCAAGACCATGTCTGCGGCGTCTTTCGCTACATCTGTTCCTGCGATACCCATCGCAATACCAATGTTCGCGCGTGAGAGGGCAGGAGCGTCGTTAACACCATCTCCCGTCATTGCTACGATTTCGCCACGTGCTTGAAGGCCGGATACGATACGCATTTTTTGTTCAGGCGTTACTCTCGAGAAGATACTTGCTTGAGATGCGGCTTCACTGATCGCATCATCATCAAGTGTTGCAAGGGTGTGACCGTTAATGGGTGCAATACCACCTTCGGTAATATTGAGTTCCCGACCAATTGCTTCAGCGGTATATTGCTGGTCTCCTGTAATCATCTTCACTCGAATACCTGCATTTTGACAAATGGCGATTGCATCCTTAACTTCCGCTCGAGGTGGGTCCATTATGCCAACCAATCCAAGGAATATAAAATCAGATTCAACGGAATTGATATCATGAATATCCTCATCATCGCCTAACCGACGAGCACAAAGAGCAAGAACACGCATTGCCTGACTCGCCATGTCCTTGTTTGCTTGTGAGGCAGCCTCGACATCTGATTTTTCGATGGGGACAATTTCTCCATCTGATATTTTCCAATTTGTAATTGGAAGATAACCTCCTGCACCACCTTTAGAAAAGACCCATCGTGCGCCTTCGTATTCGTGAATGACCGACATTCGCTTGCGAGTTGTATCAAAAAAGAACTCATGAATTCTTGAGTGGCGTTGTGCGGATTTACGAATATCACCGTTGATTTTCCAGCCTAATACTGCACATGCAGAATCTGTTGGGTCGCCAATGGCTTGCCATTGGGATTCAACTTTCGAAATTTGAGAGTTGTGACATAGGCTCAAACATGCTGCAGAAAGACGAAATCCGAGATCTTTCTGAAGTTCTTCCATTTGTGCATCTGAGACTTCAACGCCTTCATAAGTAAGTTTGCCATTTGGCTTGAAGCCTTCACCTGATACGTGAAATGTGCCATCAGTAGTCGTCAACTGACGTACAGTCATCTGATTCTTCGTAAGTGTGCCAGTTTTATCAGAACAAATGACGGTTGTAGAACCCAATGTTTCAACAGCTTTCATTCGACGAATTATGGCCTTATGGCGTGCCATATTGCGCATGCCAAGTGCAAGGGTTATCACCAATATAATTGGCAAACCTTCTGGAACAATTGCCACAAAGATGGCGATGGCGACGATGAATTGGTCTACCGCGACATCCCTCAGACCGGCAGTATCGATATTTGGGTCACCATAAGCAATGAGTACTTTAATCGAAACTAAGAGCGTTGCAACGACTAAAGCGATAAATCCTAAGAAACGACCAAGTGATTCTAATTTGAGTTCAAGGGGTGTTTTTGGAGATGAGGAACCTGCGATATTACTTGCAATTCGGCCAAGTTCTGTATTCATACCAGTTTCAACAACGATACCAATCGCACGCCCGGTAGAAACGCACGTACCCATGTACGCCATGTTGTTACGGTCTGCGAGAAGAGTGGTCGAAGGAAGAGCAACCGTCGATTTGAGGATGCTGTCGGATTCTCCAGTCAATGATGATTCATCAATTTTACATTGATAGGATTCCACAATACGGATGTCAGCAGGAACATTCAGCCCCTCATTCAACTTTACAATATCGCCTGGAACTAAATCCGGCGTTGGAATCGACCATTCGATCCCCTCCCGAATGGCGACGCAAGTTGAGACCGACATCTGTTTGAGCGCGTCCATTGCTTGTTCCGCTTGGCCCTCTTGCCAGAATCCAAAGGTTGCGTTGGCAGTTAGAACAATAAAAATGAAAATTGCATCTCCCGGTTGTTCAGGATGAATGAGCAAGGCAACGATGGCTGCAGTGATTAACAAATAATTCAAAGGGTCGTGATATTGCGAAAAGAAACGGAGCAGGGATGAAGTTTTTTCGGGTTCTTTTAACTTGTTTCTACCATGAATGGTACGACGACTGATAACTTCTTGTTCACTTAATCCATTCAAATCGGAGTCTAAAGTTTCAATTATTTCATCTGAATTTAAATCATGCCAAGAATTTGTCATAATGACCACCTCGTAAGAACCGTATTCTTAGACGGTAACAGGGTGGACTTATCATAATAATGGTGGGGGTCCCTTTTGTACTAAGCGATGTATTCAACAACTGCTTTGATGTGGACATGGTATGAGCGCTTTGGATGAACCTTACATCCCTGCGTCTGAGTCTCCAAAAGAACTTACACTGCGAGTAATAATTGTCGGTATTCTTTTGGGTATTTTGATGACGGCAGCAAATGCATACCTCGGACTCTATGCTGGAATGACTGTTTCAGCGAGTATTCCGGCAGCGGTTATGTCGATGATTATCTTACGTTCACTGTTTAACGATGTATCCATTCTTGAAAACAACGCTGTTCAGACAATGGCAAGCGCCGGTGAATCACTTGCCGCTGGTGTTATCTTTACTGTTCCTGCTCTTCTCGTAATAGGCATTTGGGATGAAATTCAATGGCTTGATACCATGATTATTGCCATTTTAGGTGGTTTACTTGGTACCATGTTTACCATTGCATTACGACGTTTGTTCATCGTTGAAGAAGCCCTTCCATATCCTGAAGGGGTTGCTTGCAGAGAGGTACTTGTTGCTGGTGAAGAAGGTGGAGAAGGCGCTTTGGCGATTCTCTACGCACTCGGCATCGGCGCAATCTATGGACTAATGGTTAAGGGGTTCAAAGTGACGCATCATAATGTTGAGTCAGCTTGGGAATTCTTAGGAACCCGTCTCTATGCAGGAATGGACCTTTCAATTGCGCTTTTATCTGTAGGATACATTGTAGGAATACGTATTGCATCATTTATATTCCTTGGTGGAGTCATAGGTTTCGGAGTACTTGTACCAATGTATGGACTGATTCGCGGATGGCCTGATTCACCTGATTTAGTGACTGGTTTTTATTCAATTTGGGCTTCTGAAATACGCTACGTGGGGGTCGGTGCAATGGTTATTGGTGGCGTGTATACACTTTGGTCAATGCGTAAAACAATCTTTACTGGTCTCTCGAAGGCCCTGGTCAAGAAAGAGCATTCTGATGAACCAAGTTTGCGTACTGAACTCGATTTACCACTTGACAAAGTCCTGATAGTTTGTGGCATCCTCGTCGGTTTGACATTCCTCTACTACTGGTGGGCAACCGGCTCACTGATTCTTGCTCTAGCAGGTGCCATGTTCCTCGGCGTCGTGTCGTTCTTTTTCGCAGCAGTTGCAGGCTATATTGCTGGAGTTGTTGGCTCCTCAAATTCACCAGTCTCTGGAATGACAATCGCTACACTGTTGTTTACCGTCGCATTAGTATGGGTGGTCGGTGACTTCTTCCTTGGCCTAGGAACTGAAGAATTGATGCTTGCAACCTTACTTATTGCAGCTATTGTAGCCACATCAGCAGCCATTGCTGGCGACGTCATGCAGGATCTCAAAACGGGACACATGGTTGGAGCAACACCTTGGCGACAGCAAACTGCAGAAATTATTGGTGTCTTAACAGGTGCAGTCGTCATAGGTCCAACGCTCCAACTTCTTCACAAGGCCTTTCGAATTTCAAAGACTGCCTGTGAGATGAACCCCTTGCCTGACGACCCAACGTGTTCAGATGCATTATTCGCACCACAGGCGGAATTGATAGGAGCTATTGTTCAAGGTGCGTTTGGAGGAGATTTGAATCTTCAGATGGTCATGCTGGGTGCAATTATCGCAGTCGCATTGATTATGCTGAAAATGCCTGTTATGAGTGTTGCAATCGGAATATATCTCCCTCTTGGACTTTCAGTGCCGATTATGTTGGGTGGAGTCATCTCGTATTTCGCCATCAATTCTGCCTATATCCGTATAGATGGGCGTCTGGATGGTACTCCTTCTGTGGAAGCTGAAAAGGCAGCAAAGGATGTTGAAAATAGAGGTGTGTTGATCGGTGCAGGTTTTATCGCTGGAGAATCTATACTCGGGGTATTCATCGCTGTTCTCATCGTTTTAAATATTCGACTTGACATCATATTTGGAGTCTCGACACTTGGTGATTTATTCTCTCTCCTCTTCTTTGGTTGGTTTGTTGCAGTTTTCATTTGGCTCGCAACTCGAGCATTACCGAAAGGTGGCAACCTCTTGACAGAAGCAGTGGCCATTCTCCAGAACATTACTTGGAAATTCTTCAATGCTTTCAAACTCAAGAGTTTAAAATGAGCCATTCAGACAATATTTTCTTCTCGTTCGAATCAAAACCATCAAAGGGCTCCCGCTAAGGCAAAGGTTTGCGAGCCGATTCTATGTCCAAGTCCATTTCCGAATTAGAAGAAATTGCACGAAAGTGTAGAGTTGAAATTGTAAAAATGGTCTACCGTTCCCAAGCAGGGCACCCAGGTGGTTCTCTTTCTGAAATCGACTTGCTTGCAGCATTGTATGCTACACGATTGCGCGTCCGCCCGGATGAACCAAAATGGGGAGACCGTGACCGATTCATTCTCTCGAAGGGTCACGCATCTCCTGGGATGTATTCTATTCTCGCAGAAATGGGATTCATCTCCCATGAAGATTTGAAATCATACCGTGTACTTGGTGGAGTCTGTCAAGGGCACGTCGATATGAAGTGGTGTCCTGGTGTTGACTTTTCAGCAGGTTCACTCGGTATGGGTCTCTCTTTTGGCATGGGATGTGCAACTGCAGCTCGTCTTGATAAGAGTGACCGACGTGCATTTGTCATGATTGGAGATGGGGAAATGCAAGAGGGAAGTGTATGGGAGGCAGCAATGGCAGCAGCACACCATGAACTCGGAAATCTCAAAGTTATTCTCGACCGCAATCGAATCCAAAACGATGATTTCTGTGAAGTTCAAATGCGAATGTTTGATATTCCTGCAAAATGGAAGGCATTTGGTTGGAATGTAAAGGAAATTGATGGACATAACATGACTGAAATAATGGAAGGTCTCGACTTCTTGGAAGCACCGGAAAATAGCAATGGGCCTTCAATCCTTATCGCACACACGATTAAAGGTGCAGGAATTTCTTACATGGAAAATAATCCTTCCTTCCACGGTGCGGCTCCAAATGATGAGCAATTCCACCAAGCCATGATTGAACTTGGGGAGGTGGAAGCATGACCAGAATGGCAGCGACACGAGATGGTTATGGTCAGGCCTTACTCGATTTGGGTAGTAATGAAAAAGTTGTGGTTCTTGAGGCTGACCTTGGGAAATCAACCAAATCGCTCCACTTTAGAAAAGCCTATCCAGACCGTACCATTTCTTGTGGAATTGGTGAACAAAACATGCTCTTGGTCGCTGCAGGAATGGCGGCTTCGGGTTACATCCCATTTGCCAGCACCTTTGCAATCTTTACCGAACGAGCATTTGAACAAATGCGCAATGGAGTTGCTCGGCCAAACTTAGCCGTGCATTTATGTGGTAGTCACGGTGGAACACATACTGGAACTGATGGCTCATCTGCACAATCCATAGAAGACTTGGCTATATTCAGGACCTTGCCGAATGTTGTCGTCATGCATCCTTGCGATGATGTGAGCACACGCATTTTAACAATTCAACTTCCCGAATTAGGAAAACCATCCTACATGCGTACTGCGCGCAATAAAACTCCGGTACTCTATGATGGCCGAGAAGATGAAATTAAAATCGGCAAAGGAATTATTTTGAAAGAAGGAAATGATGTGGCCATTATTGCTTGTGGAGTATTGGTTTCTGAATCACTCAAAGCCGCCGAAGCATTGGAAGCGGAAGGCATTCATGCAACAGTTGTGGATATGCACACACTCAAACCGATCGATGGTGAACTCATCGATAAAATTTCTGCGCAATGCGGTGCACTTGTAACAGCAGAGGACCACAATGTCATTGGCGGCCTTGGTAGTGCTGTTGCAGAACATATCGTAGGCAATACATTTGCACCTCTCGAAATAGTCGGCGTTCCTGATCGCTTCGGTGAATCTGGTCAAGCGGATGAAATGCTCGAAGTGATGCAAATTTCTGCCCACTACATTGCATTGGCTGCAAAGAAAGCAATTTCTCGAAAGTAATTCTGCTGAAAATGCTTTAGACGGATTGACCGTGTACGGTACATGACGAGTAGAGATACCCTTGAAAATACGATGCGTGAAGTTGACGCGTTCACAAAGGAACGTGATTGGGAACAGTTTCACAGTGTGAAAAACCTCATGGCATCAGTTTCGATTGAAGCAAGTGAATTGAACGAAACTGTTCAATGGAGCAATCCAACTCAGGAAGAGGTTCAGGGTAACTCACAACTGTTAGCGGAGATTGGAGACGAATTGGCCGACGTCATGGTATATTGCTTACGTTTATGCTCAATTCTGGGAATTGAACCAATTGAAATGATGAACTCTAAAATCGAGAAAAACCGACTGAAATATCCGATTGAAAAAGCAAAGGGAAACTCTGCAAAATATACGGCCTACGAAAAGTAGAGGCAATGTTTGAAGCAAATACTTGAAAGAGTGCCTCCTACAACATCACAGTATGGAGTTCTTCCTTGACACAGCAGATGTAGATGAAATACGTGAAATAGCAGCATGGGGAATCCTCGATGGCGTAACAACAAATCCATCACTGATAAAGAAAAGTGGAAGAGATTTCAAGAAAGTCGTTGCAGAAATTGCATCAATATGTAAAGGTCCAATTTCTGCTGAAGTCACTGCAATGGACACGGCAGGGATGATTGAACAAGGACGAGCACTCAAAGCTGAGTTGCCTCCAAATGTCATCATAAAAATCCCATGCACCCCAGAGGGACTTGCTGCAACACGAGTGCTTACTGATGATGGAATAGATACCAATGTCACCTTGGTATTTTCAGCTGCTCAGGCATTGATGGCTGCGAAAGCCGGAGCCACCTATGTATCCCCATTCATCGGACGCATCGATGACACTGGACACGATGGAATGAATCTCATCGCTGAAATCATGGACACCTGGGCGAATTATATTGACATTAACACCAAAGTTCTCGCTGCATCAATCCGACACCCCACTCATGTGCTGCAATGCATTCAGTTGGGCGTACATACCGCTACAATGCCTGCAAAGATTTTCCGACAACTGATGAAGCATCCACTTACAGACAGTGGACTTGAAGGTTTCATGAAAGATTGGGAAGAAGTCGAAAAAGCCGGAAATGCTTGATTGAGTAAATTATTCCTATAAGGAGGCTTCTTGAAGGAAGGCTTCACCCGTTAACTTACGGAGGGAGAAGGATGTCATCAAACCAAGACCTACTTAATCGACTCTTATCGGGTGATTTCTCTCCAGAGGAAATTGCAAAAGATCCTGTTTTGATAAGCCTTGCTGAACGAATATACGGTATAAAAATCGACCCAGTTACGGTGACAAAACCTCGTGACTTTGTCTCGCCGACAGGGGTCTCAGAAATCACGGAGATCACAGAAGTAGCGCCGCCGACTGACATGTTGATTGAAGTCATTGGCGATCTTGCTCCAGCAATGCCAGCCCCAAACATGGAACTTCTTGCCATACCTCCACTTCTTCCACTCGAAGTTAAGAAGAAAAAGGGATTACAGAGAATATTGTTTATGGGCTTTACATTTGTTGTACTCAACCTCTTTGGAGTTTGGTCGTATGTTTTCGGTAGTTTTTGCCAGGTCGGAGACCTGTGTCCAACTGAAGGCTATACAAGATTAAATTTAATGGGAATTTACAAACTAAACACCGGAAATGGATGGTCCGAACCGGTTCAAAATGGTGCGTATGGAATACCTGATATCGTAGCAGTTGTCATACTTGGTATTGCTCTCTTCACAGTATGGCGTAAGTAATCAGTGGTAGGAATGATTTTTGAAATCAATACTGAAATTGTCGCTTTTATCGGGATGCTTCTGATTCTCAGTGCGTTTTTCTTAGAAACTCAAAGTATGATTCACAGCAAGGCTCCACTCTATCTTCTTTTGATGGCTACAGGTTCAGGGTTATTGGCAATCCGAGCCTATTTGATTGAAGAATGGGCATTTTTAATTCTTGAAATCGCGTGGTTTTTAACAGCAATGACCGGATTATTTACTCGTAAGAATAGCTCCACTGGAGCAGATTTATCCGATGGCTCTTCGGAAGAGTAAGAACAGCCACAGTAGAGTGGGAAAACAGAAAAGAAAACCATACAAGAGGGAATGAATGCCTTTGTTATGCAATCAAGTACTGGTCCGTATTCTTACCAACGAAATGAGTTCGAGTGTACCGAACAACTCATATCTGCTCTTTTGAAGCGTCATCTTGATGTGCGAGTGATGGGCGAGATGGATTCATGAGCCAAGGACCAGGCAAGGCAAAGCGCGGTATTCCCTCGAAGGCTGAGAATTTTAATGACTGGTATCCATTCATGGTTGAAGCTGCTGAATTGGTCGATAAACGCTATCCAATCAAAGGCATGGACGTTTGGAGGCCTTACGGCTGGAAGACAATGAAACTCATCGATGCTTTAACGCACGCTGAAATGGAACGGACAGAACATGAAGAAGTTAATTTCCCTTTACTCATACCTGAAAATCTCTTGGAAAAAGAAAATGCACTTGTTGCACGTCTAAAGCGGGCACGTGAAGAAGGTGTAGATCCTGATGACCTTCGTGATGAAGATGATGAAGGCGGATTCAAAAAAGAAGTCTACTGGGTAAAGCATGCTGGAGATAACGAATTAGACATTCCAATGTTTCTTCGTCCAACCTCTGAAACTGCAATGTATACCATGTTCCCACTTTGGATTCGTTCACACAAGGACCTGCCACTCAAAGTCTACCAAATGGTTAACACATTCCGATATGAAACCAAACAGACTCGTTCGTTTATTCGAGTTCGGGAAATTCATTTCTTTGAAGCACATACTGCACATGCTGATGAAGAAGGTGCAACACGTCAAATCGAACAAGACTTGGAAATTGTCAATAATGTCATGCACGATTTATGCCTCCCAATCATCAAAGCAAAGCGTCCAGAATGGGATACATTCCCTGGCGCATGGTATACCATCGGAATCGATGCTGTAATGCCAAATGGCCGAACTCTGCAAGTAGCCTCTTGCCATCATTACCGAGACCAATGGGCCAAAGCATTCGACCTCTCCTATGAGGACCGTGATGCTCAACAGAAATTTTGCCACCAAACGACCTATGGTATGTCTGAACGCCTGCTTGGTGCAGTTGTTGGTATGCACGGTGATGAGAACGGCCTCATTATGCCGCCAGCCATTGCTCCATTCCAAGTCGTGATTTGTCCAATGATTCGAAAGAATTCTGACGTTGATACCATCGCTGTGGCTCAAGAGATGGCAGTTACACTCCGAAAGCATGGATTGAGAGTCAAAGTCGATGCACGAGATATTCATGCAGGTCAGAAATATTACGATTGGGAAATTAAAGGTGTTCCACTTCGTCTTGATGTTGGACCTCGAGATATTGCTCAAGGAACGGCCTTTGCAGCACGTAGAACCGGTGGGAAAGAGCCTATTCCAATGGATGACTTACCAAATGCTTGCCTTACCATTTTAGATGAAATTTCAAACGAATTACGAAAGCGGTCTTCTGCCCATATGGACGATGTTGTTCAACCCCTACCAACGTTCAAGGAAATTGATGGTGACTGGGTCATGGAAGGAGAAATTGAAGATGGCAAAATCTACCAGATTCCATTTGACGGAACCGATGCTCATGCAGAAGCGATTGAACGGGCAACAAGTCTGACGTTCTTAGGCGACTCAACAGAAGATTTCGAAGAAGAGGTGCCATGCCACATGAGTGGCAAGATGACTCGACGTCGGATTATCCTTGCGAAAACTTATTGATTACTCATTCAGTAACTCATGGGAGTGATCCATAAGGATGACTGTGCCACATCACGAGGTCGAGTTCACATGTACCAGCACACATTCGTTTATTCGAGTATCATTGACCAAGACGCGTAGACTATGGTGAATGACGAACGATTAAGTGGAGATGCACTGTGTAGAGAAACATGGTAGAAATTTTCCCTACGATTAACGGGAAGAACTTGAATAAAAAAAGAACTGCCATCCCCGATGATTTTTCTGACAAGAACATCATTGCCATCATAGCCTTCCAACGATGGCACCAAGATTTGGTCGATGAATCCATTGAATGTCTTGAGAAATTGAACATGAATGAAACTCACCATGTCATCGAGGTACCCGTTCTGCAACAATTCTCGAAACTTCGGCAAATGCGCTTAGATGGAGTGATGCGGGCGGCAATCGTGGACTACAGAATTCGTCAACGCACAATAACGGCTTACCTCGATAAACAAGTGTTCAGGAATAGCCTAAACATACCAAGTGAGGATACAACGTATTGGTTCTTAATCGACCATGTTACCAAAAACATACTCTTGAGAGGAACTGGAGTAATAACTTCTGAAGAAGTAAACCAAATCAAATTGGCTTCTGAATAATGCCATCCATATTCACTATCGGGTTGTGGCACTCGACTGAACAAGCGTCGTATGGAACGAATGATGCCACGTATTCGGGAGCATCGGAGTGGTTGTCAAGGTGGTTGTGGTCATTGGCAATTCGGGCAAAGATGAACCCATATTGCTTTAGGTGGATACCATCGTCTTTCCAATGCGGTATCTAAGTGAAACATAGTATGGCACTTGTCACATGCAAAACAATCATCGCCGGAATTAACTTCAACCATACCATGAATTAAGGCCCCCACTTATTCATAATATGGGTGGGTAGAGTTTCAACTCACAAAGGTCAAGTGAAAGCCTGAGCAGACGTTAGGCAGTATACTGGGGGACTGAACACCCATTGTACTCTCCCACAATGTCTTGAGGGGTTTGAGAAAACCCTTGCGATTTCATGGAAATGGTATGCCGGTTGTCTGTATCAACCCATTAGAGACGGTGTGAATACGGAATAATCTATTTAATATGGCCTTAAATTCAGCCGACATGGAGGATTCTGATTCATCGCCACCCACAGTAATCATTGAGGCTGATAGTCGGTTACAAGATACTGAAAACTCGGAGATTGTGGGGGACACGGATGAACCAAATGTATCTGAAGAGTCGGCTGAAGATGGTTCAAAAGAGGCCTCACACGACCCTAACAATAAGGCCAAAGATGAGTTTTGGCTTGGTTTTGTAGTTACTATTGTGATAGTAGCACTTGTCCTTGCAGCGATTTTTGTCCTTGATATAATTGGCACATCTATGTCTAATCCTCCTGATTGGATGATGGACGAAGTACTACTTTTTGGAATAATACTATTCGGTATTCCTGCAATGATATTGGGTGCGTTCGCTAAAGGACACAACCGATTCGCACAGGGGTCCTTAGCACTAATTGTAATTCCATTATTGCTTATTGAAGTGTTTAAGAAAGATAATACGGGTAAAACATCTGCAAAAGAAGTTGCAATAGCCGGAATAGTTGTTCTACTCATTTCCGTAATAGTTTGGCCTGTGTTACCTATTTTATTGGGGGTAAATGGCTACGAACATATTGAATGGTTAATTCCTTCATTTTTTATATTTATTTTAGGTGTTATGGTATTGATTGTGGCAGGCATAATGAAAATTGCCACACGAGAGAGTTGAATCGAAATTTCAGTATAACTCTTGGTCCGTCACCTTGCAATACCCACGAGACACCCATTAGTGCAAAACTCACGCATCGGTACCTACTGATTCAAAAGGTTTCGACGACAAGGATTTTGCGCTGCTCGGCGTATTGTATGTAATCATCACGGTCTGAGAAATTCTTCAGAGCCCAGTCAATCCAAAATATGTGTACCTGAGTTAACCGCTCCTGAACCTCGTTTAGAAAGACTGACACCTCGGCGCTATTGCAATCAGAGATTCCCAAATACAGTGCAACAAATGAGCGGGCCTGCGCACCAGTGGGGAATTGCGTCGGGTCTGGCTCAAACCACCGAGGTGATTCGTGATCATACATCCACTCGCAGAAGAAATTGGCGACATCGAAGGGTGGGTCAAGTGGGCCGGCGTATTCAAAGTCGAGAAGGTGAAGAGTGGGGAACTCGTCATTGTCGAATATCAGGACATTGGTGAAATTTAGATCGTTGTGGTTTCGGTCAGCCTCCGAATGCAGGCGTCGTAATTCATTGGCGAGTGCCGCTAATACCGAACTGTTATCGCAATCATTCCGTCGCATCGGTCGGCCAGGCAACCATGTTTCTAGCCTCCCCCAGCCAAGGCGTTGTACTACCTGTGCTCCGAACCCACAGTCCTGAATGTGCCTCTCATCTGGGTTAGATTCGCCGACCGTTGACCCGAATATTCTCAGAAGGACTGGACCATAGTCGCCACAGGTGATTTTGTAGTTGCGATTGCTGAGACCCAACATACAGGATTCGATGTGGAGAGGTTCTGTGAGTTCCCACCCAAGGTCACTGAGCGCCAATATGAGGGCTTGGCTTCTACACTTCCGAATTCTTTCTTCACCCTCGAAAAGGTAACTATCACCGATAATACGGACGGCTTTCGTTCGAGGGTCCTCTTCCACGAAGCAAATTATGACTCGGGTCATTTTAGGGTTTCTGTTTAGATTTCCAAAAAGTTATTTGTTCGTCACTCTCATAAAGCACTCATGAGTGGTGCTGTAGACACATAGAACACAATAAGCCGTTGGGTTCAGGCACAAGCTCTTCACTCACGCAAGAGTAAAAATCCTGGTGTAAAGTGAGTTAAATCAGCGTGAAGCAAGTGTGAGGTTCTTCCACATTTCTTCTGGAACTTCCATAGCAAGTCGCAGGCCACCCATTGCACCAAGGCGCACAGGGTCGTCGACTACGTGGACATTCACATCGCCCATGTCAGAGAGTCTACGTTCAATCATAGCACCAAGTCCTTTGATACCAGAACCGCCACCTGCAAGAACAATGTTTCGACGGAACTCATCGTGGTATTCAGGGTTTGAGCCAGCAATCAATACCTTGACATTCTCAACGATTGGGTCAACGATTGATTCACAAGCACGTTGGATACAATCAGTGATGTCGAGGTTCATTGCTTTTCCTTCGATTGAAAAGTCAACTAAAACCGGTCCATCAGGTGAAGCATTTCCTACAAAGGAATGCTGTTCCTTCCAGCGGCGAGCCATATCTTTTGTGATTTGTGCACCACTGTATTTGGATTGAACTTCTTCGATGATTTTTCGGTCGATGAAATCACCAGCATGACCAGTGTGCATTTGATCGCCGGGTCCTGGGATTGTTCCATAGACACGGCAAAGGTCGGCTGTTCCAGCACCAATATCGATCACTAAGGTATGTTCAATCATGTCCAGTGCATATGCGACTGCGAAAGGTTCAGAGATAATCATTGCAGCGTTAACAGAACCTGCTGCTGCATCGAAGATAGCGGTCTTATCGACATAACTTGCTTCAGCTGGAGCGCCGATTACTGCGACAACACGGTCGTAATCTTCAGGGTCAGAAAGACCGATGAGATGTGTAATGAAGTGAGCGATAAATTCACGGTCTTCTTGGGTATCTTTGATTACACCCAATTCCAAAGGACGGAACAGGTTGAGAGCGAGGCGATTCTTGAGGGCTTCTTCACCAAAAAGAACATCTCGCTTGAGGAAATTACGAGCGATTGGGTCCTTTGGAGTGCCAATAACTGTTAGTTCTTCTTCTTCGTGGCTATCCGAGGATACCATGACGGAACGGAAGGTTCCTAAATCAATTCCAATATACAATATCTCTTCTGCCATAGCACTCAACTACCCTTGCCATTGCGAACTACCTTATGAAGAATACCTCGCTTATGGGAGAAGATGACATCTTAGACAAACAAATAATATTCATTCCCGGTACATGGCGGATTCTATAGAATCGTGTATTCGGGAGGCTTTTAATTTCGGAGCGGCTTCAGCACCATTCTTCACAGCCTTGACAATACCATGCAGCGTATTCTGGGTACAGTTGAGCCATTTTCCCACAAGTGGTACATTCTTTAAGCGCATCTTTACCATACATCTCCAAAACCATTTGAACATGATAAACATCATCGATACCCAACTGTTGGCGCATTGACCAAAGTAATTGGTCCTCACTTGGAGAAATGATTCCGTCTTCTAAAACGAGTTCAACGATATTACGATAGTCGTCAAAGTCCTGTAAGTTTCGAGCATCAAGAATGATGCCATTCTTTTCTGCAACGATATCTGTGCCGCCGGGGTCGTCAACAAACAAGACCAATGATTCGCGTTTCAATTCTTCATGACGAAGTTCAAATGAAATGCGCACTCCTTCAAGCGATGCGAAAACTAAGTCAGAATTATTGTTGATCGTCGTGCAAATAGAGCGGGCTGTGTCTTCAGCGGAACGGCCCTTCCTCCAACCTAGAGGGTCATCGACGTTGAAGCAATAAAATTCTGTACCTTTACCAGGATACTCAAGTCGAATTTCTTCACCTCCGTCAAAACCGTTCGCTACAACTGTAAGTGCTGCAACTTCAGTCGAAACTATGTTGTCTTCATCATCGAAACTAATCATGAGGGGTTTTCTTTCTTCTGTTGCAGTATTGAAATGACCTTGCATCCCTGACATCCATTTATCCTCGAGACGGGCAAGGGATTCTTCCTGAACTTTCGATAAATTTTTGTCGACACCAAGAACTCCAGCAAGGCTTCCACTTTCAATATCACGCTTGAATTCTTCAATTTGTTCACTGTCTTTATGATATGTGGGGATCTCAATTGCAGACGACTCTTCAACGTATTCCGCATCTTTCCATTCGTGTTGACACCCAGCACAATTCAAGTATCCTGCCATGGTCGAAGGTTGTGATTCACCACCGCATCGAGGGCAATCACCCCCCTCTGTGAAACCAAGATTATCAACGGCTTCGCGTCGACCTTTGCGTATGCCTCCAAAACCCGCCATATTGCTGCCACATCCTTGCCTTTCTATCAAGGCTTTGGAGGAAAGAAATGAGAATCGAATACACAATTCAACGCTTAGGAATCGCTTTTAGTCCATATCGTATCTTTCCTTCTTGCGCATATATTCGGCGGACTGCGAAATTGACTGTATCGCCAATCTTCGGTAAATATTCTATATCGTCAGTGACAAGAAAAACTCCTCGAGGACCCTGCTCAAAACGAACCAAAAGAGTTTGAATCCCACCAAGAATTGGTGCGCGTAATGAAAATTCTGATGGGGCGCCAGCAGCGCTTAGTTTCGTCCAAGATTCCACTTGAGCCTCAGGGACAAGTGAATGAGACTCAGGTGAGAGGCGCAGGCCATCTTCGTCAAGTTGACGCGGCGGCCAAATCATACGGTCACCGACTTTTTGAGAAGCAAGGGACAGTCGTGCACGTGCGCCTTCGATGTACTGAGATGGAGAAATATATGCCCCTTGTGAGACATGACTTACTTCTTGTTCAAGTTTCCATGCATTCTCCATATCATGATAGAAGTCTGCATCAATAATTTCGACATCCTCGGGTGCTTCGAAATCATAGGAGTCAGCATTGGATTTTGCTACGACAAGTGTTGCTTCATCACCACTCAAAAGGTCCCATTCAATGGATTCAAAATCTAAATCCTCATTGTGAGCAATTGAATCAACCCCAGTAGCAAGATATACCGTTTGCGCATCGACCGAATCCGAGAGATGAATCGATTCAACAGAATACCCTTTACTGTGCATAAATTGAATGCCTGCAATTGCCATTGTCGTGGCATCACTGTCAGGGCCATAGACGATTTTTTCTTCGTGGACATAAGATGATTGAATGAAGATGGAGTCGCCATTCTCAACCACTAAATAACCCTTCCAATGAGAATGTTCACCCATTCCGCTCCCTCCCGAAGATGTGAACGGCACAGGTAGCTCCTGAGCCTCCAACATTGTGTGTCAAACCAATTTCAGCATCCCTCACTTGACGAGAATCTTCAACAGTTCCCCTCAATTGTTTGAATACCTCTACGGCTTGTCCTGTTCCAGTTGCACCAAGTGGATGACCTTTCGATTTGAGACCTCCACTTGGATTGATACAGACTGAGCCTTCATTCCTCACACCTTGTCCTTCACGTGCAAACACGCCACCTTGACCTTGCTCTGAAAACCCAAGGTCTTCAGTCGCCATCAATTCCGCTATCGTAAAACAATCATGGACTTCAGCCAAATCAATATCGTTCGAAGTTAAACCAGCAGCAGAATATGCTGATTTCGATGCTTTTTGTGTTGCTAATAATTGTGTAACAGAAGGTCGGTCATGAAGAGCTAATCGATCCGAGGCGGCACCAGAGGAACGGATCCATACTGGGTCATCGGTAAATTGTCGAACAACATGGTCCGCAGCAAGAATTACACACGATGCACCGTCGGATGTTGGGCAGCAATCATACAATGTAAGAGGGTCGGCAACCATAAAACCGCTTTCAGCCTTTTCAAAAGATATCTGCTTTCGAATGTGGGCATGCTCATTTTCAAAACCATGCATATGATTCTTAACACTGATATTGACCAAATCATCGTGCGATGAATCGTGTTCATGGAAATGGCGTCGTGCCATCAATGCATAGGTACCTGGAAATGTTAGGCCTGCAAGTCGCTCCCATTCGGTATCGCCAGAAACGCCGAGCCAGAAACGTTTTCTTTCTGCAGACAAATCATTCATTTTCTCAATTCCGCCCGCCACAACAATATCGGCCTGACCGCTTTTGATAGCCATCCAAGCATCACGTAAGGCGAATCCAGAAGATGCACATGCATTTTCTACGCGTCGGACAGGAATTCCATCCAATCCTGAATGTTCAGTGAGCAAAGCTGCAGTATTCCCAAGTTGAGCACCGCCAAAGGCCACGCTTCCAATGAATGCTTCGTCAACTTGTCGAGGTTCAAAATCACGATCTACACTTGAGTAGGCATTTTCTGCCGCTTCGGCCCACATTCCTTTGAGGCCAAGTTTGTGATTACCATACTTTGTTTGACCCGCACCGATGACGGCAACATCGACCATGACATACCCAAGAAGAACAAGCATTTGATTGAGTCGGTCAACGGAATTCATGCCTTTATTTCGTTCGAACCATCCGTAGAGTCTAAGAACACCCTCTACTCCCCTCAAAACATGCTACGACAATGTAGAGCGCACGGGCACTTCAAAGGTGCTAATTGCCCCACCTGTAACGAAGAAGGAAAATTCATCATGAGTGACCGAGAATCGAACTCTCTCGGCCGAATGTTGGCACTGGTCTTGCGACACGCTCCTGAAAAGTTTAATGTTGAAATGGACATCAATGGATGGGTCAATGGACGAGAACTTTCCGAATCAATTTCAAAGCAACGTCGCCACTATCACTGGCTCCGCGGTTGGCATTTCGCTGCTATCGCTAACGCTGATGATAAGGGACGCTACCAAGTCGAAGGTGAAATGCTTCGTGCCACATATGGACATTCAATTGAACTCGAACTCGATCTCCCTACAGACGAAATCCCTGAAGGACTTTATTGGCCTTGTGAAGAAGAACAAGTAGAGACGACCAAAGAATTTGGAATCACAACTGGCGACCGAAAGCACATTCACCTCTCCCGAAGCATTACCAATGCTATGGAAGCAGGCCATGTTCGTATTCAACGACCGGCGATTCTTGAAGTTGATACTGTTCGTGCAATTGCAGATGGACACATCATCTACAGAGCTGGAAAGACAGTGTTCCTCGTCGATGAAATGCCTGGTGAATACCTTTACCGCATTGATGCTGATGACCCAATAATTTTGGAAGTCGTTGCTCAATGGGAAATGGAAGAGCAAATTGCAGAGCAGGAAGAGAAAGATGCAGAGCAGGCAGAAAAACTTGCAAAGCAAGAAGAAGAGTGATTAACGCTTTTCGCCGCAAGAGGCGCAGAAGTCGAGATCCTTCTCGAGATGATTCCCACACCCTTTGCAATGAGGTTGTCCTACATTGAGCGTTTCTATCTTGGAAACTTGCTTTGGAATGTCCTCACGGTCATTCGGTTTGACAAAATGCAGTGGGTCAATCCCATGTTCCATAAGTTCACGGAATCGGTTTCCAAAAATAATGGCTTCTTGTATAGCAGATTCGATTTGAAGTTGTCGTGATTCTCGTTCTATACGGTCATCAATTCCCTCCGATTCTTCGAGAATGGCTTGTAGGTGGCGCATAAAGTCGCTCAGTGATGGACCGTCGGACATATTCCTTGCTTCACTCCGTGGGTCATCAATGCTTGGTGAGAAAATTGTCCTTTGATTGAAAATGAAGGGGCATCCTCTTGAGCGATTTCCTCTTGGCAGACACATGCGTGAGCGAGTGGTTATCAAATGGGGTGGAGGCCTTATTACTGACAAATCATCCTTTTGCACACCGGATTTAGAGATATTAGAGAGGCTGGCACAAACTGTTTCTGCTTGTCAAAGCCATGACATCGATGTTGTACTGGTCCATGGTGCTGGCTCATTCGGTCATTTGAGGGCAAAGCACTGGCGATTACATGAAGGTATACTCCCCAATGTTGAATTTGAACCAGACAACATATGCACATCTCAACTTGAAGCAGTCAATCAAGTACGAAAAGAAATGCTCCAACTCAACACCCATGTATGCAACGCCCTCGTTCAGAAGAACCTCACGCCAAAGATTCATCCACCCCATCTGTGGGCAAAAAATACTGGTCCTGATTTTTTGGGTTCCCTCGAGAGATTCTTGGAGCAAAGCGATGCACAAATCCACGTCACTTTTGGCGATGTGGTTGATGTCGAAGGTGACCAACAATTTGGAATACTTTCGGGCGATGACCTCGTCGTTCGTTTGGCGATTGAATTACCTCAAGTAAAACGATTAGTGTTTGCAATTAAAGGAGTCGATGGACTGCTACGATTTCCTCCTGAACAAGCCAATGAAAACGACCTTATCGAAAACTGGTCGCCAGAGATTGAGTTTGAAGGTACCCATCAATCGGAAATTGATGTGACCGGAGGCATCGGTCTAAAAGCCGCTCGTGGCTCACTTATTGCATCTCATGGAATAGAAGTAATCATGGTAAATGGTGGAAAGTCAGAACGGGTATTCGGCGCGATGCTCGGCAATCCGGTAAGAGGTACGATTGTAACTGCTAAAAAGTGAACTGCACACTCTTTTAGATACAAATATGAATGTATCTATCAACATAAAATAGAGAACTCTTCATGTACCGTGTGCGAATCCATTGGGTTGGGGTTCACATGGCCGGCTATGAGATTGAAGATGTTCAAAGTGTCGAACTCTCCGATTCAGAGCAAGATTTACTCAACTCCATTGGTGCAGATGCTGACCAATCAAAATTGATGGCTGAGGCGATCATTGCAGTAACTGAGAAAGATGAAGTCGTAGGTCCAATGTCAAAAATCACTGCCCATCGTGATGCAGGGTCTTACCATCGAGCATTCAGCGTTCTTCTTTTCGACTCAAATAAGCGGCTGCTTCTCCAACGAAGAGCCGATGAGAAAGTTACTTTCCCAGGCGTTTGGGCGAATTCCTGTTGTTCTCACCCCCTTCATTCTGAAGATGAATTGAATGAAGAAAATGCCCTCGGCGTCAAAAATGCTGCCATACGTAAATTAGAACAAGAACTCGGGATTTCACCATCATGCTTTTCGGTTGAAGATTTCCACTTCATGACGAAAATGCGGTACTCTGCACGAATGAACGAGACATGGATTGAACGAGAAATCGACCATATTTTGATTGCTCAAGTCGATGTCGAACTCAATCCCAACCCGAATGAAGTATCGGATGTCGCTTGGGTGACCTATGAGGAACTTGAGGAATTATTGCTCGAAGAAGAACCAAAGAATGGCTCTATCGCACCTTGGTTCCGTTGTATTGCTGCTCGAATAATGAATCGTGAATGGTGGAATGCCGTTGGAAATAATTCCGCATTAGAAGAACTCGCCGATGATAAAATCCATGACATGGGTGATGTTACACATTTGCTGCCGGAAGCAGAAGGCGCTGGATTAGACCTCTCTGTTCTTGAAGTCAAACCCCTTGTCGAACAACGGATAATGAACAGTTTGATGGCATCTCGTCACCAGCGTTTGGCTGCAGCCATGACGCATTTGATTCACGGTGGTGGAAAACGCCTGCGTGCGACATTACCTTGGCTTGTAGGTAAGGCAGTGGGGGACTCACATTCAGGAATGTTAGATGTAGGTGCTGCGATTGAAATTGTGCATAATTTCACACTGGTTCACGACGACATCATGGATGATGATGATATCCGAAGAGGAAGAAATGCAGTTCATATTGAATTCGACCTTCCAACTGCAATCAATGCAGGAGATGCCATGTTGGCAATTGCATTCGAACGTTTAGTACAGGCAGAAGGATTAGAAGCGACCGATGTAGCAGCCTTGGTGAATCGAATTGCTTGGATGGTTCGACGGGTCAGTGAAGGACAGCAAATGGATATCGAATTTGAAGATGAATTAGCGGTCTCCGAAGAGGATTACATCGAGATGATTGAAGGAAAGACTGCTGTCATGTTCCTCACCTGTGCTGAAATCGGTGCTCGAATGGCAGGAGCCGACCAAGAAACAATTGACTGTATGGCCGACTGGGGTCTTGCAGTGGGATTGTGTTTCCAACTGATGGACGATTTAATTGATGTTGTTTCAGACTCGTCTGTCCTTGGTAAGCCTGCAGGTTCAGATGTTGCCCAAGGAAAGCGAACGCTCATGGTAATCCATGCGCTTGCACAACCCGATTCAAAAGATAAAACAACGCTTCTTGCTGCACTTGGAAAGGGAGAAGAGACTGACTCTGAATCCATAGATGCTGCTTTACAAGCTCTTGGCAATTTAGGCTCAATTGATTATGCAAGGCAAAGAGCGGTGGAATACCACGCGAAAGCACACGCTTGTCTCGACCGTATCCCTCAAGGACCTTCTCTGCGAGCACTCCGTGAACTGACTGATTTCCAACTGAAACGTATTAATTGAGAATGACGTTTTCACCAGTCACCACTTCACCGGACTGAATCACTTTTGCATACCAGCGGGTCGAATGAGGGTATATCTTTGCAGAAATACATTTGAATTCCTCATTTAAAAATGAGTCCTTGATCGTTCGGCAAGGTGGGGCGTCGGAAGTAATTTCTAAAATCACTTGGTTAAAATGAAATTGTGTTCCAATAGAAATGACATCCCATGGAATCCCTTGGACGAGTATATTTTCTCCAACAGAGCCAGGATAAATTGGATGACCTTCATTGTGAAGGCGATTGACAACTTCACTACTGAACAAACATACTGCCCGATTTGGGCCTCCATGATGCTTTGTATCGTTTTGCTTATCCCCGACACATCCGTGTTCAAGAATATTGAGCAACTGCACCGAAGGCTTTGGCACACCGCCTTGAAGTGCGGCAAAAAGGCCCACGATTGAGCCTTGCATTTATCTCACTCAGAATAGTAAGATTCCGGATAAGGTTCTGGCTTGAGTCCCTTACGAGTTCGAATTTGAGCAACGACCTTGTCAAACAATTGTGGAGGAAGCATTTCGAAACCAAGGTTTTCTGTGTTCCAAACAGCACGCCCTTGAGAAGCAGCACGGATATCGTTTGAGAAACCAAAAGTTTCCGCAATAGGTAAAATTCCAATGACGGTCGTAACTTCGCCTTCTGATGGCATATCTTCAATGATTCCACGACGGTTGGTAACTTCTCGTGTTACTTGGCCGAGCCAATCGTTTGGCACAGAAACGAAAGCCTTCTGCATAGGTTCAAGCAAAACGGTTCGTGCACGAATCATTGCACCCTTAATTCCGTTACGGACTGCTGGAATTGTCTGAGCAGGTCCACGGTGAATTGCGTCTTCGTGAAGCTTTGCATCGACGAGTCGAACAAACATTCCTTGAACAGGTTCGTCAGCAATAGGACCCTTGATGCAAACACCATTAAAGGCTTCAATAATCAATTCACGGGTTTCGTGAAGTCCCTGAATACCCTTGGTATCGTTGACCAAAACGTTCGAACCATTGATTGCATAAATCTTACGCATCAAATCTTTATCCATGCCAAGTTCACCAAACTTACGTCCAGTTTCCTTTGCATCGTTTGGTCGGATAGTTCCTGAACCAAGTTCTCCTGAGCGAAGTGCTGTGACTACCTCAGGCGTGAGTGCTTCAATTTCAAAGAAGAAACGGTTGTGGCGGTTAGGGGATTTACCCTCAAACGCATTTCCACGGTTATTCCCTTGAATTCCTTCTCGGTAGACCACAATAGGTGGGCTGACGCTCACTTTGATGTTCTGTTCTTCTTCAATACGATACACGGTGATTTCTAAGTGAAGTTCACCCATTCCAGCGAGCAATGCTTCACCGGTTTCTTGGTTGGTCGTAACTTGAAGAGAAGCATCAGCTTTAGCGAGTGAACGTAGAGCATCGATGAACTTTGGAAGGTCCTTCATACTCTTTGGTTCAACAGCGACAGTAACAACGGGATCGGAGTAGTGTCGAATTGGTTCGAAAGGCGTGAAATCTTTGTTACGTGAGAGTGTAACACCAGCAGCGGCTGAGCGAATACCGGTAAGGGCTGCAATGTTTCCTGCAACGACCTTAGGGACTGTAATACGGTCTCCACCGACCATCATGCTCACTTGTTGAACACGTTCAGGTTTGGCAGCACCAATCGCAAACACAGTTTCACCTTGAGAAATCGAACCTGAATAGATACGACCGACCGCAACTTCACCCGCGTGAGGGTCCATCCAAATCTTTGTAATCATCATAGCAAGTTCTGCATCAGGGTCGCAATTTACCATTGCTTTTCCTATCTCAGATTCAATGTCGCCGGTCCAAATGTTTGGAACACGGTAGGGTTGTGCTTCAACTGGTCCTGGTAACTTCGTAACAGCCATGTCCAAAAGAACTTCGTGAACTGGAGCTTTCTCAGCCAATGTTTTTTGGTCTTCATTTTTACAATATTCGAAAATATCAGTCATCGAGACGCCAGACTTCTGCATGTAAGGAATTGTAATTCCCCAGTTGTGGAAAGCGCTACCGAATGCGACGGTTCCATCCAGGACACTCACTTGCCATGTCTTCTTGAATTCTTCAGGAGCAAATTGGCTGATGAGTCGATTAACCTTCTTGATCGTCTCGGTAAATCGTGCCATCATATCCTCAGGGGTGACCTGCAACTCATTGATGAGACGGTCAACTTTGTTAATGAAAAGAACAGGTTTTACCTTTTCCTTGAGTGCTTGCCGGACAACAGTCTCTGTTTGAGGCATTGGTCCTTCAACTGCACATGCGAGAATGAAACATCCATCGACTGCACGCATAGCACGAGTTACGTCACCACCAAAGTCAACGTGACCAGGAGTATCAATGAGATTGATAAGGTAATCAGTCCCTTCAATTTCGTGAACCATCGAAGCAGATGCTGCGTTAATGGTAATTCCTCGAGCTGATTCTTGTTCATCGAAATCGAGAACACGAGCTGAACCGGCAAGTTCACTGGACATCATTCCAGCACCTGCAATGAGGTTGTCGGAAAGTGTTGTTTTTCCGTGGTCAATGTGTGCGGCAATACATAAATTACGAATTTGAGGTAAAATATGCATGACTTCTGTTGCTTTGTTAATGTTGTCTTCCTTTCGGCCCATGGAATCACCTGTGACTACTCGTCAATCTCGGCCACCGGAAAGGGGTTCTTAAGTGACTCGCTATGAAGATACGGATAGCAACGACCGTGAATCAAATAAGGCGTTCGCAAACGACATAAAAGTTCGACTTGAATACGGTGTATTCAGTTTCAACGAGCAGATGAAGCGATGCGTTCCAATTCTTCCTTCTTTGCAACAGCAAAAGAGGTTGCATCACCAACGGCAGCCTTTGAAAGCTCATTGATGATACAGTTGGTCAGAGTTCGCTTCGACTTGTGCGTCCCTTGATGTGCACCTTTTGCAAGGTTGCGTAGAGCGACGTCGAGGCGACGGGATGGTGATGCATCGACTGCCTTTGGTTGAGAGACTGCACCGAATTTGATTCGAGTGATTTCTTCCATTGGTGCGCCGTTGCAAATAGCATTAACAAAAACTTGTAATGGATTTTGGCCAGTCTTTTCTGCGATTGCATCGAGAGCTGCTTCAAACGCTTTCATTGCACCTTGTTTCTTACCAGTGTAAGGTCCTGAGCGCATGAGTTTGTTGATGTATCGTTCAACGACAGACAACTTGGCTTTTCCAAACCAAGCGTTTGCGTGGCGGCCACCGGAATGTGGCACACCAACCGTTGTGAGGTTGATGTAAGGTGCAAGGCCAGGATCTTTGCAAGTGATTGCAGATACATCCCATTTTCCAAACACAAGAGTTCCGATTCCAGCAATAGGGCGGACATCCTCGATTACGGCTTCCACTTCTTCTACTTCTTCCTCTGCGACTACCGTTTCTGATTCAGACATATTCAACACCTCAGCGGATTGGTTTCTCTTTTCGGCCACGGACCATTTCATTCAATGAAACGCCGTTGACTTGGATGACCTTGTATCGGACTCCAGGAATATCACCGTATGAACGACCCATGCGTCCACCGATACCTTCAACCATTACTTCATCGTGTTCATCGATGAAGTTAATTGCACCATCGCCAGGAGCGAAAGCGGTGAGTTTATTTCCGTTTTTGATAAGGGAGATCTTGACTGCCTTACGAATACCCGAGTTCGGTTGTTTGGCCTCAATACCGACTTTTTCAATGACGATACCTTTGGCTTGAGTGGAACCCGCAAGAGGGTCGTGCTTCGCTCGCAACTTGAGCATACGCTTCTTATATCGACGGTCTGACCAACGAAACTTTTGACGGTCCTTGGCCATTTTAGCACCTGCGAAGAGTCCTCTACCCATCATAATCACCGCATTGAAGCACTCTGCCGACTTGAATCCCATATATAAAAAGACCCGCAAAGCCAGTGTAGAAGAGTTGAACAATTCTGCTTACTGCGAGATGAAAACATCCCATAATAAGCACCATTATATCCCAAATTTGACGAATTGGTAAGTGTGCTTAAACAAGGTTCAAGCGATGAGCCCTTTTAGCAAAGACATGGCCTTTCGTGACCACCTAGGTGCAGCCACCGAAGAATCGAACCCAACCAGCCTCATTCATGGCCTGTGGGAACACTCGAGAGCAAGTCATCATGCCCTCACATTATTCACGAATATTCCTGAAAGTCCTGGCCACCGTGCTGCGATAAATATTCTGACCCGTGAGCGTCTCTGTGCAGCCATTGGTATTTCTCCAGAAAAATACATCGATACATTGGCGTGGGCAATGGAAAACCCAAGTGAACCTGTAATTGTCGATGCATCGGAAGCGGAATGTTACGACAATTTGCAAGAGACGGTCGACATTACAAAACTTCCAATCCCACATCATTGGCCCCAAGACCGTGGGCGATACTCATCAGCAAGTGTAATTATTGCAGAGGATAATGGAATTCGAAACATGTCTTTTCATCGCCAGTTCGTACGTGACCCAAACCATTTGGTTGTCAGATTGGTTCCACGGCACCTGCGAACAATGACCATGAATGCACGTAAGGAAGGAAGAGAAGTTGAGATTGCCATTGTCAATGCTCCTGATCCTGTCGTTCTACTTGCAGCAGCTATGTCTTTTGATGAGAATATCGATGAATTGACGATTGCAGCGGCACTGCACGAGAAATTGTATGATACACCTCTTCGTTTGACTCGGATGCCAAACGGTATCCTCGCTCCGGCGGACGCTGAATACGTCTTATGGGGCCGCATTACCTGTGAGGATGACGATGAAGGGCCATATGTCGACATCACTGGAACAGTCGATGATGTGCGTCAAGAACCCGTTATTGAAATCGATGGCGTTATCCACCGCGACAATCCAATATTCCATGCACTCATCCCAGGTGAGGCAGAACACAAGACCCTGATGGGCCTTCCACGGGCACCAACAATTAAAGCCGCTGTGAATGAAGTATGCGAATGCATTGATGTTCACATGACCGAAGGTGGATGTGGTTGGTTGGCAGCAGTTATTAAAATTAAAAAATCATCACCTGAAGACCCATTTAATGCAATCAAAGCAGCATTAGCAGGTCACAGAAGTATGAAGATGGTCACCATCGTTGATGAGGACATCGACATTGGAGACCCCGTACGAGTGGAATGGGCAATGGTGACTCGATGGCAACCAGATACGGATACAATCATTCTTTCCAATCAAAAAGGAAGTTCATTAGACCCATCACGTGACTCGGATGGCCTCACCGCAAAAGTTGGATTTGATGCAACCTTGCCATGGGGCGTAGAACATGATGGTTTTATTTCGGTGCAATGAACATTTCAGCGAAGATATTGAATGCAGAGAGATGGTGTGAGATACATGGTTGGGGAGAGTGCAGACCTTTTGCAACATCCTCGACGCAACTTAGGGAATCGCTATCGAACCCAAGCACAAAAATTTGTTCGTCTTGCTTCGAAGGACCCTGACCGGTTTGATGAAAACATGGCTTGGGCTGAACAAAATGCTCGACAAGCGTTGCTCCATGATTTCACCGATGAAAGGAATTGGCGATGTTTGGCCGATATCAAGGTCGTGGTGCAAGACGGACTCGGTCTCTGTGCCGTCCTCGAAGATGTCTTCATCATTCTGGGGCGTGATGCCGTACAAGTCGAGCAGTTGAAGGATGTTAACTTTCTTTTAGTTGGTCTGGAGTTGCTTGAAGCTGCCTTTACTCGTGACCCACTCGACCCTGATACATGGTGGTCAACATTTTTGGAGGCGACATCAATCGAAAGCGAACTTGAAGATTTTGCACTACGTTGTCGAAGTTTAGATTTCAGTGACCAACGTGCCAATATCGTTTATGGACGACGGTTGGAAAGAATACGCTCAGGTGGGTATGAAGATCTTTTCATTGAACTTGCCCGTCACCTCTTAGCCCATCGTCCAAATAACCATGAACTTTGGATGGAATTAGGTCGCCTCTATGAACGCCGTGAAGAAATGGATGAGGCTTGGTCCTGTTACGACCATGTACAACAATTGCAACCCCACCAAACTCCGCGAGATTTATTTTTGGAACGGATTACTGGTCGTCTAATGGGAGAAGAAGAAAAACCCTGGACTACACCAAGTATCGAAAAGCGTTCACAATTTTTGGAACAAATGCTCCAACTTTCACAACGTATCTCTTCAATTGAAGATGTTCAAGAAGTTTCAATTCCAGTTGAAGATGAGCATATATCCATCCACCCTGACATGACACGTTTGAAATCTTTGATGGAAGCCGGTGATGCTTCAGAAGCATTTTTCTTAGCACGAAGGCTTGTATCGCAAGGTGAGCAATGGGCCGAAGAATGGGTTTTGAAAGCAAAGAACGCGTTCTGAGGTAGAAATATGAGTTTGAAACAACCTCCTGTGTTTGTCTTAGCGTGGGTCACCACAAAAGAGGGAAGCAAGCAAATGCTTGGCCAAGGGGGCAAGGTTATTTTTGTCGAACACCCAGAACGTGGTTGGGAAATTCCGGGGGGGCATGTTGAGGCTGGAGAAACACCTGAAGAAGCCTTACTTCGAGAATTGAAAGAAGAGACTGGCCTTGAAGGTCTCGTCGAAAAATGGAACACGACCTACTACCCCAAGGGGTGGGTTGCCCATGTGATTGTAGAGGATTCTACGCTGCAAAATTGGGAGGTTGCAGATGAAAAAGTTCGTTTGGTTCAATGGTGGGATGAAATCCCCCCACTCAAAGAATGGACAACAGAAGAGTTTACTGATTTGACCCGCTGGTGCTCCAATCTATAGATTAGACCATGGTTAATGTTGCGAGCCGAACATTCCAAAGTGACTTCAATTCGGCATTGTCAATACAATTTTGGACAATGGCGACGAGTATTGGATCTTCTATACCATCTGGATTGTTCAACAAGGAATCAAAGTGTTGCATTTTGTCAAAACGATGAGCCAAACTTACCATCGCCCTCAAATCAGGACGGTCGTCTCCTGCATGACTCTCTGGGAGATGAGAAAAGCACCACTCAAAAACATCATTGATATCTTCCGAATGAACCTTGAGTTCATGGGCCTCTTCACCAGCGTCTCTTGGTTTTGCATTTTCGATTTGAATTTGCATTCTTTCTGCTGAGTCATCAATTGCTTCGCTTGAAAAGTCCAAAAATAATGCACCTCCCTCGATGGCCATGCCAACTTGATTCGCAAGTAGCGCATGCGCATGCGCATTCCAAGCGTGACGCACGGCATCAAAGTTATGACCTATCGATGCGCAAATTCGGCTAGCACCTAGGCGTGAAAGTGCGATTGTTTCATGCGCATGGTTTCCATTCCGGGGAATATCTGAATAGACAGTTAACGCCATCAAAGCCTCACCACAAGCAGTATGCAAAGCAGCTTTGTTAATCAGTGAAAGGTCGTGGTCTCTGCTTGCCAAAGCAACAGATTTCAATCGCGTTTCTGCCCATGTTAAATCGTCCTTCGCTGCTTCAATCTCACCTGCTTCATATTTAGCCAACCCGAGTTCCATACGTAGTCGTCCTTCAAGTGCCAAATCCCGTGTATCTGGATGACGGGAAATATCCAGTGCTTGTTCAATACTCTGTTGAAGTCGAGTATCACCTAACATTCGCCGACGGACCAATGAAAGTGTTGCTTGTTCAGCAGGTGAAAGTACCGTTTCAAGAAGGGCGAGTAATTCAGCAGCATCAAGGAACAAAGCAGCCTCTGCAAGGGGCAACCAAGTGTCCCAATTCATTTCGTCCCGCCAAGTGGTCAAGGTTGTCATGTCGACGGGTCCTTGCTCTCGCCAACGTGAAATGAAATATCCTGGGGCTTTTGGTAATTCAATCTCTGACATCAATCATCATTCCTTTGAATCAAGGCCACTTGGGTTATGAATGAAGATTCTGCAGCGATTCTATCTGTTTTACCACTCCATCCCGCAGCACCATCATGACCTCCACCTTCGCCACCGATCTGTAGTGCTACCTTTGTCATAAGTTCACCAAGATGGATTCCCTTCGACGTCGTGTGTCGTGAAGCACGTGCAGTTAGGCGAGTTTCACCATCTCGGAATCTGCTGACCAGGGCAATCTCTGCCCCAGTTCCAATAAGAAGGCTGGCTAATCTGCCTTCGAGTGTTCCTGAATAGGTATGAACAACGTTCCAAGCACCAGAGTCGATTGATTTGGCACGCTCCAAACCTCGTAAAAGACTGCCACGTTCGCTTGGAGTTGTTGTTTCTGTTTCTACGAATTCAACAAAAGCTGCGTAATCCAAATCATCACCTGTTAACAAGTCAACAGCCGTTTGAAATGCGCCTTTATCCGCATGTCGAAATCTCCCCGTATCGGTCAAAAGCCCTGCCAAAAGCATCTTCCGGACGACGAGAGAGCGGGACTGAGGTGAATATTTAGAGAGATAGGAATCGACAATTTGAGTTGTAGCACGCACATCCCATTGTAAAAGAAGGTCGTTTTCACCGATTTCCCAATCGCAGGTCGAATGGTGATCGAGAATACATACAGGGACGCCTGCTGGTAGAGGAATTCCTACTTGACCGGGGGATGCTGAATCAACGATGATAATCCCACCGAGCGTGGGTGGCCAAACAGTTTGATGTTCTGATAATTTACGGAAGGGTGCTTGAAGCGTTTCGACCATTCTTTTTGCCGTTCGACCCAAATGCAATCCAGAAGCCATTAAATTGGAGTGAGCAGATGAAAGGGCAATTGCGGAACCGATGGTGTCCATATCCCCGTTTTTACCAGTTATGATTGGTACTGCACCTTTCGAGCATGCAGCAGTTAGCCAAGAATGAAAAGACTCAAGATCGGCAGAATGTTCAAGAGAACTCATGCGCTTTCAGTCCCCGCAAGC
>CAJJCM010000033.1 GCA_905182635.1 uncultured Candidatus Poseidoniales archaeon
GACAATCAAGCCAAACGGCTTGTGCTTCAGGAACCTATCAAGCAGATATAGGTGAAACTTCTTGTGATGATGCTGATGTAGGGCAATATGTTTCAAGCACTGCTCAATCAACTTATGATCTCGCCGCAATAGGATATTATGTGCCATTTTCAGGTTCTTCCAATCAAACTGCATGCCCACCATTCACTTCGACATCGAGCCTAGGTTCGCAAAGCATAGATGATTGTACACTTGATACTGATTTGGATAGTACCCCCGACTCGATTGATGCAGACGATGATAACGACGGAACACTCGATGGGTTGGATGCTTTTCCTTTAGACTATTCAGAGGATACAGATACTGATGGTAATGGAGTCGGAGATATTTTACAAACAAAACAGGAAGCGAAATTCCAAACACAAATGTTGAGGGCAGGAGGCATTGTAATCTTACTGATTGTAATAGGTGCCTTAATCTTCTTCAAACGTAAAAATTCGATTGCAGAATCGATTAAAGAGATTCCAGCCATGGAATCAAATGTTATGGGCACCACTGCCATAGACGTGGAAACGCCTCTTACTCATCCATCACATCTACAGAGCGGACTGGAGCCATTAGCGACACCTGATGTTACTACACCTGCCGACCAAGTCGATGCTGAGGGATATGAGTGGCTCACTCACTCTGATGGGACTAAATGGTATCGCGTCGCTCAATCGAATTCCGAATGGACTAAATTTGAATAAACTCAATAGTAATCTGGCTCACTCACTGTTACAAAAACGAGGCTCAGCAATGTCACTTCAACTCGAACAAGACCAACAAAGTCCAGTTCAGGAGCATTTGAATGAATTAACGGCTCGTGTTACGCTTCTGTTGTTTATGACGACGCTTGCAACTGTTGGGTGGATCACACAAGTTGATGCAATTCTCGATACCGTCCTACGCTCTCTCAATCCATGTGAAGCCGGTTGTCTCAATCTCTTTGACCCTGCTAGATGGAGTGCTCTTCGATGGATGACTGCAGCCATTTTGGGTTTCATTACCATCATGCCATTGCTGTTGCACCAAGCATGGTCGTTTGCTCGCCCAGGTTTACTCCCTGCAGAGAGGAGATGGTTGAAATATTGGTTTGTCGCAGGTACATTAAGCGTATTTTTCGCGGTGATAAGTACAATTGGACTCCTGCTCCCATTGCTGTTTGATACTGGGCATCAGACCCATGAATCGATGAAGTTAGATGCTCGCTATGACGCGGTTCACATGCTATCGATTGTGATTGCAGTAATTTGGTCAGAAATCATCGTAGCATGTGCAATCTTTGCCATGATGCTTGCAGGAATGTATGGTATGCTCAATGAAGAGACTGCAGATTGGTGGAGAATTCGAATATACGGTGTTGTTCTGTTGCTCTTACTCGCGTCTTTGCCAGAATTTGGCGGTTTAGCGCTAGTGCTCGGTGTGATTGCCATTGGTACGATTGAACTATGTTCAAGAAAATGGCTTCATTCTCCTGTTCCAACTTTTAGAGGTCATCAACCAAGAATGGATGCCGAAGGAGGAATTCGAAAAATGTTAATGGTTGACTGTTCATGCAGTGGCGCTGCTCTCCCCCTCCCAAAACAACTCAAGGCACCGTTCCCAATACATTCTGCACATTCACTGTGCAGTTCAAATTCTGAACGTGAACATCTCTTGGAATTAGCACTTCAACATCGATTGACAGATGTCATCATTAGCGGTTGTTCCTCAGAGCCCCTTCCGAATTCATTCAAATCAAATTGTCATGCGATTGGGTGTTCATTACGTGGATTAGATTTACTACGAACTCAGTCCCACCGTACATTACCTTCTCCACTCCAGTTGACTGAAATCGAATTAAAAATAGCCAGTCTTCAAGACCCATGGCCTGCCTCCAGTGTCCCTCAACGAATTTTTTCAATACTTGAACATTCGAGTATAGGTGAACTGATTCTCGATACACGTGAGCATTCAGAATCTTGGGGTATGCAGATTCAGCCTGAACAAGTCTTGCTTCAACTCGACCCTAATCACCTTTCATCGGTTCTGCAACTCATACAACCCCTCGCAATCCCTACAAGTGTCGTCTAATCCAATCCAGTAAAGCCAAGCATTCAAACACTTCACCATTGTCCCTTTGAGTATGAGTCCGAGGTATGGCATACCAGTCATCGTCATACTGCTGCTCGCGAGTTCATGGAGTTTCTCGAACAATGAGACGCTTGAACAATGGATGGCTGAAAATACAATCACCATCGAACAAGAAGAAATTAACCTCCTTCCATTGCAAGAGAACGAACGTTGGTTGGTACTGCTTGTTGATTTTGATGAACATCCAGCAACAGACGCATGGGGGGGGAATCAGGCTCAAACTCTTTTAGATGATGTAGCTCAAAATTATATTCTCCAGATGTCTGGTTCAGCAACAGAAATTCAAATTGATGTGAACACAAAAGTTTCTCGAGCAAGTGGGCCCATTTCCGATTACGGGACCGATTCAAACGGTGATAGGGATCTGAGTTCGAATGGAACATTTCTCCCAATGCTCTTAGCAAAAGAGACTGTAATAGACCATGAAACCTATGTTGATTGGAATGAATATGACCTTGATAACGATGGATACGTCGACCGCTTACTCATCCTACACACGACGAAAGGTCAAGAAGAGAATCCAAGTCAAACAACGAGGATTTGGAGTCATTTCACTCAGTTCGATGAACCAATCGAAGTCGATGAAGGCATAAAAGTCGGACATTACACAATGGCAAGTCTTCGGACAGGGTCAAGTGGCATGGGAACAATCCTCCATGAAATGCTCCACCAAATGGGTGCTCTCGACCTCTACCCCGTGCATGACACTGGTCAACTGAATAATTGGCAAGGTGTTGGTGATTGGGATATTATGGCGAGTGGGAATTGGAATGGTGGGGGCGTTTGGCCAGCATTACCAACCGCAGCAACCCTCGACCTGTTGGAGGCAAATAGGAGTCAAACCATGGACCTTAATTGGCCTGAAAGTGCTCAAGCACCCTGTATCGGTCCAAGTGTACAACTCCAGGGAATGAGTGATAATGGAACCGCTCTAAAGATTCCATTGAATGAACAGGAAAACGTCTGGATAGAATACCGCTCCAATTCAGGATTTGACCAGCATTTACCAGGCTCAGGAATTCTAGTTACTTACCAAGACAGGAGTGTCGGCAATGAAGAAAAAAATGAACTGAATCGTGATTCTGACCAACCATGGCTTACGGTAATTGAGGCTGATGGTCGAACCGATTTACGAAACGGTGCCAATTCGGGAGAGGCCTCAGACGTGTTTCTCAATGGAGGTACATTTGGCGCACAAGGGATACAAATTTTCACACATGATGGCTTCCTTGTACCTTGGGTAGCGACTGTTGAAATCAACATCACGGTACAAATTCATTTCACAGCCCCAAATTGTTCACCGCAATTCCACCTCGATTTACCTGATTTTGGAGGCGTCTATTTGCAAACTGATGGTTTTCCAATCATTGCAACGAGTGCTGAACCATGCCAACTCACACATGGCCTCAGCCTATCCGATGGAAGAGAATTCAACAACGAGAGTTTTCTGATTGAGGGTGAAAATATTGAAATCGAGTTGAACTATTCCTCTGAATCAACCGAAAATGCCGTTGCGTCTCTCGAAGGATACATTCATTGTGGTAACGATTCGCTCTATTTGAAAACTCAAATATTGACACTTGGTCGTATACCGATAGAAACACTCAGCATCGGAACTCTACCCGCATTCGAATCTTCTACCATTGAAATTTCTATTGAATCACTTGGAAACTCGACGCAGACGTTCACTGTGTTCCTTGACGGCCCGATATCACGTATTGGAACGGTCTCCAATCAAATATTGCTCGATGGGAGTGATAAAGCGCTCATTGAAATTCAACCAAATGGCTTACTCGAAGATCGTATGTCGATAAAGGGTGAACTGATTCTTCTCTCGCAAAGTGGGCACCGTTGGAGTCTCGAAATCGAATACACTGCTGAAGATAGGGAGCGAAGCATTCTCGAAGAATGGCGAACACCCGGTAAATTGCTTGGAAGTGCTGGAATTATTTGCATTCTATGGGTATTCGTGGGTATGTTTGAGAGGAAGAAATTACCACGTAAGGTACAACAATCTTCCTCGTTCGATAAACAAGCAGTGCAGATTGAGATTCAACAAGATTCAGACGCTTGGGGACGCTCAATTGATGACTGATATCGATTTTAGGAACGACCAGGTAACCATCTCTGCATCTGTAAGTAAAACCACGTACCCTGCGATTTTAGGGCACAAAGCCATGATTTATGCACACCTTCTGAGAGACGAACTGCAAGACAGGCTGATTCCCAATTCTTCGGAGCCAAATCAACCGGTTGTACAAGCCAAGGAGCATGCGCTTCACCGACTGGGGTATCGTAGACTCGCCAACGACTGCCAAATTTAAATCCTGGTCGCAATAAGACACCCCGTGACATGAGGTCATTGAAAAGTTCAAGTTCAGAAGGTACTTCAATTTCGCTGAGTAATACACTCAGCCATTTTCCTTCTTCTTCACGAAGGTGACGACCAGAGAGATGCTCTACTCCGATTGATTGCCAAGGCCAGGTTGACAAATCTGGAATATACCAGCCTGTACCACGAGCGATTCGCTCATCCCATAAATCCGACAAGCGTTGTTTCTCATCGTTGGAAAAAGAGTTCCAAAGTCGCTGATTACCATTTGGTTGTGCCATGCCAAGCAAATACATCGTCACATCCATTTCTTCATCGATGACGAAGAATTCTGCCAGCATACCGTGTGAATTCACTGTATTTGTCCATTCAAGCATTTCAACCCAGTCGACCTCATCGGTCGTCCATGCCCATCGCACATGTGCGACGGGAGGCTCCTTGGAAAATATCTGCTCCCGGCCCCACCGCATTGCCCATGTTGCTTCGGGGATCTCTACCCCCCACTTAGCGGGAATGTTTTCGACCGGAATCAAAATCTCACCACCACTACGTGCAGTATCAAAAACTACGCCACGTGCGACCACATCAGGGTTTTGCTTAACAGAATCTCGAAACCAATGCTCACTTGGGAGGGGGACATGTCGATGCCAATGACAAAATAAAATTTCTTCGGCTGTAAGACGGATGCTTTCATCACTCTGCATTTCTCCTAGACCACTTTTTTGGTACAATCTTGAAGAAAGCGGAGGTTCGATAAACCAACTTCCGTCTCGGTTTATGGGAGGTGACAGGGCTTGAGATGGTGGGAGGTTGGTCGTCAAAGAAACGCCCAACGGCCGCGTTGTACGTTGACGCGGTGTGAACTTGCGGTTCTGCCTCGCCATGCTACGCCGTCATCAACGCATCATTTGAGTTGTAGGGTAACCGATGCCCCTATGTGCCTTCACTTCTACGATAGAATGGGGGAGCGAAGTGGTTGACGGCTATCTAGGCTCATTGACAACTGAAGAGCGGATGTTGTTGCATTTATGCGATAATAACTTGCCCGAAGGAGAATGGGAGGCCCCAGCAGCACTAACCCAGGCAGGAATTTCTGCAGCTGTTCATGTTCAACGTAAACACGTTCCAAGGACCCTCAAGCGCCTTGAAGTACGAGGCGATTTGACAAATTCAAAACGACATGTCCCCGGTGGCAAGCAACGTCGTCAAGTGTATGGACTGACACCTGCTGGACGCGAAAAGGCAAGTGCTTTACGAGAAAAAATCCTTTCTCAAACGGTCATTTGCGATGGACAAGAATTCATACTCTCTGAATTGCGCAAGGGTGGACAAGCATCGCTTGATTTACTTTCTTTTATTGATGAGGGAATGAATTTCCATGACAATCCTGTCGTTTCACCGGTCTCAAATCCCGAAGGGATTGCATCTCTCGATGCCCAAGCTGGAGAGCACTTGATTCGTCGCTTATTTGCTCGAGCATGGGAAGATGGAAAAATCACTCGTGATGAACAATATTTGCTTTCGGAAGTGGTCGATTTCCTCGGCATGCATCCTGAACGTGTTCGCCGTTTATCAGATGAGGCAAGACGCGAACAAAAGGCACCTCCTCCCGAAGAAATCTATCTGGATATGCTTCGGCAGGCAATGGTTGATGGCGAATTAGTCGATGATGAAATTGCGCTGCTTGAAACGGTACGAATCGCCTACGGCTTTGATCGGTTAACGCATGATAAATTATTGAATGATGCGAAACAATCTCCGATCGTTTCGGAGAAGTATCGTACTTACAAATCTACACTTATCACTGCTTTAGATGATGGAGTTATCACCAGCGATGAAGGAGCCATATTGGCAACATTAAGAGAGACTCTCGGTATTTCAGATGCCCAACATGCAAGTTTACTAGCAGAATTGCGCGATAATATCAAGTGAATGGTATCTTAGGAACACATGAGAGGGTTAGAGATGGGAATGTCCGATGAAGAAGAGGCCGTATACGAAGACCTCAATAATCTCAAGAACAAATTAAAGGCTGCTGAACAATGTAAAGTTGTTCTTATTGGTGACATCATGATGGATTGTTATATCCACGGGTATGCCAATAATCTCAATTCAAGAGCGCCTGTCCCGGTCCTCCGTGAAACAATGCGTGAGGAAGATGTCGGCGCTGCAGCACACGTTGGACGAGGACTCAACTCAATGGGATTACAAAGCCATTTATTTGGTGTTGTAGGTGACGACCGTGCGGGATTAAATATTTTGGAATTACTCGAGGAAGAAGGTGTGGCAACCAGTGGAATCGCTATTCTTGATGGCCGTACTACGACGGTGAAAACTCGACTCCTTGCAACACGAGAAAGTTTGGTCAGTGATGAACAACTTCTGCTGCGGTGGGATGTCGAAGATGATAATCCGGTCCCCCAAGATGCTTCATCTTTCCTTTACGACCAAGCGGTTGAAGAAGTGGAAACAGCCGATGTCTTGATTCTTTCAGATTATGGACAAGGTGTGGTGAATGATGTCGGTGCTGAACGAATCATTAAGGCGGCACGGAATAAAAATGTTCCAATTATTGCCGACCCTAAACTCACCGGCTTGCATCGTACTCACGGCGTCAATTGGATTCTGTTCCAATCCCAAGGACTCGAATTGATGCGTAGAAGACTTGGAGTCGCCACCGGCAGTGAGGCTGCAATTCAATTGATTGAAGCACATAATTGGGACCATTTGGTTGTTCTTTCTGGAGAAGCAGGTGTCACTATTTATTCACGTGATGAAGAAGTTGTGCATGCGCCTTGCACCCTCGCTGATTTGCGCCAAATGATTGGGTTGATTGACGCTGCAGCTGTAGCAATTGCAGTGGCTATTTCCAAAAAATTAACCGTTCGTAATACTGCATTACTTGCAAATGCTGCATGTGAGTGCATTTTAGCCGCTGATCGCACAGAATCATTTGTCCTAAGCCGTGATGATGTCATCGACCGCATAGGTGAAATGTCTTGGAACCTTCAAGTTTCAAAGCGCTGAGGTGTTCAAATGAGTGCTTGGCCAAGGCCAACAACTGCAGATATAGGTCTACGTGCATTTGCCTTAAATCCAAGTAGGTTGTTCACAGAAGCAACACTTGGAATGCAGGATATTCTCCTCTCTGAATCGGCACAAAATTCAATCAATGGGCATATTCGACACACGTCTCAGTGGCAAATTTCAGCACCCTATGGTGATGGTGAAAAACAATGGGACTTACTCCTCGTTCAGTGGCTTGAGGAAGTACTTTATCGGTCGGAGGTAAAACTACAATGGCTTATCGATTGTCAAATCTCAGTTGCTTGGGAATCTGAGGAGGTGGTACTTTCTGCGCAGGTATCATGGGTCAATTCGGAAGAGATAGAACGGGAGGTTGAGATCAAAGCGGTCACAAGCCATGAATTGCAATTCACTGAACTGGCAGGCGATGAACATGCACTTTCACAATGGGAACAGGTTCCTGACTTTCAGGGCCCAGGATGGTTCTGTGATGTCGTGTTTGATATTTGACCAATATTGGCATTGTATGTCATACGGCTACCGATGTAATATCCGAAAGTATTGACGACCAAATCCATACATTTGTTGCCCCAGTCCTCAATTGCAAATTCAAACGGAAGAATGAGTTCAAGAATCTCCCAGCCGATACTAAGCAGAAAAAAAAGTTTCCAATTGGTACGGACGAAACGACCTGCAGTTGACCAAATTAGAAAATGGGAAAGAGAATACATGTTCAAAAGAACCATTCAAAGACCTCAGGAGTGGGAATTCCAATGGTGGACATGCGCTATCCTCAGCAAACCCACATACTTTCTCCATCCCGTTACCCCACAGCACACATGGCTCCGAGTAGGGCTGCTCCGTTCCCGGCCTGACCTATTCCCCCGGTTATTCGATTCCTGTTTCCCTCCGGAAACAGTTCACAACACCCGAGTCATGTGGGGGCGAGACATCAACGTCCGCATGTGGAAACCAAGGAGCCGCTTTCGCCGCCCAAAGGCGTTCAGCCCACCGTGAAGACGATTTGTGGTACAGGGTACGCCTAGCTCCCCACCTATCCCATCATGTCCTACAACTGACTGTATTTGAACGCAACGCTTGCTTACTTTCGAGCGTTTACGATGTCAAACTTCTTCTTCTTCATACTTCGAAGGGCACGAAGTTTTGATGATTTGTGCCTCTAAAACATATTCACCATCGATGTAATGCAGGATGCCTTGGGCATAAACAGTACGATTATCCCCTAACCCATTTGACACAGATGCATCCATGTAGTCAATTCGTAAAGTGTATGAAGAGCCATGCAATTGAAATTCATTTTGAGATGCGTTAATACTTCCATCGACAATTTCTCCACGGACTGCTATTTCACGGTCAAGATATGAAGAGGGGTCATCCATCACTTCATCAACAGTACGCGTCGGTTCAGGCGCCTCAATCAAGATGACACCGAGAAGACCCAAAGTGATGACAGCGCCAATAAGAAGGATTCTGATTCGTCGAGAAAACATGTAGGTCACCTTGATTATGCCGTAATTCGGTGGGAAAAGCCAACCGCTTCCTGAAGAGTTGAGTATCCATGCTCTTTTAATTTTTTATCCAGACCATGAACAATGGATTTCGTAAGTCCTGCACCTTCGAAAACAAAGCCGCTGTAAGCCTGTAAAAGACAAGCACCTGCACCAATTTTAGCCCAAGCATCTTCGGCAGAGAGAATTCCACCAACACCGATAATGGGCCATTCTCCATTTGTCAATGAATAAATCTGGTGTACAATATCGGTCGAACGATTGGCGAGGGGCGATCCACTTAGTCCACCAGTTTGAGCAAATATTTGTTCTTCCGTGGTGGAAGAAGAGACGGGGCGTTCAGTCGTTGTATTGGTCGCAATAATCCCATCGCATCCTGCATCTCGTGCAGTTTTAACAATCGCAACTAATTGTTCATCGGAAAGGTCGGGTGAAATTTTGACCAATAACGGCTTGATTTTTGATTGGGTCGATTCTGCATTCTTTTGGTTGACAAGCGTACAAGAATCAATAATCGATTCAAGTGCAGTATCGTGCTGAAGTTCACGTAAATTCGGTGTATTTGGCGACGATACGTTGATGACAAAAACATCACAGAAATCCCATAATCGGTCCATAGTTTGTGCATAATCGTTTGGTGCATCTTCGAGAGATGTAATTTTAGATTTCCCCAAATTCGCCCATAGAGGTACTGAAGGTGAGCCAAATTTTGCAAAGTGCTGCTGTAATTGCTGAGCGACTTTCTGTGAACCTGGATTGTTGAATCCCATACGGTTTACCAGAGACCGAGAGGGTGTAGCTCGAAACATTCGAGGTTTCGGATTCCCATCTTGCTCATGCTCGGTAACTCCACCTATTTCGATAAATGACACACCAATCGCCTCCCATCCGCGCAGTGCTTCAGCCCGTTTATCAAGTCCAGCCGCATTGCCAAACGGATGTTGATAGGTCTGGCCAAAACAATGTATTGGTATATTCTTACGTGGACGATACAACAATGAGAGGACGCCACGAGTAAGTGGATTGGAAGAGAACGCCCTAAGAATCAGCAATGCTCGGCCATGGGCTTTTTCCGAATCTTGAACACGCAATGTCGGCCGAACAAAGACTCGGTAACCTATGCCCATACCATGCCCTCGAAGCGGTATCCTTCAAATCTTCCGCCCTCTAGGACTGTCTGTGCGGATAGATGACCCACTCTGGCCAGTTGTGCGAGAAACTTCTCGAGTCCTTTTGAGAAGAGACAATTTGCACCTTGAAATCCCTGTAGAATTCAAAGAAGATATCGAAAGTCTATTCTTGGAAATGAGTGACTACCAACCAGCAAAACTACACGTTCCTACTTTTGAAATAAGTTTGCGTAACGATGTATGTATCTCTCAACGAGAACAGGAAGGGGGTGAACTTCAGATGATTGGTTATATCGGAATGGAGGAGCCTGGACAGAATGTGAGGTGGGTGAAAATGCCAACGTATGAAGGATGGAAGGAAGTTGTTTCTGCTTGCCATGAACTCCATGAGGCAGGCTATCCTGGTTGTATTGGTTGCGGCGGACCAAATTCGGAATTGCCATGGGATGAGAACAAATCCCGGTCTCGGCTGTAGTAAAATAATTTCTCGCATCTTTGGATTTTGCTCTACAGATACAAGAGTATCTGTTCATTGACCTCGGATATAAGAGAGTTCAAGTAGCCTCGTCGGTCGCATGTAAAATCATGAGCGTCGTCATTGTTGCAGAGAAACCGAGTGTAGCCAATGACATCGCACAAGTTCTTGGCGCATCATCAAAAACAGATACTCACTGGGAAGGAAATGGAATTATTGTCACCTGGGCGATTGGGCATTTGTTGCAACTGAAGTACATGGATGACTACGATGAAGCCTTTAAGGATTGGAGAAAAACGGTTGACCGCTTGCCATATATCCCTGACTCATTTGAATACAAACCAATTGGTGGAAGAGGCAAAAAGCAACTTTCTGCAATCACAAAACTCATAAAAGCAAAAGATGTAACTGAAATCGTTAATGCTTGCGACGCTGCAAGAGAAGGCGAATTAATTTTTAGAACAATTGTTCAGCACACTAAATCTAAAGTGAAAAGTTCCAGAATGTGGCTTCAGTCAATGACACAAGATTCGATTCAAAAAGCGTGGGACGAGCGTTTGGATGGGGAGGAATACTCCGCACTCAGAGATGCTGCTTATTCACGTTCTGAAGCTGATTGGATTATCGGTATGAACGGCTCTCGAATTGCAAACTCATTTCTTCCGCGAAAAAAGAATGAACGCGTAGCCATTTCACTCGGTCGTGTACAGACCGCTACCTTGGCAATGATTGTTGAACATGAATTGCATGTTTTGGGTCATATACCGTTACCATATTGGCAACTCGAGGCGGACTTCAAATCAGGTGATGCTGAATGGAAAGGACGTTGGGAGCGCAACAACCATGTTGATGACCCAGACCAACCCGATTACAAATCACACCGAATAATTGAGCAAGCAGAACATGACAATTTGAATACGATCTTAAATTCTGGGAAAATGGCTACAATAAAGCAAACTCAGCGAGAATCTGTTGAAAAACCACCTTTGAATTTTGACCTTACAAGTCTTCAGAGAGAAGCAAATAATATATTCAGTTGGTCTGCAAAGAAAACTCTTGGAGTCGCACAAGACTTGTATGATTCGTTCAAACTTACGACATACCCACGTACCGATTCACGCCATTTGCCTGAGGATATGCATGAGCAAATTGCTAAAACTATTCGTCAACTTGGTGCCCAAGGAGAGTATAATACTCACTCGACACGAATCATTGATGATGGAATGGAAAATGCTGGTAGAAACTTTGACAATTCTAAAGTGAGTGACCACTTTGCCATTATTCCAACTGGGAAAATACCTGAAGGCAATTTGAATTCAGACCATACACGTCTCTATGACCTCATCGTTCGAACATTCTTAGCATCATGGCACCCACAGGCTACATGGGATGTACAAAAGCGTACAGCGACACTCGATGGTGAAAACTTCATCAAGGAATCCCGTGCTATCAAGGTCGAAGGATGGCGAGCTGTTCGTCCAAAGAAGCAATCCTTGCCTGATGGCTGGAATGTCCTACCAAGTAATCCCTGTGATGGTTCAATCGAATCATTTGAATTTTCTGAAGAAAAATCAAAACCGAAAGGTCGTTTGAAGGAAGCAGGACTCCTGAGATTAATGGAACATGCTGGTAAACAAATCGATGATGAAACTTTAGCAGAAGCAATCAAAGATAAGGGACTTGGAACGCCTGCAACTCGGGCTGACACAATCGAAAAACTGGTTGACCGAGGATATATTCAACGTTCACGAGGTGGAAGTATAAGTGCTACTGCACATGGAATCCGAATCATTGACGTGTTAAGAAAAATCCCTGTTGAATGGATTACTTCGCCTGAAATGACCGGTGAGATGGAATCGTCTCTCCTCCGTGTTCAACGAGGAGAAGAACCACGTGAGAATTATATGAACGCAGTGATTGAACAAACGACCGTGATGGTTGAACGAATTAAAAATCACGACCGAACTGAATTGTATATGAATGAGCCTTCAATTGGAGATTGTTTGGTGTGTAAAAGTAAAATTATTGAAACGACACTTACCTATCAATGTGAAAAGAATGAAGGTCGAGAAAAAGGATGTTCATTTGTGTTCTGGAAGGATACCTCCGGAAGATGGTTCGACCAACCTACGGCTATGCGCCTCTTAGAAAACCGTCAAATCGATGATTTACATGGATTTTTCAATCGAACCGGTGAACCCTATATTGCATCGGTCAAGCTAACCAATGATGGAAAGGTCGAATTTATCGGTGGTGGTGAATCCTCATCCGATGCCTCTGATGAGGAAGTTTGCCCATGTCCAGCATGCGATCATGGTACGATTCGAATAGGACAAACCATGTATGCTTGTGATCATGATGAGTGTAAATTCCGTGGAGTTTCTAAAGAAATGTGTAAGCGACCGATTTCTGCTGATGAAGCAAAACAGATTCTTGTTAATGGTAAATCAGAATTACTTGAAGATTTTACATCGAAGCGTGGCCGTCCTTTCAAGGCATTTCTAGTTCGTGACAATAATCGTATTAAATTTGAATTCCCACCACGAGAAGCTGCTGCAGATGCAACTCGATTTACTGTTGTTGAGGGCGTCGTTGGTATATGTCCGACACACAAGGTAAACATCGTCGAAACTGAGACGCATTACCAACCTGAAGAAGGTTCCAGCGGTTGTACAATACAAATATTGAGAGAAGTATCCAAAAGAGAAATCACACGAGAAGAGGCAAAGGTTCTCATCGAAAAGAGAGAAATTGGCCCGTATGATGATTTTATATCGAAGAAGACTGAACGTGAATTTTCATCAAAATTGTATCTAAAGAAGAACGAATCTATTGGATACAAGTTTGCAAAGCGCTGAGAACTCATTCTTTCGAGTCATGGCAGAGCGAAGGTTGATGTCCGACCGACTCCGGACTTGAACCATGAAGCAGTCCGATTGGGATGTCATCATCGTTGGCGCAGGGCCAACAGGTGGCCGGACAGCGACTCACTTAGCATCACTTGGGCATCGCGTTTTGATGCTTGAAGAGCATACTGAAATTGGACGCCCGTTCCAATGTGCTGGTCTTGTCACGCCAAAGGCATTGCATGAAGTTGGCCTTTACGACTCTGTTCTAGAAGAAATTGACGGCGCACGAATTCACGGCCCAAGCGGTACTCTTGTTCCTGTTGGAACCGATGGTAAACTGCGAACCTATGTGGTGTGTAGAAAGAAGTTCGATCAAGGAGTGGTACAACAAGCCATGGAATCTGGCGCATCACTTTGGCTCAACTCTCAGCCACATTCTGCCGAAATTACTCCAGAGAAAGTCACACTCAATATTGAATCGAATGGAGAAAACTTGACACTCAACTGCAAATTACTCATTGGTTGTGATGGAGCGCATAGTTGGACACGACGTTATTTCAAAATGGGCCGGCCCAAGGAGATGATGATTGGATTTCAAGTAGAAGTATTGGGATATAAGGGCAAAGATCGTTGGCTTGAAATGTACAGTGGGTCCGAAGTTGCCCCTGGTTTCTTTGCGTGGGTCATTCCATCTGGTTTTGGCAGTCATCGAATTGGTATTTGGTCAACGCCTGAACATTTGAAAGGGAGGAGCGTTGAACAATGCTATGAGGATTTGATACAACACCCACTATGGAAAGATCGCTTCGATGGGATCAAAGAAATCGCAAGATTTTGTGGTCCGATTCCCAGTGGTATGGTAAAGAAAACTGTGGCAGAACGGGTCATGCTTCTTGGCGATGCTGCGGGAATGGCAAAACCAACAACAGGTGGTGGAATTGGTCCCGGATTTAAACAAATTAAGGGTATTCTTCAACCCCTAAGTAAAGCTATTTTTGATGATGAACTGTCTGAAAAGAATCTTAAGAAGGTAACCTCAAAACATTTCCAATCTATGAAAAGAGACCAAGACAAAGCACGTTCCTTGAGAAATTTACTGGTCAGCGATACCAGTGACAAAGAATTGGACACCCACTTTGAAAATTTTGCTCGCCCTGATGTGCTTGAACTCATCAACGATATCGGCGATATCGAAAAACCGGTCCCACTCGGTCTGGCATTGTTGAGAAAGGTTCCAGCATTTCGAAGATTGGCCCTGAAAGCAGGGACGCGACTCATATTTAGATAGGGGTGATTTCATTTCTAAATTACAACTGGAACAAAGAATACGCTTTCCACCGTTCGAATCCTACAGGTTTATCGCTTCGGAATTGCCAATTGCGACAAAGAGAATCGTTCTTGAAAGTGGAAAAAAAGATGACTTGATTGATACATTATCCGAACGTGTTCCGAGTTTTCGGCTCGGTGGAGAAGAAACTTGGCTTATTGAGCAACGCTATCTCATTGATGGAAAACTCTTTGATGATACTCAAATCGAGCGAACTTCACATCATCTCGATAATTCTAAGCGACCGCTCGCCGTCAACAAACAACGCAGAGGTTGGTATCTCACACCAAATCCCATCCATTCTTTAGTTCGACGTTTCATTTCAGCGACTGTTGTAATTCTGTTAGTGGTACTCGGATATTTGTTTGTCGAGCCTGTTTTGAGTTCCTTTGGCATACCAGGGATAGGGACTGGTACTGTACGAATCGGCCCACTGGATTACCCAATGTTGGCAGTTATTATTGTGCCATTGCTCTTTTTACCGCTTGCTTTACGTGTGGGGGCCAACCTTGCAGATTTAGTTCAACAGAAAAAATTTATTAAATCATCTCCAAAAATACCAGTTATTGAAATTCTTGGTCAACCATCTGCAGGTAATCCTTTGAAATTAAAGATTAAACTTTCTGAAATTCGAGACGATTGGCATGATATCCAAGTGACCTGGAGAGTTGGTTCTCTTTCACCTGCTCGTGATGAAGTGTTCAGTTCACTGGGACATGCTGTATCAAATCAACCACCTCCCGGCCTTACCACTGAATTACCACATCATTGGGAAGTTGGACTGGATGATGGAACTGGCGGGGGTGAAGAGGCCCCTATGGAACATCATAAAGTAAAGGGCGGGCTCTTTCTTCGACCTATGCGAATTATGGAATTCGGAGGAAGGAGCGAACTGAAAGATGGGGAAATTATTCTCACACCACCAAAATTGAATTGGCCAGGTACTGTTTCCTCTCCAATCATTCGCATCCATTGGGAACTCATCGTAAGTATCCAACGTAAAAAAGGAGGCCCATTGTTGTGGGTTCTGCCTTTGGCAGTTCGCCATCCAAAGCGTAGTTCAATCATCGAAATGCCCCCGACAAATGATGGTAGAACTGAATCAGATTCAGTATAATCTGTGCAACACATTCAAGACTCGCTTCTCTCCTCTTTGGTTCATGCAAAGACGCTCATTGGCTGCTCTCTTTCTCACCGGCCTGATGGTTTTGTCGGGTTGCTTCGGTGCGGTTAGCCAAAATGATGATGAATCGGAAATCGATGAACCGCTTTCGAACACTGTCGAGTTAACCGCTGCATGGGGCGTGATTCCGGATTCAATTCCACTCGATGGAACTCCAGTTCTACTCACCATAGTGGTTCAGAATAAAGGTGATGATTGGGATGCACAACCTACAATCCTCACACCTCAAATTACAGTGCTGACTACTTTTGAGTTGGAAAAAACTCCACAGGGATTACAGTTGATGTTTATTCCGCAAGTCGCCGGTGATTATTCAATTTTAGTGCACTTCACCGTGATCAATGATGCTGAATTTACCTCACCACGACAGCAAGACCTCGTTCATACAATCACTATAATCGCTCCAGAAGAAGAGGCCCCAATACTTTGGGCACCTGTCATGCTTTCATTAGAGGAACCATCGGTCATTTGGTTTGAAGGAAATGTTGTTCACAGTGCGCTTTCGACATGCTCATTGATGATTCATTACGGTGAAGAGATGAGTAAAACCGGCATTGTCAAGGATGATGGCACATGGAAAACTCTTCTTGACCTGTCAGAAGTCACAGACTCTTTTGAAATACGAACTGTGGTCGAATGTGGAAATGATTCCCTGAAGAGTGATACCGTCACAACGCAAGTTCTCGTTGAACATTCAGGCGATGATGCTGATGGTGACGGGATTTTGGATTTAGATGATCGTTGTCCGAATGGCTATGGTGCATCTGATGGATGGAGTTCGACAAATGCAAGTGACCAAGATAACGATGGTTGCCACGACTTTGAGGAAGACTTCGATGATGACAATGATGGAATCTTAGACCATTTGGACCTATGCCCGACGTCTTTTGGATGGATTAGTACCCCTGATGCTGACTATGATTCTGATGGATGCCACGATACGGATTATGATGATGATGATGATAACGACGGTGTTTTGGATTCTGATGACTTTTGCCCGCGTGGATTATTGAATTGGGCTTCAGGTTCATTCAGTGATTGGGATGGCGATGGATGCTCAGATTTAGACGAGGATGATGACGATGATAATGACAATCTGCTCGATAATGCAGATACATGCCCAAAGGGGGTCGTCGATTGGGTAAGAGATGGAATTTCTGATTATGACGATGATGGTTGTAACGATGTACTCGAAGATATCGATGATGATAATGATGGTGTATACGATGTGAATGCTACAGGTCATCTATTGGATGAATGCCCAAAGACTCCACTCAATACGACAGAAGTCAATGAAGTTGGTTGTGCTGCAGTAGAGAGAGACACCGATGCTGATGGCGTAAATGATTTGTTTGACCAATGCCCTGGTACGCCTACTGGACTTGTTGTCAATACGATGGGGTGTGCAGATTTGGATGATGATGGAGTATTTGCTAACGTGGATATTTGTCCTGATTCTCCTGAAAAATGGACCATTGATTCCCAAGGTTGTGCTGTTGTTCAATCCCCAGTGAGCTGGACGAGTGGTTCAACTCTCACCGGTCCAATGCAAATCGTGCCTCACTTCTCTGTTCCAACTTTAGATGGAACGTTCTTGTTCCAACAGGAATGGACTGGGTATGATATCTATTACTTTTTATTCAAATATACTGACTCAAGTGGCAACTCCAATTCGGCGACTTGGGGTCAAAGTCCTGGTCCTTTTATCAGAGGATTACCTTCGAATGTTCATCTCTTCTTTGGTTCGTTTGACTCGACCTATCACAGTGATGTTGTGAATCGCAAAGCAGCAGTTGAAAGTGCCCTCAATCCGAACGAAGAAACAGCATGGGAAGGAAGAATACACTATATTGACCAGCGAGCAAACAGCATTACAGGTGGGTTGGGTCAGATGATATCGAACTTTAATTCACCAATGTTTATGGGAATTGATCGTTTCCAAATGGCACGAGAAACTGGGTCACTCTATGCTTGGACAAGTTCAAATTATGACCCACAACATCTCATTCATGAACCTCACCAATGGAACGCTGAATTCCCCGTTGAAATACGAAGACATGATACTGGTGTCGAAGAAGTCACAGTACTCGACTTTTATCGCCATACAGGTGGCTGGAGTGGGGGCTTTACCACCACTACAAACGCAGTGTTCCCAAGTAATCTTACTGATTACGATACGCTTGAAGTCTACCACGAACATGCATGTGATGAACGTTCGAATCGCTATCAGAAAAGTGATGGTAGCAACGGAGGCTGTCATGAATGGGATTACGAAGCGAATCTACGCATCTGTGACCGAGATAACGCATCAGCATGTGGTACAGAATATATGCGATGGATTACGACCTATGGTCGTGAAGGAAAGTGGTTAACAGATATTTCACCGTATCTCTTTATGCTTGAAAATGAGGATAATCGGACGTTTAAGTATCGAGGTGCCAACAAGGGCGACCTCACAATAACTTTCCTTTTGAGTAACTGGGGCAGTGGTCTACGCGGCCAAAGTGCTGATTTTGCATTCACTGGGGGTCAATTTGATGGGACCTATAACGACCTCACAAAATACACTCGTGATCTAAATTTCACCGTACCATCTTGGGCTGATAAGGTCGAGATTGTTGCCACAATTACCGGCCATGGATTTGGCAAAGATAATGCAAACTGTGCAGAGTTTTGTGACCACCAACATCACTACTACCTCAATGGATTAACGACCTATGAATGGCACCCAATCGTCCACGTTTCATCTGGTGAAGGTTGTGAGCTTGAGGTGAGAAACGGAGTTGTTGCAAACCAATACGGTTCGTGGCCGTATGGTCGAGCAGGATGGTGTGCTGGTCAAGATGTCAAGCAATGGACCTACGACATTACAAGTTGGAGTGACATGACCGGTGGAGTCAACCATCTGACCTATCGAGGATTGTACAATGGTCAAGAATACACGCCATCAGATGGTGTTGGCAATGGTCAACGAAATATTCACGCAGAAATCTGGGTTGTGTACTATAACGCTACAACATAAACTCACATGTAAGTTAACGAATTAAACTTGCATTGGTGGTGGAGATGCAAGGTCCAATGGAGGTGTTCCTCTCATTGGAGTTTCTAGGAACACATAGTCGCTATCGCGTCTTTGTGGAATAAATCCTGCTCGCAAAATTACATCTTGGAGTTCACGTTCTGATGCTTGGAATTTTGTCGTGCCTGAAGCAGAAACTACATTTTCTTCCATCATTGTTGAGCCAACATCATTTGCACCACCAAAGAGTGCCAGTTGAGCCGTCTTAATCCCCATTGTTGGCCAAGAAGATTGAATGTTTGGTATACTGTCGAGATACAATCGAGATACGGCTACATGACGCAAGTATTCGGTCGACCCTGAACCCAATTCGATTTTGTTTTGACCACGATTACGTCGACCGAAACTGTTTACTTCAAGTTGAACGGGCCATGCGATGAAAGAGGTAAAACCACACGAATAGTCCTCCAATGAACGATCTTGTAAATCACGAATCCGCCTCATGTGTTCAACCCGTTGTTCGAATGATTCTCCAAATCCGATAACATTTGTTGCACTGGTCGTGAGTCCGAGAGATTGTGCTTCCTCCATGACTCGAAGCCAATTTGCTGGAGCACCTTTTTTTGGAGAGACATCCTTTCGTACATCATCGACAAGCATTTCAGCACCTCCGCCGGGTAATCCGTGCATACCTGCTTCTTGCAGCCGCACTAATACTTCCTGCGTTGAAAGTTGACTTACTTCTGCAATTCCTTCGATTTCAATTGGACTGAAACAATCAAGAGCAATACTCGGATGTTGTATACGCAGTTCATGAATTAGATTTTCATACCATTCGAAAGGCAAATCAGGATTAACTCCACCTTGCATCAAAATTCTAACACCATCAATATCTTCTAATTCTTTGATACGTTGCGAGATTTGTTCAATTGTTTGGGTATACGTTTCTTCATGCCCAGGAGGTCGGTAAAATGAACAGAACTGACAATTAATTGTACAGATATTTGTATAATTGATATTTCGATCGATGAGATAGGTTACTTTCTCACCACCATGCATGGCATTGCGTCTTTGATGTGCAGCACTCATTAATTGATGCAATGGAGCGTTTGTATACAATTCAACAGCCTCATCCTCGGAAAGCCGAAACTGTTCAGCATTCTGTGGCTGCCATAAGGCTTGACGTTCGAGAACAGAAGACCAATTCATTTCTTCACCTCAGAATGCTTTTCCGGTTATTGATTCAATTTCTTCGATGGTCTTGGGACAGGCGGAGGTAAGAACATCGGGGTCTGCTGTAGTAACAAGTACATCGTCTTCAATTCGGATACCGATGTTTGCATACCGTTCAGGACAGTCAACATCTGGCCTCCAAGCACCAAAATACAATCCCGGTTCAACCGTAAGGCACATTCCTTCTTCGAGTAAACGGGGATTTCCGTTTGGTTTGTAAACACCAACATCATGAACATCCAGACCAATCCAATGACTGGTATTGTGCATGTACCACTTCCGAAGGTCGCCCGTTTCAATATCCAAAGCCTCATCGAGACTTTGTTGAATGATTCCTAAACCAATTAACCCCTCAGCAAGCACTCGACGAGCTGCCTCGTGAGGTGCTGTGTATGGTTGCCCAACTCGACAGCAATCAATTGCTGCATATTGCGCATCTAAAACGATTTGATAAATTTCTTTTTGAGCATCGGTGAACGTTCCATTAATCGGCCATGAGCGAGTAATATCCGCAGCATATCCACGGAATTCTGCCCCTGCATCGATCAAAATAACTTCTCCATCTTCGCAGACATCATTGTTTTCTTTGTAATGCAATACAGTTGCATTGTCACCACAGCCTACAATTGAAGGGTAAGCCCATCCGGAAGTTCCAGCGTAAACAAAGAAACCTTCAATTGTGGATTGGAATTGATATTCCATCCTTCCGGGTTTTGAGTGACGCATTGCCGCGACATGTGCATAACTGCTCACATCAGAAGCATACCTCATTTGTTCGATTTCAGCAGCCGATTTACGAAGTCGAAGTTCTGCAATACGTGCACTGGGGTCCTCAAGAGACACTGGACCCGAACCAAAGTGCTGACGTGCTCTATCACGTCGTTCAATCGCCGAACGAATGAAGTCATCAACATCAGCACGAACTCCGGTTCTCAAGAGAACTCGATGAGATGTATCGATGTATGAAGATAATAGTTTCGTCATGTCTGTGATCGAATGGGCTTCATCGATTGGCCATTGTGCTAATGCACCTTCAACACCAGGCCTCCGACCTTCCCAAATTTCTTTGAGTGTATCTTTTGGTTGAACAAAGAGGGTAGAAATCCAAGTCCCATCGACGCAACGAAGAGCAAAAACTGCTTCTGGTTCGCTCCATCCCACAAAATACAACATATCACTCATTGTTCGATAGGGGTAGTGTACATCATTGGAATGTGTTGATTCTTCAGCGGCACACAAAATCAAAACATCATCTGGTCGAAGTTGTGAAGTCAACCGATATTGCCGCGCCTTGAACTCATCAAGAGTTATCGGCACAGGTTGCGGCCCAATATGACTCATCGCAGCTTCGTTCATGACAATCCCAACAGTTCGACTGTATTCAATAATTGCATTGAAATCATTACACATCTGATTCATCGTACTCTTTGGATTGTTCCGATGTCTCATTCACAATCCACTTCGGAACCGTCGTTTGATTCGAATTACGCCTTGATGAACTGATTATAAAGCCAATAACAAAAACAATCAGAACGATGATTGAAACAGAAAGGAACATCGCTTTGGCGTTGAAAGTATCAGGTGAAACTGTTTCAGAGATATGTACTTTGAAAGAAACTTCACTGGATGCACCGTCATTGTCCTCAACAACCAAACGAACATCATACAACCCTGATTCCGAAAAGTCAGATGATTGTAAGGTCGTTTCTCCTGTTGCGAATGTATGGTCATTGACATACCATGTATAGAGCAAATCCGAATTATCATTGATTGTATCGGAACTCTTGCTACTGTTGAGTTCCCATGTTTCACCTTCGGTAAGTGTCACCGTCGAACCTTCAGTAATCACATGGGAATCCAATTCGATTTGAATAATCGGCGCGATGTTTTGTACTTCAAACTCAATTGAGGAATGAACAAGCCAGCCGGCGGTATCACGAACCAATAATTCGACAACCCAAGTACCTGGGATATCTGGTTTTAAAGAAATTACAGTGTCAGTCACTTGCTCATTTGCAAGTAACGCTCGGCGAGAACCATCTGGAAGCAAAAGAGTCCATGTAAAAATATTATCGCCACCTGAATAGCCATCTTCAACTGAAGCAGAGAACGATATTGGAGAAAATTCCTCAACTCTACTCTTGCTCGGCAAAATCTCTGTACCATCGTTTGCAAGTGAACTATCCTCGAGATCACAAGTTAACGTAACAGATGGTTCGGTCTGGTCGAATAATACCATGAAATGTTCAGTGTTTGATGTGCGCAAGAGTGCATCGACTACTGTAATATTAAACAACCAATATCCGTCATCGAGGTTCATGTTATCAGGGTCAAAAATAAGTTTCAATTCTTGGGATTCAGAAGTGAAATTGAAATCGAAATAGTCAATCATTTCATTGAGGCAAAATCCATTCGGAGCGGGACAAATTCCAAGTTTAACAAAGAATTCTGAACCACTACCGATTGGAGTGACCACAGGGACTACGAGTTCCATATTCTGGTCAGCAACGAGATGAACTGGGTGGGAACTCTGGTATGGAGAGAGAAATGGAAGAAGAACCGGATGATGATTCTGTGAACCGATATAAATGACCTTCGAAGTCAGGGGAGGTGAATTCGAATATGTATCGAAAACTATGAGTTCACATGTACAATTGTAAGAAGATACATTGAGAACAAGATTCCATTCCCATTCTGCTTCACTCACAGCATGTACAAAGGTTAACTTCCCCGAATCCAACGGAATCTTCAATTCATTCGAGATGTCAACCAAAAGCCATTCAAAGTTTGTAAGAGGGACTGTAGAACTTCCATTCAAATACAAAGTATCGTTGAAGATAAGTCCATCGTCCTGAAATATGGTCAATTCAGGAGATTCTTGATTTGTCCGTTCGGCAAGAGTTGATTGAAAGAGAGGTATAATCAAGAACATGAGGACGAGAAAAACGTACCGCCTCGAATCGCCCATATGTTCATCTCCGCAACAACCAAACATCAATGTTCGGACTTCATGCTCGGTACCAAATTCAAATCATTGAGCAAATGGATCGCACAATTCACCCTGTCCAGGGAAACTGGTTGGGTTTCTTGGATTGGTATCCCACTTGAATTCACAGAAGTTTACGTGGCCGTCATCGTCGCTGTCAAGCATACGGTCAGCAGGGTCTTGCGGGTCAAATTGGAAGTGGAATTCCCAACCGGTAGACATGCCATCATCGTCATGATCTTGATAATATACTTCCGGACCATCATTCCAACCGTCATTATCGGTGTCGTTGGAAATTGGATTTGTTCCATTCTCCTTCTCCTCGAAATTTGTGTAATTTTCAAGGTTGTCATAGAACTTCTTTCCATCGGGTGTATCTGGGTTGATATTGCAATCAGAATTGCTTGAATCATTGTAACCTGAACAATACTTCTTGATGAGTCCTGAGCGGTTCAATCCATCATGGTCAGGGTCTTCATCACCGTCCATAACTCCATCCAAGTCACTATCAGGCATTGAAGGGTCCATGACACCACGAGCACCATACGCATCGATTGTTCCATTATCGACCAAACCATTTTCAAGGGCAAGGCCGGAATAATAGACTTCCCAACCATCTGGTAGATTGTCTGAATCAGTATCATCATCAACAGGGTTCGTGTTCCATTTATCCGGAGCTTCTGCGCTGTTTGGAAGAGAATCATTATCAATATCAAATGTGTCATCCTTCATTGAATCAAGAGAAGGATCTAATGCCCATCGACCATTGCAGTTACAGAAATTATTCAAAGGAACTGTAAATCCAGAGAGATTCATTTCAGAAATACTGTACTTCTTCTCGTTGATGAAACCACCGAGATTGTTCTGCCACACATAGCCTCCAGCCTCCATGCTGCAATCGTTATTTTGAGATGCTACACAGCCTGGGCGTTGCCATGAAGATGTTGCAACCCATAAGCTGTGAGAATTGGTATTATCTTGAGTGGATTTAACTTGCATTTCCCAGCCATCAAGCATTCCATCAGAATCGGTATCATTGAGTAAAGGATTGGTAGGGTTTTGATAAGGTCGTGGAACAAACAAAACTTCATTTCCATCAACCAAACTATCATTATCGGTATCAGAGTTGTTTGCGTGAGTGAGGAAATTATCTTTCCCAGCAATGACCTCTTCACCATCTTCTAGGCCGTCATTATCGGTGTCAAACATACATGGGCTCGTGAAGTATGGAACTCCTTCCCATGAATAGCCAGTCAAAGCCTCGATTTGGTCAAGTTCACCATCTCCATCTGTATCAGGGTTCGATGCATTGGAACCACCATCTCCACAGCCTGAAGAAAATTCATCAAAGTCGGATAGGCCATCTTCATCTGTATCAAACAAACCAGGATCAGAAGTGACCCATGTTTTCATGATTCCGTTGTTGACAACTAAAATCTCCCAACCCATCACTTCAATCCCATCCATGAGCCCATCACCATCTGTATCGGGGTTAAGTGGGTCTGTAGAACGGCCATCAATGATTCCATCACCATCACGGTCTCGAGCATTGTATTCCATGAGATTCGTGAATTGTTCCTCTGGTTCAACAATTTCCATCCATCGGAATAATCGTGAATCTACTGCTTGACCGATACTCACATCGATTTGATAGACATAACCTGAAACTGGAGCAAGCATAGCAATTGTCTGCTTTTGACCACCGGCGAGAGTAATTTGTCCACGAGCAACAGTTGAGTTCGCTTCGACCCAGCTGTCCTTGAGAACATCTATGCCAACGACAATAGTCGTTGATTCGAGTGTGCTGTAAAAGACACCGCCATCACGGTCAACATCCCAGCCATCATGGTCAGGGTCGAGGTTGCCGTTTGAACCATCACGAGGATGAAGACCGTTGGTTGATTCCCAACCATCCGGCATGCCATCAAGATCGGTATCGAGACGCCAAGGTGAAGTAAAGTTGGTTGGACCAAACAGATTTGCAACTTGATATTCTTCAAAATTATTCAATCCGTCTTCATCCCAGTCGCCATAGCCATCGGATGCATTCGCAGGATTAAGCAGCATACCTGCATCATTTTGAGGGTGGTCATTCACATTCGAGTAACAGAATTCGAAACCATCTGGCATTCCATCGCCATCGGTATCCCAATCTGAAGGACCGTTTAGGAATCCGTCATCATCCATATCCATGAGGAACCAAGAGAGTTCATAGCCGGCGAATGGTGATTGACGGACAATAGGGTCGAGAAGAGGAACATTGCAATTTTCACCAACTCCAGTGAGTAAGGATGCAGTAAGGTTACCAATTTCAACAATATCGTCAAGAAGGTCCATATCAGAATCTCTGGAAGTAGGGTTTGTCCCATACGTTTCCTCTTGGAAATTTGGCAGACCATCTTCATCTGTGTCGAGCACCATGTCGCATGAATGCATACCTCCAGCATTGCCTAATTCATCCCAAGATGGCAAAGCACCCTCTGAAGAGTCATAGAATGTGGATAAGGTGTCCTCCATTGCTTGGTCAAGTAGAAGGCAATCCCAATTACCATTGAGGGGATCGAACAAAGTCACATTACCACCCGGTGTTTGAACGGTCTGTGTATACATCGACTCCCAAAGGTCATTGAGATTATCATTATCAGTATCAGACCGCTGAGGGTCAGTCCCGAGTTCTTGTTCGGCTTGGTTGGTAAGACCGTCATGGTCAGGGTCGCCGTTCGGGCCTTGTTCAGGGTCTGGCCACGAATCAGATTCATTTTCAATATTGGCATTTTGAGTATCTTCTGCTTGGGTAGGATCGAGAAGCAAATCTTCCGATTCGCCGTTATCGAGTGGATTTAATCCGTGGGCGACTTCCCAACCATCACTCATGCCATCAAAATCAGTATCGGGGTTCTCTGGGTCTGTTCCGTATTGGGTTGATTCAAGCAAATCGGATAATCCATCTTCATCTGTATCGGTTGCGGCACTAAGTGATGTTCCAGAACCAATCAAATCATCCTCAGCGGCACTTTCGAAACCGCCAATACCCTCACTTGTTTGGAAAAAGCCCGAAAAACCGACGAAAAGAGAGCCAAAAATCAACGTAGAGATGATTGCAGCATAGGCCATTTGATTGTGACTGAGAGACATTTTGAACACCATGCACATCTGTGCGAATTCACCGACTTGGTGTTTCGGTTATAGACCTTAACTCTCGATGTTTAATCCCGGTGAAAGAATCAAACCTTTTTTTCATGGAAATCGTTAATGAGAATACGAGAGAAGTGATGTCAATTGGAGACTCCAATTTCCATTTTTAAGTTCAATCTTTACTTTCGCTTTTCTACCAAATCCTCGTTGCCAAAAAGCGATGAGATAGGCAACAGTAAATGGAAGGAGTGGAGATGGTAGAAGTTCGAATTCAATACCACCCTGTTCATCGAGAGATGTCGTATCAAGGAATGTACCGAAACCGAATGGTCGTAAATAGACTTCGACCAACTGATTCCAACTCTCATCATCCTGAATGTAAATAGGCCGTTCACTTTGAGAAATTACCTCATCAACAGCAAGCGAGGTTAGAATAAACGGTACCCAGGTTGATGATTCAATGTGTTCGGAGAATTCCCATGATTCGAGAATTTCTGGACGAAGAATAAGCCCCTGCATATTCACTGATTCAAAGAGCCTCTGAAAGAGACCTGATGGAAGAAAGCAAGTGCGCTCACCCGAATGAGTCCAACCATGTTCAACAGATTTAAGGTCGAGTTGAACCGCCTTCACGTCAAAGAATGAGGGTCTTTTCGAATCCGAGTCCCAGTGAAACTGCGGCGGAGGGGGGGCTTGTGAGATTGAACGGAGATCTTCATCGAACTCGAGTTGGATTTGAACATTCGAAACTTGATGCCACTGGATTTTTCGCCGTTTAGAAATCATGCCCTCAACTGCTGCCAAAGCAAAACCGCTGCATACCGGGGCGAGGAGATGAGAAAAAACGCGTGTTGCTCCAAATTCATATTCACCCCATCCCATTTGTGACCATCGGGTAGAGAGAGAATTCATGAGGCGTTTTTTCTTCATCAACCAACCAATTTGTAAAAACGAGGATTGATTGAAAGAATATTCTTCTTGGTCTGCCGCTGCATGCATTAGTTTCCGCCCAAGTGGGACACCTGCATTGGTTTCAAATGCATGCCACCAACGATGGAAATCTACAATATTCCAGACCATCCAGGCCTGTTCAGAAGAATCCCGAATCGAACCATCATTCACACATTGAAAGCGTTCCTGTATCAATAAAAGCAAGGATGATGAAGTAGAACTTGAATCTTCACCATCGGCCATATTTTCGCCTCAGAAGGGATAACCGTTGATGTTTTCTTCATTGAAGCAATAACGTATTGTTTGGAAATCAGATTTTAGATGTGCTACGTCATCCTTTACTACGCTAGGGTCCTCAGAATGCAATAAAACTCGAGCATATAATTTTGCGACTTCTTGCATTTCAAGCGTGCCCATACCTACTCGAGTTAATTCTTGTACACCAAGGCGTAGACCTGATGGTGTCAAGGCTTTCGTATCACCCGGTAGCATATTCATATTGGTAATGATTCCAGCATCTTCGAGCAAACGTGCAGCCTTCGTACCCGCACCTGAATCTGTATCACCATGGCGTGTCAATACCTGGTGAGTGGCAGTATATCCGCGAGATTCCGCGAGAACATCAAAACCTTCTGCAGCTAACGCAGAAGCAAAGGCTTGAGCATTCTTTATGATGTCATGTGCATACGCAGTTCCATACTCTTCAAACTCAGCCAATGCGACAACTTTTCCTGCAACATGGTGTAAGTGGTATGAAGAGCATACTCCTGGGAATATGGCTGTGTTCAACTTTCGTTGGAATGATGGATCTTCACTCGATGATAAAAGGAATCCACCTTGTGGACCGGGGAATGTCTTGTGCGAGGACCCGGTCATGATATCTGCGCCTTCTCGCAGTGGGTCTTGGAAACAACCACCTGCAATCAACCCCAATACATGCGCTCCGTCATACATAACTGAAGCACCGACTTCATGTGCTGCATCTGCAATTTCTCGTAATGGAGTAGGGAACAAGAATACAGATTGCCCGACAAGGGCAACTCGAGGTTCTAATTCACGAATAAGAGAACACGCACCATCGATGTCTGGCTCCATACGTTCCTCGTCCCAAGGATACGTCGATAAATCCAGGTCTCGAAGTCCAACTGCACCCATTCGGGCATGAGATATATGCCCCCCATCTGCGGTCGAGACCGCAGTAATTTTATCACCGGGTTTGGCAAGTGCTTTCAGTCCACCAATGTTTGAAACCGTTCCTGATGTTGACTGAATGTTGGCAAATGGGGCATTAAACACTTTCCGTGCCAATTCAATACCGAGACTTTCAATGGTGTCAAAATCATCACACCCTTGGTAATAACGCTTACCAGGGAGACCTTCGGCGTACCTTCCATGCAAGTCGCTCGAGACAATTTTTTGAACCATAGGAGATACAATGTTTTCTGAAGCGATCATGCCCAGACCGTTACGATACAAATTGCCACTTGCTTCAGTGGCTGAAAGTACAGTTTGAGCTTTTGAGAGAGTAGACTTACTCGGAGACCAAGTCCCACGTTCACGCTGCATAAACCTTGTTTGTGTAGTCGGTCTTTGAACCCATTGTAGCCAAACAATGGTCAATCAAATGAGAGTAAATCATCATCATCACTTTCTCGAGTTTCATTTCGAGTATTTGATGGCCGGACATTAGGACCGGGGCGCTTACTGCCAACACGAATCTCGGAATCCGAATGATTATGTTTCGTTGGGCGTTCAGATACACGGGTGTTTATTGGAATGCCTCTTGTTTCTAAATTGATTTCTGAAACAGGGCGACTTGCGGGGCTTGAAACAGGTGCATGTTTCATTGATTTACCGGATTTTTTCTGGATGTGTTGTTGACGGCCTCGGTATGCAACAGCCCCAATCAATCGTTCAAGTACTGGAATATCTGCGCCGTCCTCCTTTGGACGTTTCAACCACCAACCTTCACCAAGTGGTTGTAAGCGGGGCGGTCGAGATTTAGCCATTGTTTTAGCTTGGCGCTTCAAGCGTGCTTTGACTGATTTTTCAGAATCTTGAGGCAAACGAACGGTCATCCAGCCAGGAAGTCCAACATCGAAAACAACACCATTTACGGTAACCAACATTCCCGAAAGCAAAAGATGTGTTCCGACTGGAATATTTGCCCTTTCCGGCTGCACTTTGAAACGCTTCATACGCTTTGAATATGCGACCATCCCTTTTTGGTCACGATGGCGGATAACTCGTCGTTGTTGACGAGCAAAACGCTTCGCTCCAAATTGAATCATGAACAATGTAAGTACAACCAAAACACCCTGACTATGGCCGATTTCTTGTGAGACATAAATTCCAAGAACAATCCAAATAGGCATTAATACAAGAACCTGAAATACCCTCTTCAAAGTACTCGCCCGGTAAATTGGCGGCATGCCTCTTCGGGAGGCCTCATGTGATGCTACAAGCACATTGGCATTGATTGCCTCATCCATCCCGCCACGAACCATAAGTCCTGCAATTGCATTAACAGGTGCAGAATTAATCCATTTCTTCATCTTCTTGCCAACACCAACAGCAAGAGATACTTCCATTTCCTCTTCATCTACGACTTGCCCAAGAATACTACTCAGTGCCAAAACACGTGGGTCTTGAGGATCGCTTTCTTTCAATTCAGTCAAGATTGAACGAGCGCTGTGCCAATCTCCTTTATCGATGAGACAGAGTGATGTCGCAATACGTGGACGTACACCTGTCGGTTGTTCGCGTACCAATTTCAATGAGAGTTCAAGAGCCTCGTCATGTTTACGGTGTGCACGGAGAAGTGAAACCATCGAAAGTTGCGCTACATGTGTCAAACGGTCATTATGAATTGATTCATCATTCGGAGTTGGCTGCCATCCACGAAGCATACGCATGAGTGATTGAAGGTGATCGATGCATGAATTATTTTCCCAATCCCAGAAATCGTCTTCAGTAACCATGCCTTGCCACGGGTCAAGCCATTCACATACGAAAGCTAACAGTTCAGGCTCATCGTAACCTTCCGCCTGTTGCAAGCCATGAATTGATTCTCGAGCGGCATCTAATCTACGAGAGGCCATATGGCCAACAGCGACGACCATTCGAGTGACATCGTCGTCCCCACCAGCCTGTGCAAGAACCTTGCGTGCTTCTTCGATTGCACTTGGCCATAAACCACGGATTGCAAGTTCCCACATGCGTGCTCTCGCCTTTTCATGACGAACGAGGGCTGAATCTCCCTTGATTGAACGACGCTGGAATTGAATGAGTCCATCAAGGTCTTCTCGAATAGCGGCATCGTCAACGAGTTCTCGCATCCAATCGCCACCAGCAAATTTCACTGCACCTTCTCTCCGTTCATCAGGATTCAAATCAAACCGCAACTTGCGTAACGGAGAAAATCGGGCAATTGAAAGAAGCCAAGTAAACAAGAAGATTGCCTGGCCAAATGCGATGAACATCCATGTCGACAATAAGCGGTTACCTTCGTCAAATCCATTCGATTCAAGCGCATTTGTATACGGCATCAAATCGCCAAATTCTTTGTAACAAACCAATACCAAGAGAAGTACAGTGTATCCAGAGAACCCAGCGAATGCGAACGTCAGTTGGCGTGTTTGCGCTTTAACTTCTGTTCGTATCTCACGTGGAGAGTCAAGGGTCACACCAAAAAGTCCACCGAAAGTTTGTCCACCCAAAATTAAGTTCCGAGTTAATTCAAAGATGAAAGCCAATCCCACGATTGCAATATTAAGTGATAAATACAGTGATAAAAATTGAGGGATTGACTTTACAAATTGCCACTGGAAGAGTAAATCAGAAATAAAATCGATCCGCGTATAAATAGAGTGGCCAATAATACCACCAAAATTCAGAACCTCAGTTGCGTTACTCGGCTCGTTAAATAAAACATAAAAGACAGTTACAATTCCGTTCAATGCCGTAAGTGGCATAGTCACTAAAAACATCACCAGAAGGAGAGAAAATAGACGATTGAAAAATCTCGGTTTTTCAGGGTCAATAGGGTTCGGACGCCCGTTTGCAGTGCGCCATTTATTGATGATGAGCATGTTCCAAGAGGCACCCATGATTCGGCCATATGCCATGATTGTTGGCGACATGAAGGTAAGCATACCTGCAGCCAGCCAAACTGGCGAAAGTGATTTATCGGGACTGGTTTGAATCCCATACCATAAGGTCGCAAGAGTGGCGGCAATCAAGAATACGAGCGTCAGAAGTCTACGTACGAAACTCTTGAGTTTACGAATTTTCAATTTATCGGAACTCATACCAATCAATTGAGCATTCAGAGTTTCCCAAGGTGAAATAAGTACTGGAATTGCAATCAAAATACCGGCAACAATTAAATCGGGCTTGAAATATATTTCCGGGTCAAACAATAATTCAGCAATAAGAATCAAGATTCCAGTCATACCCATCATGTAAAGTCCGATGCCGTACCCAACTGCCCCTTGCTTGAGAAGTGAACGGGCATCAGCAACACTTCCTGTGATTTTGTGAACTTCGTATAAGTCATTATCAATTTCGAAGGCCACTTGAAGATGTGCGAGTTGATTTGGAATAAACCATCTCCAGACGGGTAGCGCAATTGCAAAAGCGATAAACATTGGCAAAAAGTACTCAAATTTAAATTCATGAACTTCTGCTATTTGATTAGCAGAAACGGGTTGAATGAAGAAAAGTGTGAAAAAAGTGGAAAAAATTAAAACACGGAACCTTACACCCGCTTTGCCCATAAATTACTCGATAGTGAACCATGCCATCAAAGCATCGCAGGCAATATGTTAATCCAAATCGCGATGACGGAGCAAAAACGCTTCTATTCTGTCAAATGCATCATTGAGTATTTCGACATCGGGGAGGTATACAATTCGGAAATGTCCTTTTCCGAGTTTTGGTGAAAAACCGCTACCATGAACGACTAAGACATGCTCTTCATGCAATAAATCTAAGACGAACTGTTTGTCGTCTTCAGCCCATTTTGCATCAGTTAGACGAACAAACATGTAGAATGCGCCACCTGAAGATTGAACTTCGAGTCCTTCGATTTGTGAAATCCGTTTGATACAAACATCACGTTGCCGAATGACTTTTTCCGAATAGCCCAACATCCATGAGCGATCGGATTCCAAACCAGCAAGATAGCCAAATTGAGCCGGTGTTGAAGCGCACAAACGTGCGCGTAGCATTCGTTCAATACCATCACGGACATTCAACATGCGATGGGTCGGGTCGTGAATGGCCAGGTATCCTATTCTCCATCCTGGTGCATAATAGACCTTTGAAACACCATTGAGTGTAAAAACGGGCACATCTGTCGAGAGGCTTGCCACACTTTTTTGCGTTCCTGTAAAATCAAGACCATCATAAATCTCATCAGCAACAATCATGCAATTCGGCCATTTTCGGGCGATGGAAAGAAGGTGCTCAATTTCTTCCGCACCTGCAACACTTCCACACGGATTGTTCGGGTTAATCAAAACTAAAAGACGAACGGTTGAATCCATTTTTGACTCAATGTCTTCCAAATCGAGTTTCCATCCATCATCTGGGCGAAGTCTGTATTCAATAGTTTGCGCACCATACATTTGAGGGTAGGCCATGTAAGGAGGGTAGTGTGGACCTGGTGCTAACACTGTATCGCCCTCAGAAAGAACAGATGCAAAGAGAATCTGCAATGCCTCTGTGACGCCATGGCAGACATAAATATCCGAATCTTGGGCATCCCAGCCCTTTCTTTGTTCATCTTTTGCGATTGCATTTCGCAATTCAGGCAATCCATAGGATGGAGAATATCCGTTTCTTCCAGCACGGAGTGCATTGACATACGCATCAACCATGTGTGGGGGTGTTGGTAAACCAGGATAGGCTATTGGGTCACCTATATTGAGCTTCAATATTTGGTGCCCTTGGGCCTCAAGGGCAATGGCGGGAACAACAACATCACGTATTGCATACTCAATATTCGAGGCTCGAGCAGCGACCGGTATTTGTTCATCGGACATTGCAATCGTACTCCGGTAATCGAAAATACATTTGAAGTTTGATGTCCTCAAAGTTGATGCCGTGAAATACCACCCATTGCTAAGATGATATCAAAGTCGGATTCATTTACTGGTTGGACTGAAAGACGCTGGCCCTTTCGTATGAGGAGCATGTTTTCACAAGCCGGATTATTACGCACCTCTTCCAATGGGACTATGTTTGCAAATATCTTGACCGCTTCGATATCAACCATCATCCATCTTGGATTATCAGGTGTTGCTTTTGGGTCGAAATAGTTAGAATTAGGGTCTTGTGCAGTATGGTCTGGATATCCCTCTTGGCTAACTCGGGCGACTCCAGCAACATGAGGGGGCTTGAAATTGGAATGGTAAAACAAAACCAAGTCACCTCTTTTCATATCATCACGCATCATATTACGTGCTTGATAATTTCGAACACCATCCCAATGCGTTGAACCATCTGCAACCAGTTGCTCAAAAGGATAGACATTTGGCTCCGATTTCATCAACCAATAGTTGACCATGGTGGACCCAAGCGTAGGGGCTTCTTGGTATTGTTGTTACCAAGCATCGATGACATCGTCGAGGAGTGCAGCATCTAAAACATCCACATCGAGCCTCTTTTTCTGACCGAGGCCCAAGCGTTTGGCCATTGCTGAACGACCGTCGACGGCACCCATGCCTGCTTTTTCGAGCGTGACGAAAATCGCAGGTAACAGAATCAATGCACTGGCAGCAGCAACCCAAAGTAGAATCAAAATGACCGTGATGAACGGGGCAATCGCTGGAATCGGAATCTGATACGCTGTTAACATTCCCAAGGTCGTCACAACCGCAGCTTCGAAAAGTGACATCCCCGTACCAATTGCAGCAGTTCGAATCGCGTCAAGACCACCTCCTAATTCGCGAATACGGTTGGATATGTGGATCGAAAAGTCAACACCAACGCCAACTAAAATCGAACCAATCATCACCGTAACAAGAGAGAGGTCAACATCCATCTTCCACATGACTAACCATTGTAAAGCAACGGTTGCAATGACTGGAGATGTGGTCCAAATCGAATATTTGATGTCTTTGAATACAATGGCGAGGGTGATGAGTGTGAGAATAACTGCAAAACCGAGAGAGGTCCATTGTGAACCAACAATCAATTCGTTGACTTCGATGGTCGTCGGCGCTACACCGGTCAAATCAGTTGCATAATCAGTCGGTTCAGTACCGATGAACTTTGCTGTGAGTTTGTCGACTTGTTCTACACTTGAGATGGTGTCAGCGACCGGAAGATATGGCATATCGACCAAAATTAAACTCCGATCAAAATCTTCGCTGATAAAGATTCCACGTGTCTCATCAGTAATCGATGAATAAAACACATTCAAGAGAAAGACTTCACTCTGTCGAGATGCCGGTAGCCCGTAGTCATCAGGTGAGGTCAACAAATCCCAAAACGATGCGCCCCCCGATACAGAATTGTCCAATAAGACGGATGCTGTATCTTTGATATCTTGAGGCAATCCTGGAATGCCTTGCACAAATTCACTGCAACCTATACATTCCACAGTTGGAGCAATACCTGACGATTTCATTAAAAACACGATTGAAACTGCAGATGTATCTGGAACCTTGTTCAATTCGGATTCTAATATCTCTATTTGCCGCAAATTTTCAGCAGGGTCTTGTTGAGATACTTCGATTGAAGTCTCGCCGGTAAGGTTCGCTTGGACCAAGACCATACCTAATTGACCTGAATTGAAGTCATTACTGTATTTGATCATGGCGATGACTGAATCCTCATCATCTGGGGCCATTTTTAACATGTCGATGTTTTCTTTCACATTCGATTGACCGTAGGTTGCTGAAATGAGAATAAGGATTGCGAACAATGCGATTACACCACGATTGTATTTCATGGGGACTTCCACAATGTGTACAAACAATTTGAGCGGAGGGTGTTTGGGCTTTCTTAAATCAAGTAAGAGCGTCAAATTTGGAACCATGAACATCGTAAGAATGTAGACGACAACAATGCCACCTGAAAGAGCAATTCCGACCGTTTGTATCGGAGCCATTGGCGTAAAGATAAGAGATATAAATCCAATAACGGTCGTCACTGCAGACAAAAAGACTGCTTTTCCAGTTGAAGAGAGCGCCCCGCGCATTTTCTCTTTTTTCGTCCCCTCTTCCTCCGCATAACGATTGGTGATATGCAAACCGTACGAAACTCCGAGTGCGAGTAAAATCGGTCCGACAATAATCACCGTCATTGTCACTTCATAATTTATCCAACCGATAATTCCCAAGGTCCAAAAGACTGCACATAATGTTGGTAGTCCCGAAATTATCACTACTTTTAGACCTTGAAGAGGGCGTATTCCTGTGAGCCCAGTTTGTAATACATCGCAGTGGAATACAAACAGTCCCATTGCAACAAGTACTACGGCGACTGGGAAAATATTCCAAAACATGTCAAATGTTCGTTCTGTAACTGCATTGGTAATTGGAACTGGACCAGTCAAAGTCATGGAAAGACCTAAACTTTTCACACCACGGTCTTCCTGTTCTTTCGTGAGTTCTCCCCAAATGCATAGTCCTTCTTCAACAACTGGCTGACCATTCTCAAACAGGCATGGTCGTTCCGAAATACTAATGTTGTACAAGTCCGATTCAGTTTGTAGAATAATATCCTTTGCTGAAATTGTATCAGAAACTGCAATGGCCATAATCGCTCGGTCCAATACCCCATCGGGTACATCTTCTTTGCCATCAAATATACAGCCTGGTTCGCCGCACGAAATGTCTCTCGCTAATTTATCGAGACCAGGTGTTGGGCTTCCATTATCTTCATACATCTCATTAATGACGAGATCAATTGCCTGTTGCGAAGGTATTTCATAGCTACCTCCAAGTTGATCATCCGAGAGTGCTAGAAAATCATTCAAATTCTCTGCAGCCTGTGCAGATGGGCAATCATCTATCCCAAATCCACAACCGAGTTGACCGAGTTCTGTGACGAACGCTTCTCGAATACGTGGCGCACTTGAGTTCACTTCTTTTAGGACGGTAGAAATGGAAAGAAGGTAGATGACGTCGTCATAAACGATGGGGTCATCTAAAGAACCGTTCGGATTCTCACATGTAAATGAAGAGATACAAGGATTGAGAACATTTTCAACATAACTAATTTCTTGAAGTATCCGCTGGTCAGTGATATTATAATTTCCGCCGTTCAATTCAATGTAGACAACCATGACATTGGTCGACCAATCTTCTTCAACCAATTGAAGTAATGTACCAACTTCACTGTTGTCAGGCAGATAGACTTCAAGATCACCATTGACGTTTAAATCGGTCTCATTCAGGTCATCGTCAAATTGGGTAAAGTACAAATCAAAGAATCCCGAATGGCTGACAAAGAATGCGGTAAGCATCAAAAAGAAGACTACGGTTGCAAGAGGGAATCGAGTAATCGCCCCGATTGCTCCCGATTTTTGCCATTCACGCTTGATTCGAACTGGAGCATCTAGCACCGCATCAATGGCACTTTTTGAATTAAAATCTCGGACACGTGCAGAAAGGTCGATTGCTCGAGATTGTACTTGGGATGAACCTGAGTGTCTCATGCTTGCGAGTCGCAAGCCCACACCTTTCTTCTTGGATTCTTTCGAACCTGATGCCGAGGCGCCTTCGGATTCCAAAATTGCTGACTTTGGAGAGGATTTATTTTGACGACCCTCGACCAAGATACTCTCCCCTAATTCAATGTGAGTGCTGGGCCTTCTAATGATTACCGATGGTTTGAGTTCTAATTGCCAGTATTGTAAACATGTTGGCGAGCAGCATTGTTTGTCCGTTGGGTTCAAAGGTGAACCGTCACAGCGCTGTTTGGACCCGCATCGTTCATGTGTGTGGGGCTAGGTGAGGCACATGTCAGCCCCTGTATTAAACGACAAACGATGGTCTATCGACCTAGAAAAGCGTATTCAAGAAGCCCATTCGGAAGACCCCATATCCTATTCCAAAAGATATGCGTTCAATCCTGACAGCGGTAAGGAAATCTTCGTCATTGATACGCCACCACCTTATCCATCTGGAACTTGGCATATAGGTGCTGTCGCCCAATATTCAATGATTGACGTCATTGCCCGTTCGCAGCGACTGCTTGGTAAGGAAGTGTATTTTCCTTGGGGCGTCGATCGGAACGGTATCAATATCGAATTTACCGTTGAGAAGAACACCAAACGGAAAATGAAAACGTATGACCGAGCAGAATTTTTGAAACTCTGTGAAGAAACTATTGAGACATTTACCCAAGCCATGCGAAAAACTGCACGAAGGGTCGGCCTTTCATGTGATTATGACCGCGAATACCTCACGGACTCACCTGCCTATCGCACAGTTACACAATCAATTTTCATTGAACTTTTCAAGAAAGGTGCAATCATCGAAGATTTACGACCTAATATTTACGACCCCGTAGAAGGAACGACTATTGCCGATGCTGAAGTTGAACGCCTCACAAGGAAAACACGTCTTGTCGATGTGTCATGGACCTGTGACGATGGTACTGAACTTGTTATTTCCACAACTCGGCCTGAATTAATATGTGCTTGTGGTGTTGTGGTTGTTCATCCAGATGACCAACGCTATACGCACCTCATTGGAAAAACCATTCAACTCCCACTCCCAGTCGAAGGACGCAGCACTTCGGTTGAAATCAAAACGCATGCTTCGGTTAAATCTGATTTCGGTTCAGGGGTATTGATGGTCTGTTCATTTGGAGACCAAAATGACGTAGCTGTATTCCGTGACCTCGGACTCACTCCATTTCAGGCCATTAATTTGGAAGGTAAACTCACAGACTTGGCTGGACCATTTGCTGGTATGAAAGTCATTGAAGCACGTAATGCCGCCATTGAATATCTCGAACAACAGGGTACGTTGGTCAACATTGTTGAGCGTGACCAAGAAATACCAGTTTCGGAACGTGGAAAGAATCCAGTTGAAATTATTTTGCTTAAAGAGTGGTACGTTCGACAAACTCATGCTCAAGATAGAATGAGGGAACACATCGAAGAAATCGAGTTCCACCCACCTCGTAACAAACAATTCTTGCTCGATTGGATGGACAATATTAGTATTGATTGGCCGATATCTCGACGTCGTTGGTACCATACTGAAATTCCGATTTGGTACAGTGAAGATGAAAGCAAAATCATCATCCCTCCGATTGGAACTTATGTTCAACCATGGTGCCAATCACCGCCAGAGGGCAGTCAAGTTTTGGCAAGAGATTCCCGTCAAGAACTTGGCTCCTTTGAATCGATGAAAGATGAACTTGGCGTTATTGTCGGCGAAGAGAAGGTCTTCGATACTTGGATGGATTCATCCAATTCTAATCTCTTTGTAAGCGGCTATCTCAATCAGCCCGAAGTGTTTGCAAAGGCCTTCCCTACTGCACTTCGACCACAAGGAAAAGAGATTGTTCGAACATGGCTGTACTATACGCTTCTCAAATCAAATCTTTTACTCGACAAGCCTGGGTTCAAGCATGTTTGGATCGATGGTTTAGGAATGGACCCTTGGGGTCGCAAAATGAGTAAATCACTCGGCAATGGAATCGATGCTGATTCCGTCCTTGAATGCGGAGCAGGTGGCCGAACTGGTTCTTGGAAAGTGAAAGGGCCAGAAAAGACTGTGAGCCTTCGAGCCAATAAAATCGGAAGTGAATGTTTCCGACTTTGGAAAGCATGCGATGCTCAAGTTGGTGATGATTTCCATATTAACCCGGAAGAAATTGAAAAGAAATACTTTGGTGTATTAACCAAATTGTTCAATGTTGCCCGTTTTGCTTCTCAATTTGAGATTCCGGATGACCTCGAAACTGCTCCGGATAATTTGGCAATTGAAGACAAATGGATTTTGGCTGAATTTAATGAAACGATGGATACGGTCAAAACCGCTTGGGAAAATATCGATATCTATACGGCTACGCAAGCTCTCAAAACGTTTGGAACTGGAATCCTACCGAGTCATTATCTGGAAATGGTGAAATCACGCCTTTATGATGACGATATGGCTGCTTCATGGACACTTCATCGTATTGTTCGTGACTTTATGTCTGCATTTACACCGGTCTGCCCGTTCTTCACCCATCATATATCCGAAAGTATCTATGGGAAGTCGGCGGTCGAAGTCGACGCATTTCCTGCCTCTGCTGACCCTTCTGTTCACTTAGGAACAGATGAAGGCGACCGTTTGCGAACTCTTTCGGCTGCTGTTCAATCCTTTAATGGCGATACTTGGAACTCCAAGAAAGAGCAAGGGATTTCGTTGAATCAACCCGTCACAGGTATAGAAATCCCAGAACAACTGCAGGATTTTACGGCGATTCTCACACGTATGCATCATTTGGAATGATTACTCTTCTTCACGAAGAAGAAGCATTGCTTGTCGTGTTGGTGGCATATCCAACTGTCCAAGCCGGAAGCCAACTAAGCGCAATCCTCGATTGTGCTGGACATTGGTCGCAAAAAGGTGTTCAGCCAAACGAAGAAAGATGTCAGGTTCGTCCATTGCAACTGGAATTGAACGGCCATGTGTATGCGTTTCGAAACCTGTATATCGAATCTTTACCTCCGCTAAGCGCCCAGAAATACCCATTTCTTTCGAACGTTTCAGCACACGTTGTGTAAGTGAACGGAGCACATCGAGAACCGCTTCATGGTCAGTTTGGTCTGATGAAAAGGTTCGTTCTTTGCCAATTGATTTGCGGCTACGAAGTTGGCTCACTTCAGAACTTGTAGTCCCATCGACAACACGCGTCAACCATCCGGCAAATCGTTCACCAGCCATTCGCCCTAAGGCCAGTTCTCCCAGAACATAGGCTTCATCGACCGTCATAAAACCCCATTCAGCGAGTTGTGTGGCCCTTTTAGGTCCAATCCCGGGAACTTCTCGTAATGACCGGCCTTCGAAAAATTCAGCGATTTCATCAGGTAAAATTCGAAAGATTCCTTTGGGTTTGTTTACTTCGCTTGACATTTTTGCAAGAATACGCGTCGGTGCAATTCCAAACGAGGCGGTAAGTCCGACGTTCTGTTCGATGGAATCCTGAAGTGTTCGGCACAACGCATATGCAGCATCCCAGTCACCTCCAACATGTTCGGTGATATCCAAATAGGCTTCGTCTATACTCGCCTTTTCGAAAAATTCTGCTGGCTCTTTGAGTATCTGCATGACTTGGCGAGAAGCACGACTGTAGAGTCCGCGACTGCCTCGGATGTAATGCCCGGGACCGAATGGATGGCCTGGACAACGGCGCCAGGCTTCACTGACAGGCATAGCGGAATGGATGCCAAATGCCCGAGCTGCATAATTACAGGTTGAAACAATACCACGCCCTCTTCCACCTTGTGGGTCAGAACCGATAATCAGAGGCTTTTCGGGGTCAAGGTCGTGATGGAGTATTTCGACAGCAGCAAAAAAAGCATCAAGGTCACAATGAACGAGAATGCGCTCTTTGGAGGAATATATCGAACCTTGTGAACGGGGTTCATGTTCTTCCGACATGTGTTGAGAATGTTGTCCGCGGTGTTTGAAGTTGATGTATTCTTCACAAATATGAATCTCAAGGGTCGGGGTGAGATAAACCAATTTTTCGAGTGCTTTGAATTCCATTGGTAGATCTTCAAGAGGCTGCGAAAAAAGATGTTCGAGGGGTTGTGTGTGAAGTGATAAAAGACGCATATCCTCGCTTTTGCGCGTATGGACATCTATGTTTCATATGACCCACTGTGGAGAGAAGTGAAAGTGTCACTTGAGTAAATGTGAATTGACTGTCGTTTCTGCTTGCTTACCATCAAGCACAGTCATGATAGCATGGGCGATGTCACGACCAACCCGTGCCTGTGCCTCAAGCGTTGCTGCACCAATATGTGGAGTGCCATGGAAGTTCGGGTGTTGAACAAGTTTGTTCCCGGGTAGGACAGGTTCTTGCTCAAACACATCTAAAGCAGCAGTAGCCACTTTTCCTGAATTGAGGGCGTCCAACAACGCCTCTTCATCGATGATTCCCCCTCGTGCACAATTGACAATATGATTGCCACAGGCGATACCATCGAGAGATTTTCCTGGCATGAGAGCAATACGTTCTGCATTGACCAAATGATGAGTTTCATCGTTGTAGTTGCAATGAATCGAAATGTGTGTACATGTTTGAAACAATGTGTCAACGTTCTTGTGCAAAGTGGTGTTTTGGGCTTTGGCGACTTTCGCTGGGAGATACGGGTCGTATGTATGTATCTCCATTCCAATTAATTGGGCAAGAGACGCCACACCCTGTGCAATGCGGCCAAAGCCAATCAAACCGAGGTTCTTACCGAACAGTTCAGTTCCAGCCATCGATTTCTTCTGCCATTTTTCTTGGCGCATACCACGGTCAGCACGTGGGATATGGCGGAGACTGGAGAGTAAATGCCCCATTGTGAGTTCAATGACTGATTGTGTCGAAGCACGAGGTGCATTGACGACAGGAATTCCTGCGCCAGCAGCAGCCACGATGTCAATATTGTCAACTCCAACGCCTGCCCGTCCAATCACCTTCAATCGGTCACCCGATTTAGCAAGAACATCACTTGGAAGTTTCGTGGCACTTCGGACAATAATGGCGTCGAAATCAGAAAGAGCACCCGCCAACAATTTATCGTTCTCGATGAAGCCGAGAACGACTTCATGCCCCGCTTTTTCCAACAAAACTACTGCATCTTGCGCCATACCGTCAGTAACAGCAATTCTCGCCATAACCAATGGTTTCTCATCAAGGCCATCAACCTTAGCCAATCGAATGCTATGAACCCGATGTTTGAAACCCTCCAGCCATGTGGGGGAGTTGATACAACATGACTACAGTTGACTCAAGTGCATTGATATGGGCAGCGGGCTTGCTGTCAATACCATTGTTACTCGCATTACCAATGCGGCTGGGGTGGAAATTGTTTATTGGTGTTGGTCACGAAGCATCACAATATCGAAATACAGTCTTGCAAATCATTGACGCAGGCCGTCAGGTCGCACCGTTTCGGGCAACTCTGGATGATGTTGCTCGTAGCCTCCATATTCGACCAAGCCATCAGCGGGTCATCGAAGCAGACCTCTTTCATCCATTGACCTTGTCGCATTTTCTCTTATTACCTGCAATCATTATATTCCCATTGGCTGTGATTATGGCGCTCCCTGTCATCTTGATTGGTTTTCCAGTTCTGTTGATCATCGAATATATTTTTATCCGTAAGGAGATGCTTGTTCGAGGTTTGAAAGCCATTGAAAAAATGATGCACTGGCAAATTATTCACATTCCAAAACCTCATCGAGGATTGGAAGAGGATAAAGCAAAAATGAATGAATTCTCCCAACATGTCATTCACTTCAATCATGTTCCGCAAGGTGCTTTCTTGGGGCTTTTTGCATGGCTCATGGTTCACTGGACTTTTAATTTCGATTCATTTGGGTTCGAAATCTTATTTTCTACCGGCCTGTACATCATCCTACTCGGAACATTAGGTGTGCTCAATGCAGCATTTGAATCCGATCTCGTTTTTGTTGATCCGTCAAAAGGTCGCTTAGTTCCCGTTGACCAATGGCTGGAAAGTATTCTCAAGCCACTTGTTGGAATTGGTTTACTGTTCCTGATTGTACGGAATTTACTCGATGAAGCAAGGGATGGAAACGCAGAGTTATTCGCACTCAAAGTACTCACTTTGCTGTATGGTGCAGCAGTTGTTGGAATCGCTTTCAGATGGGGCTACTCTATCTGGAGAGGGTCGCATGTTCGAGACGAGTTTGGAGAACAAGTGATAGAATCACTCAATCCACTCTCCTATGATTTAACTCGCAGCAAGGGGCGTATCGAATTCCACGTCCGGATGGTTATGAAAGAGCGGCTGAACACATTGAATGAAGCATCGATTAAACAACTCAGCTTTGCTGACTTACAAGACCTTCCAGCGAGTGAAAACCGAGGTAAAATCCCCGACAATCCACTCTAGTCAAACAGATTCTCATCGATGAATTCTACTTATTCCAGCCAAGGAATAACGTCGGGAATTTCTGCAAAGAGGTTCGCAGGAAGGGCTGTTTTGATTTTCGATACCGAGCCTAAACCCGCTGTCACTTTCATCTGCCATGCTTCAAATTCCTCAAACGAAGTCATGGTGAGAACAGGGTTATTGATACGATTCCAATCAAGAGTTTGCATGGTGGTTCCTGGTGGGTCATGTCCTGTACAAACTACAAGTTCACCATCAAGAGATTTCAGTGTGTTGAGAGATTCCCAGTGCGAGAGCAATCGGCCACTCGGCAAGTCATCCCGGCCGACACCGCCTTGACCTGTAAAGAGGAAGTCACCAGTAAGCAAATGTGTAGGGGTTTCAATGAGCACATGGTCATCGGTATGGCCTGGTACGTGATGAATCTTCAATGGTGTCGAACCAAGCATCAGAGTTTCTCCTTCATGGAGATAATGTGAGACATTCAAACATGCTGTATCCTTCCACATCACATACGCACATCCTGTTTTATCTCGGAGTAAATTACATGCAGAAATATGGTCGGCATGCGTGTGTGTGGCAATAGCGTATTGGAGTGTAAGACCACGAGATTCGATGAGCGTGAGATATTCACTCAGGAAGTCGTACACAGGGTCGATTAATGCTGCATTCTTCGAATCTGAATCGACCAACAAATAGGTTTTAGCCCAGCCCGAAAGGTTGAGTTGTTCGAAGTTCATAATGGAGGGATTGGGCACATGTACTTGAAGAACACCCATTTCATTTCGGGATTTGCATCATACGAGCATTGATGAAACATGGGGAGAACCGAACCCCATGCATCCCAGTGAAGTGGTTCATCTTGAACACGATGGGAAGGTCTTGCTGGTTGACCAAAGCGGTAATGGTCCACAATTGCCAATCCAAGGCCGGCAAGAGGAGTCTGCCAACTTACGACTTCCGACTTCAATTGAAATTGAAAGAATGGGCGTTGAATGGGATGCCATTCGAGAAACTCGTATCGTTTTTGGCACACTTGTGTACCGGGTTGTCAAAGGATATCCCAACATTGATTGGCCGAAAAACTGGGCATGGAAGGATGAAATGATTGCCGATAATTCGGTACATCCTGTTGCACGTGAGGCTGTTTATCGCTCAATTCACAGACTGGTATCGAAAGTAATGATTTGTAATGATGAGGGTCAGGTCTTACTTGGAAAAGTTGAGCGCGGGCACTTTAGAGGATTCTGGACATTGCCTGGTGGCTATATGGATCATGATGAACATCCAAGTATCGGATGTGTTCGAGAAACGCTTGAAGAAATAGGGCTAAGCATCATTTTGGATGAAAATGAACCATTGATTACTCAGAAAATATTTACCGATGAAGGCATCTCCTTTGTCTCCTTCACCTACCGCTCAACTTGGAACGGCGACATTGAGGCTTTGATATTACAAACTGAAGAAATTTCAGATGTCAAATGGTTTACACCGGATGAAGCAAGAAATATTGCTGTATCTTACTTTGATAAAGAAGCGTTACGAACGCTCTGAATCAAGCACCAACACTCTTGCGTGCTGCTTCGAGTGCATCGTCGAGACCATCAGGGTGAGAACCGCCGCCTTGAGCGAGGGTCGGTCGGCCACCACCGCCACCTTTGATGTGATGTGAGATTTCTCGGAGGAGAACCACAGCATCGTATCGTTCACTTGCAATGGTATTTTCAGTAACAGCAATCATCAATTTCCCACCACCTTCTTTTGAGCCAAGAACTGCAAGTGTCGGTTTAGAGTTATCAAGTGTGAGTTCTTTGAGCATTTTTGTCATTTTCTTAAGGTCGCCGGTGACTTCCATAATGGCGATACGAACACCGTCAATTTCAGAAGAATCGGAGCCACCGCCAGCAGTTCGCAAACGAACAATTTCTGCTTCAAGTTGCTCAATTTTCTTTCTCTGGTCTTTCCATTCGGAATAGAACCGTTCGGATGCTTTCGGCAATTCATGCGATGGGATCCCAAAGGTCTCACTCGCTTGCCTCAACAATGAATCTTGGTGTCGTGCATAATCAAGTGCAGCTTGTCCTGCCACGATATGAAGACGTTCAACACCATCTTGAACTGCAGCAGAACGAATGATACGAATCGAACCAATTTGTCCTGGCTCGTCATGGTGTGTTCCTCCACAGGCCTGAATATCATGGTCTGCAATACGAAGAATACGTATTGAATTACCTTTTGGCGCACCGCCTTGATACAAATCAAAACCGTATTTCTTATCAGCGTCTTTTCGATTCAACTCGGTCTTTTCAGTTCGCTGAACTTGCCCTAAGACTTCATTTGCCAATGATTCAATAGCATCCAAGTCATCGCGATTTAACCGATTGAAATGGGTGATATCAAGACGACCAGAATCTACCGATTTATTGGCTCCAGCCTGATAGATATGCGGTCCAAGGATTCGACGGGCAGCACCTCCAACAATATGTACCGCAGTGTGATGGTCCATCAATTGCTTTCGGCGACTCCAATCAAGGCTTCCGTGAACTAAATCCCCAGTTTCAAAAGGTCCGTCGACCAAGTGCAGAACATGGGCGCCGACTTTGCGAGTATCGAGAACACGACGATGATTTGAATCGGTAAAGAGCAGACCATAATCCCCTTCTTGGCCCCCGCCTTCGGGGTAGAAACAAGTTTTGTCAAGTAGAATACCATGCGTTGCCTCTGCTGGAATCTCATCACCAATGAGTTTGAGACAAGCAAGAACACTGGCATCGAACTCACGTTGTTGGACATCTTCGTAGTACAATGCAATGGTTGCTGGTAATTGCGGAATCTGTTCGACAAGTGGTTTCTCATCAACAGATTGAGCAGCCTGTTTGGCGATACGTGCGTGACGATCTGCCATTTCTGCAGCAAAGCCTGTACGGATTCGTATATTCTTCCAACCAGCATTTTTCGCTAAAGTGACAACCATATCAGGGGCTAAGCCATGAGAATCATTGAGTTGGAAGAGAATCTCATCAGGAATATATTCTGTATCTGTCGGGAGGTCTTTGAATTGAGTTACAATGACATTGCCGCCTTTTCGAATCATTTCCTCATAGCGTTGTTCTTCAAGTTTGAGTATTCCGAGTAATCCATCATGAGTTTGCTTCATCACTTGTCCACCAAGATTGACTGTAATGTGATGTTCCGCAAGTTCTGAAAGCGAAAGAGTGAGTCCCAAATCATCCCGAAGACGCAAGGTTCGGCGGGCGAGCATTCGGGCAAGGTAACCCGCTTTTGTATTCGAAGGAACCAAACCGTCTCCGAGCATGTTGCACAAAGCATGGAGGTGGTCTGGGATGGCGTAAATTTTCGAAAGGGGTTCGGTCACGGCAGAGAATTGTTCAGGTGTCACGCTTATCCCACGTTCAGCCAACCGCCTCAAGAAAGTAGTTCGGAGTTCTTCAGCATCAACACCGGGTTCAATGTTCATGATTCCATTGAGGCGGCTCATTTCACTGAGCAATGCATCCAAATCAAGTTCTGGCCATTGAGAAGTAATCGATGAAAACCCTACCATCTCCTTGAGCCAAGAAACGGTATCAGGGTAAATCGCCTCATAAATCGTAGGTGTTCCAGCAGCAGCCCAACAAAAGCGCTCTAAGCCATAACCGGTGTCAATAATTTGCATTTCCATTTCACGATAGGAATCTCCTTTGAGTTCGATCTGACCTTCCGAGTGTTCCTCAAGATTCATGAACACTAAGGTAGCCAATTCAAGTCCACCAACGATGACTTCAACTGCAGCCCCCGCATTTCCTCCACCACACCATGGGTTTTCGACATAGGTTATTTCATGAGAAGGGATTTTGAAAGTCTTGGTCATTAAATCATGACAATATTGAACGCACTCCTCCATCCAATAGTATGTTTTTCCTTCATTCGGTCGATTGAACACGTGATGTGCCATCATTTCAAAGGTGGTCAAATGACGGCCTGAGCGCCCGACAGCGTCAACATCGGTCAACCGAATACAAGGTTGAGAAATCGTCAAAGGATTTGCCGGTGGCTCAACTTCTCCCGAAGTCACATGAGGTTGGAAATCTGCAATCGAGGCGATGGTCAAATGAATATCGTCTCTCCATCTTGCCAAAACAGGGTAAGGTTCGACACGTGTATGCTCGACGTTCTCAAAGAATGAAAGAAACGCCTCACGCATTGCGTCTTTCAACGCTTTACCTCGCATGGGGTAACCTTCAATCAAGGGTGCACCGATGAATGTATACTCATCTTCAGTGGTGTCTCCGCATGTATCACGAGACGGGTCAGTGGTCCAAAACCAAAGGTCTGTAATTCGGCATTGGTTTCGAACAAAACCTTCGTTCTTGAACACTGCTAAATCAATCGGTGGTAATCCCATATGACTCATCTCCCCAAGGGAACAAGTCGCCGACCGAGCGATACACCTTGAAACCTATGGGTATTTTATTGCGGAAACGAAGAACAATCCTCAAAGGTGAATCACTCGACCCGCTACTATGGCCGATGATTGGCGCAGTTTTCTCTCCTCCGAAGGGGATGGCACGATGCGCATCAAAGCCCATGGTCGAATGAAAGTCGACGCACGTTTGGTCACTGATGAGGCCCATCTCAAAAAACATGCAGATGACCGTGGTCCTGAACAACTCATCAATGCTGCAAGTCTCCCTGGAATCGTTGGTGAAGCATGGGGAATGGCAGATTGGCATTTTGGCTATGGCCTCCCGATTGGTGGAGTTGTCGCCACAGATACTGAATACGGAGATTTAGGTGGAGCCATCTCACCGGGAGGTGTTGGTTTTGACATCAATTGTGGCGTCCGAATGCTGGCACTTGATGCGACAGAAAAAGATATACCAAATATCAAAAAACTCGCAGGACGCTTAGCAGGACGGATTCCTGCGGGTGCATCTGGTAAAGGTGGTCTCGACATTACAATGAGTGACCTCGACAACCTCATCCAAGGTGGAGCACCTGCAGCGGTTGAACTCGGCTATGGATTCGATGAAGATTTGAAGCATCTCGAGTCAGGTGGCCATTTGAATACCGAGAATGCGGAAATTTCTCTGCGTGCCAAAGAACGTGGACTTCGTGCCCTTGGAACATTGGGAAGTGGAAACCATTTTTTGGAACTGCAGACGGTGGGGAAAACCGTCGATGTGGAAACCGCTGAAAAGTGGGGATTGTATGAAGGTCAGATCGTCGCGATGATTCATTCTGGTTCACGAGGACTTGGGCATCAAGTATGCAGCGACCATGTGAGGAGTCTTGAACGACGATACAAGCAACAAGGGAACTTGTGGGTCGATGAAGAGTGGGGCTATGAACTAACCGACCGTCAATTAGCATCTGCTCCATTTCATTCACCTCAAGGTCAAGCCTATTTTGATGGGATGAATGCTGCTGCGAATTTTGCTTTTGCTAATCGTAGTGCTCTGGCGCACCGTCTGCGCGAAGTTCTCCGATTGGAAATGGGCACAGATGGTGAAGCTCGAACTCTGTATGACGTAGCCCATAACATTGCAAAAGTCGAAGTTCATCGCATCGATGGCAAGGAGTGTACATGTTGCGTCCACAGAAAGGGTGCTACACGGGCATTCAGTGGCGACAGTGCAGAGATGAAGAATTCGAATCACCTCTCAGGACAACCCGTACTCATCCCAGGAGATATGGGGACAGGTTCATGGGTCATGGCTGGACCAAAAACGGGTCAAAACATTGCGTTTGGCTCTTCCTGCCATGGTGCTGGCAGAGCAATGTCGCGTAGTAAAGCAAAGCAAACTATCGATGGTAAAGCATTGAAAATTGAACTTGAAAACCGCGGAATCCGAGTGCATGCATCGACTCCAAATGTCTTGTCTGAAGAAGCACCGAATGCATACAAGGACGTTGATGACATTATCGATTTGACAGAGAAAGCAGGATTGGCTCGACCGATTGTCCGGTTGAGTCCGCTCGCAGTTATCAAAGGATAATCACATGCAGTAATTATTTGCAGGTTGTCCCGGAATCGTCGGAGCAGCACCGCTGTGCACTCCATCCGGTTCCTCACAAATAACGCTTAACAGCGTATTTACAAGGTCTTTCAATTCATCTACTTGGCTCTGAAGATCACGGACTCGTTGCCGCATCTCTACTTTGTTTTCTTGCTCTCGCTCCATATTATCCCATCCAGAGAAGTTGCCTTCTCCAAAAAAATATTTATAAAAATCACCTTATAGCCTTTGAGGACATTCACGAACTTGAAAGGGTGTTTTATTCGATTCATGAGCCACGCGAAGCGGTTATAATCCAAGTGTTAGTCGCCGTCTTTACTGCCACCGTGGCTTAGCGGTATAGCACCTCATTGGTAATGAGGAGGTCGCGAGTTCAAATCTCGCCGGTGGCTCCACTTATTTTCGCTTAGAGAAACTCAATAATAGGATCGGTAAAGTTCGTTAAAACGACAACAGAAGCGCCGAGAGAGAGATTTGAACTCTCGTGCCACAAGGACACGCGATTTCCAGTCGCGCGCAATACCAGGCTATGCGATCTCGGCTTCTATCCCGGCGACTTACCTTCACCGTTTAACGCTCACCCATGAAAAGTTATGCTCACTTCAATGGTTTTAATCCGAAACAATTCAAAGGTGAAGCGACTACGAAGGTTATGAGCGAAGAGGTCCCGGCTCAAGTTGAAAAAGCAATTGAAGCCGTCATATTGTCCGACTTCGACACTGATGACGACCATCGAGTCCTACCATTCCGTTTACGAGACATCAAACCATTCGTTTTACTTTCCGAGATTCACCCCATTGCCAAACCGTTGGATACGCTCCAAGTCGAATTACGGTTCCAATCTAAATTAGCAATACGTGAATGGACCATAGAACATTGGATTACACTT
>CAJJCM010000034.1 GCA_905182635.1 uncultured Candidatus Poseidoniales archaeon
CGGTTGACACGATCATAGTTCGGAATCGTTTCTTCAAGCTGTACTTCCAGTTTTTCCCAAGCATCGATATCGATGCCGGATGGGTCGAAACCGCCAGTTGCTGCCCGGTCGCCCATGATGGTTCGGCACACCCGACCTCTTTGGATATGCCGCCATAAAAGCACAATGAATTTACCGGGTTTGAATCCGACCAGTTCTGTGCTTCAAGCGATACGTTCAACGGTTTCTGGAGTGATACCTTCTTCAGGTGTCACACGGAATACGAGAATTTTCAAATTTTCAGGAGCGTTTCGGAACTTTGAAACAATCATTGAAGTTTCAAAATCAGTACCGATTGTTCGAACTTGAAATGAGAGAACCATATCGGCAATTGAAGACAATTCTTGCTTCACTATTGGATCAAGACCGTTCGTAGATACCGAAACGAGTAAAAGTCCTCGATTTAATTGAGCGTGTGCTTGAAGCATGCGCACCATTGCAACAACACGCCCTGGGTCTTCTCGTTGTAAGAAGAAATCAAGGCTGTCGACAACGGCTCTGAAATATGGACCTAAAGCCATGATTTCATTGGTTACTTCGGTCAAATAGTCTTGCGTGTTATCATCGACAAATCGTGTTTGGGCAAGGCGTCGAATATCATCGATTTGGAAACCTTCCAATCGGTACCGGCTGGCCAGAAGTTCACGTTCCAAAACCGTCGAGTTGTATTCTTCACCAATGGTTCGAACGCTGATATCGAGTGGCCAGTCGTATTTCTGGAACACACGGATGATTTCTTGTTGACCTTCATTGGTCGAGATATACAGTGTGTTGTCAGATTCTTCAGCAGGTGATGTGAATTGCTTTGCGAACAATTCACTTCCTGAACCTGTATCGGTAAAAGCCACCATCATGAACCCACGAGGGACTCCGCCGTGCATTTCGTTGTCGAATTTCGGGACGCCGAATGAACCTACCTTTCCAAAAAATTCTTCGTCTTCGGGGTCAAAATCGATTTTTCTCGCCATAATAAACACCTCAATTGATGAGAACTTGCCCTCTGTCGATCAAGTCGGTACAGTATAAGTCGAGTGTTGCAAGAACCAAAGGAGGCGTTTGGTCAGGGACATTGAGAATGACCGAGAGAACTTCTCTTTGACGGAACGTGTTGATGAAGGTGTGAAGGTATTCCGCAAGCATCCGCTCATCGTTGTAGATGGCCAATGCATTGACGCTGTCTAAGAATACGAAATTTCGGACTGAAGTCGTCACGCGCAGAATATACAATGTTCGAAGGAGAACTGATTCAAGCATAATTGGGCTGTCGACAAAATGTATATTGGAATGTTCAACATCCGTTCCACCAAGAATTCCAGAAGAGACTAAATCAATAAATTGAATTCGTGAGATGTATTCATCAGAAAGCCCTATGGATTTGAATTCTTCAATACGTTCAGCGGCACCAACGCTCGCACAAATATACACCCCACCCATCTCGTGGTCCCGCATTAATGGGATCAAGGTGCTCGCAGTCACGTTGAAAGCATTTGAATTGCCAAAGCGCACTTGGATCGCACTGCTAAGGCTAACGTCAACCGCAAGCTGTTCAGCAATCCGGTCATCGAGTGCAAAATCAGAATACATTCAGCGGCCCCCGACTTTGTTGGTTTTATCGTGTTGTGCGCCCCATTTGAGCATCGGGGTAAGCATGACTCCCAATGGCGTTAATTCAATGGCGTGTTTTGCACGACTGTGAGAGGTCCCACGCATTTTGACGACTTGTAAAAATCGGAGGAGATGGCCCATACGCTCGACATCGCCCATTACAATGATGCCATCCGCAATCGCTTCTTCAACGCCGAAAGAAGACCAGTGGGCATTTTCTGTCGCCGATGTAATTTCAGCGATAAGAATGGTTGTGCAACCAAGTGATGCTAATTTCTTCCCCAGGGTAAAGAGGAAATCTCGAATGAGTTGTTCGGATTTAATTTTGTAACACAAGGTTGTAACCGAATCGATCACTAAACGTGTTGCACCGATTTCGTGCACGATGTTGATAATCGCTTTAATCAAAGCGTGAACGTCGTCAAGGTCAAACGATGCCTTGTCCAATCCGAGCCATGAATACAAAACGTCCATATCAAAAACATTGATTTTTCCAGAATCGACCATTTTCATGTCAAAAAATGCATATTGCCGGATATTTTCAAGCAATTTAATCGAAGGTTCTGTTGCCGTGAAGTGCGCACACGATTCTGGTAATTTTGCCGATGCTCCCCGGACCAAAAATTCCATGGCAAGGGTTGTTTTTCCCGAACCGCAGGTCCCTGCTGCAAGTACAGTCGAACCATGTGGGATGCCACCGCGGAGGATTTCATCCAATCCGTGAATACCCGTTACGCAACGGTCACGGGTGTAAACTGAAGGTGACTGCATGGTGAATCTGTACAGACCAGAGGCCATGGGTTCATGAAGCATCCGCTAATTGAGAGTCAAATAGATTGAAGGGCGCCTCAAATATAATCCCCGGGTGTAGGATTTTGTTGGACACTCCAATTCATTGCAAAACTGTCTGCATTCGGCGCGGCTTCCAGCGATTGACCCAACGGGGTGAACAAACCAGAATCTCCACCCCATTCGACACTCATCACATCATATGGCTGTGATTCATAAATTTGAGTATAGCGGAGTGAGAGAACCCCCCGGCCATCGGCGAGGAGATTGATGGAGCCAACACCAAGGAATGAGTCCTGCGACAAATCAAGAACTTGTGAAGCGTTTCCTGATGCTTGAGAACTTGCATCCCCAGTCAAAAGAATGGTTGAATGACCTGAGATAACGCCTTCTTTGAACAACAGATTATTCGCACTTGAAGAGGTGGTGTGATTCAGCGACCAACCACGCAAAGAAAGAGCGAAGTCGTTCGGATTATAGATTTCAATCCACTCTGGGCCAGAAGAGATTGGGCGTATCATTATCTCGGTCAAATAGAGGTCGTTATTCTTCTTCCCACCTTTGTGGACTTCAAGAACAACTTGGAGAAGTTCTCCATCTTGAGAGAACTGACGGTTGGAATTCGAAGATGAAGAAGCAGTTGAGCGCTTTGTACCGCCAGAAAATAATTCTACCCCAATCCGAGATGATGTGTTGGACTCGAGGACTTCAATCGAGAGATACAGGGTATAGCCAATATCCAGGCCAAGGCCTAAAGCCATATTCTCTTCGGAAACGTTACCCAGTGCATCTATGCGTTGATGGTCAAGTATGCCATCCTTTACCAAACCGGTTTGAACCCGCCCATTATTGAGTTCAACTGCATCAAGAAGATGCCATTCCGACGTTGAATTTACGTAATCTAGCCCATCCACCCCCATTGGAACGAACCAGCCCCCATCTGAGGTCAATCGGTCTAAACCTTGTACTGCGGAGCGATCGATTCGGTCCACATCCGGGTCATTCGAACCCATTTGAAGTTGGGCAAGTGACAAAAAAGCCGTGAGAATCATCAGAAATAATGCAAATGCCGAAAGGAATTCAATAACGGCCGTGAGGGCGTTGCCGTCTCTTTTCAGAGAACAAACTCCACCGTCGCGCATGAACATCGGTGACATTCGGCGATTGAAGAGGTTGCCGCATGGAGTTGATGTAAATCATCACATTATCGCAATTCTGCCCCCTCCGGGGGCGATGAGTCTTTGAAGCCCCGCTGTAAGCCACCTCTCAATGTCGCGCTATGCACCAAGTGATTCGAGGCGGAAAAGCGGTTGTATTTCGTTGGTTTCCATCCTTCTATTCGCATCTTTTGCTGGGCTCCTAACCATCCCAAGTGTTGCTGCAGCAGAATCGGGTGATTTATCAATTCAAGCGACAAATACTCCTCTCGAGGACGCATGGGGTTCATCATGGGACCCGATTCTCTTCAACGTATCAATCTCAAATCAAGGACTTCAATCAATAGCAAACCGCGGCTTATGGTGGTATATTTGTGAAGGTGAAGTCGAAACTTCGATTTGCAAATCCAATTACGACGACCGCGGAAGTTTCTCCCTACCAGCAATTTACCCCGGCACCACTGTGAACTTTACGACCTCAAATGCATGGAGCCCTTCAGGAGATGAAGGCACTTTTACCATCGTATATGCTTTTGATTTACAAGACCAAGACCCCTCTGATGACGCGTATACATTCCGCATCAACCTCACACGCTCCTTTGTTGATCTCTCCGTTGATTCCACACATGACCCAACAAGCACCTTAACGGACCTTGCAGCCTATAATGGACACTCAATCCTCAACACGGACACCGATTATACTATGCAAATCAAAGGCTCAGTCATCGCGTGCGGCACTTGTAACTTTGTTGCTCAACTCGGTTGGCAACTTTGGAATGATGACAAAACTACTCTACTTTCTGAATCATACACCAACGTGACTAATCTGCCTTCATGGGGGGGGATGTCGCCGTTCACCCGCACAATGCCAGCATTCACCCACTCATCTCAAGGAACATTTACGCTCGCCTGGGGGTTATTCAACAGCACTGGGACACCATACGCAGACTTGAATCCCGTCAATGACTACTCCGAAGTCATCGTAGTCATCGATAACACCCTTGACCTGCAGGCAACTTCGATGGTCCCCGGGCATGACTCGTCATCAAGCGATTACTACTATGGCGAGGATATGGTTCATTCAACCATTACCAATAGAGGGAATTTATCTGTTGAAACGGTCACAGTTTCGCTCCAAGTGTATGACTCGATCGGTGATATCGATGAAGAAAGCCAATGCACAATAACCGATTTCAAGCCTGGTGAATCCCGGACATGCATGTTCAATCTTACAACCGTTGGCGATGGGCGAGTTTTGACCATCAATGTCCCGGTTTCGCATTTGGAAGGATTAGATTCAAAAACTGGCGATAACAGCCTCAGTGAACAAGCTGATATCATCGCCGGCAACATCAATGCTGCCATCACACAGAGTAATTCCCTCGGCACCTACACCACTGGGGAATACATCGAAATGGTTGCACGGACCGGTTCAACCGCCGCTGCACCACTCAACTATTCGTGGTGGGTCTCGGGGATTATCAACCTTGGATATGGGCAGTTGCTTAACATTTCAGGCTCGGTACTTGGACTTGGTGACCACACCATCACCCTGCGGGTAACCGACACATTTGGCGAAATGGCATCGGTTCACAAGGAGATTACACTCTACAATTACGTCTCACTTGACAATGAACCGTTCTTCACCGGACAAGCAGTTACGCGCTCATTATCCTACTTGGAACATGATTCAATACTGCCCGTACTCGGCACACAGTATGGAATCGGTGAAGGAAGAGAACCTTTGTTGCTGCTTTCGTATTATGTGTTATCCAATGAAGACGACTCAAACAATACCGGCATGGACCACATGAATATTCACCTCAACACTTCGGCCCTCTTGCCGTCGAATATCCCCCTTGAAACGGTTGATGTTCGCTTCTTACCATCTCTCGAAGATTACATATGGACTCCACTGGACGACTATACCAAAAACCTAGACAACTCCTTTGACGTGACACTTTCCCAAAACGGAGTTTTGCTCATCATTGGTGAAGCACCTGCGGCGAATGTCAGCAGTGGCCCTCTTGAATTGACGCGGCTCGAAGGGGGAAGCATACAACTCGATTGGAGCCCTACTGGGGATATAGACAACCCCTATATCGGCTCTTGGGATATATTCAGACTCACTGTGGAGAACGCTGCAGAAACGGTGTTCCCATCTCCTTATCCCGAGTTCAACGCTTTTATTTGGGAACAATTGACTCAGGACACTCTCGTCGCCTCGATCACTCCGGATTCCACATCATGGGTCGACCCTTCACCACTTCCCACTGGAAGTTGTGCGTCCTATGCCATTATGCCTGCCAACCGGGAGGGGACTCCAGATTTCCTACACATAGAAATTTCAAGGGATGATGACGGTCAAAGTATAGCGTTTTGTGGAGATGCTTTACCGCCAGGAAAATCAGTTTCAAATATCCAAATCAAAACTACATTTACCAATGATACCGAGTGCTTCAAAATTGAAAACGATTGGTCTATGTGTTATGACTTGAACATGACGTGGGTTTGGCCTGATCAAGAAGCAACAGGTGATGTCACATGGAGTTTGTATCGAACCGACCAGAAACCTGATGGAATTGATTTAAGTTTCCTCTCGCCGGTGGAAGTAGGCTTGACAGGAGTATCTGGTGAAACAGGATATTACAATGAAAGTGGAACTAACGATGAAAACATTCGGCCTTGGCGCACGTCCTATTACATTCTATCACCTGTTGATTCAGTAGGGAATCAACTTTTCCAAGTAAACTACCCTGTCAATTCAATTCGCGTCGTCATCGAAGACCAATGGTGGGACTACAATCAACATCTTATCCCCCTCCCACCACCGGAACCAGAACCGCCACTTGGTGTAGAATGGTTAGGTACACTCACCGATTACATGGAAGTTGATGAATTCAAGACAACCGGTCTCATTGCCTTGATTACCCTCGTCATCAGTATGATTTCCCTACCAGTTCTCCTCAAGAAGAGAAAGCGATTGTCCCGGGTGATGAAAGCTCGTAATCGCCGGTCTGGTACTCGTGAGGCTGCGGACGAATTCGAAGATTTCTTTGATTGAGAATTGATGGCGCGGCAGGGGAGATTCGAACTCCCGAGGTGAAACACCACTGGATTAGCAATCCAGCGCAATGGCCAGGCTATGCGACTGCCGCAGTAACTCGGCGACCGTCGAGGCAGTCATGAACATGACGGTTGACTCAGTTCATGAAATCGATGTAAAAACGATGCACTCAAACCAATGGACCAAGAAATCCAAGCCATTCAGGAGGGATGATACAGACTGCCACCAAAGCAACATGCATCCATCCCAAGTAATACAAAGAGCGGAAAAATGAACGGGCTGCTTTTGGCATGCGACCGTTTTCATCAAGTTCTTCGAGTGGATCGATGTCCCAAACGGATTTAGCATACCAGAGGGTCAAACCACCTGCGAGGAATGCCCACAAGAGGGGCAGACCACTTTGTGGCCAAAAGAAAGGTACAGAGCCGAGCATAAGAAGAAGTACACAGTAGATTTTTGATTGGAATACCGTATGTTCTGGCCCCTTCACTTCATTCATCATTGGAATATTGACTTTACCGTATTCTCCAGAGCGATACAGTGCTAACGCCCAAAAATGAGGCGGTGTCCATAAGAAAATGAGCATAAACAACATCCATGGGATCGGAGAACCCAAATCGAAAGGATTGTTTGAATCAATCGATGAAGCCGCAGCAGCAGCCCAGCCAATCAACGGAGGAGTGGAACCTGCAAGGCCTCCAATCACAATGTTTTGAGGCGTACGGCGCTTCAACCACATCGAATACACAAAAACATAGAACCCCACTGAGAAAAACGACCAAAAAGCGGCTTTCCAATGAACCAAAAAGAAAAGCGATGAACCAGATATCGCTAGAACCAATCCAAAGATGAGTGCGCCCCTTGCAGAGATATGCCCTTGAGGAACTGGTCGCTTCATTGTCCGGCGCATATGCGGGTCAATATCCGCATCATACCACATGTTAATTGAATTCGAACCACCGGCAGAAAGGGTACCTGCAACCACTGTGAGTACGATGGTCGACAAGGTATCGCCCCATGTACGGTCGATATCAAGCAAATCGTGACGGGCGAGGAGGTCATGGATGAGAATCGCGCAAACTGCAGTCACTTGAAGCAACACGATGACACGAAGTTTCATCAATTGCGTGAAAACCTTGAACCATCCTGGATGTGGCACTAAATCCTCTTGTACTTCTTCGGTCATGCTCATTCCTCCTCAGTTGGGGGCCGCCCTTGACTCAACCGTAAAAAGAACGATGCAGAAACAGCAACTAAGAAACAACTGATTCCAAAAATCAAGTGGAGTAAGGAGACCCATTCGGGGAAACTCTCCATATCTGCAAGAACGATGTAGGAACCCCCTACAAGAACATTGAGAATCCATAATCCGGCAGCGAAATCAGTAATTCGGCCAAATAAAGGAGTGACCTCGTGTATTCGGGCTTCACTTCGAAGACGGGCGGAACCTGAAACTAAAACCAGTCCTACAAGAACAGCACCAAAACGATGAATCATTTGAACCAAAACGCCGGGACCGTCAAAGGATGGAAGTAAGGTACCGTTACACTTTGGCCAACCGTTTGGGAATCCAACTGAACAACCTTGGTTGTACTGCCCACCTGCAGTTGATGAAACCCAGGCTCCAAGAACCAAAAGAGAGAACACTGCACCCACCATGGCGTCAACACGCGTTTTATTGGCCGAAACAAATTCTGGATTCATCTCAAATAAGTCCCATTTTGAATCTTCTGCTTTTCGCATTGCAAAATACTGAAACAAAAACGAAGAGGTGAAGATACTTGCGAGAGAAAGATGTAAGGCAACCGACCAATCGATATTATCCATGGAAACCGTCAGCGCCCCGACCAATGCTTGGACGACCAAAAGCACACCCGAAAATAACGTTGAGAGATAAACAGTTTCACCATACGTCTCCTTCATTCGACGAGCTAAAATGACATTGAAAAGAATAGGTATGGCGATGATACCGACCAAAAGTCGGTGGAACCATTCGGAAAATATTTCAAGCGAGGTGTATCGATGCTCGATACCTCGTGAATCGATTTCATCGGGGTTTTCTGCCCAATATGCGCCTTGTTCATCGGCCGAGACATCAAAGCCCCATGTACCGAAGCATTGAGGCCAATCGGGGCAGGATTCGCCGGCATCATTGATGCGAATCGTACCACCGGCTATGATGATACACAGAGCCATTACGAGAAGGGCGAGTGGAAGGGCTGACGGTCGTCGCCACCATGCTTGCCCCATAGGTGATGGTGAGAGCAGACCCCTTTTGAACACATTCCTATACCCATCAACTGTGGCGAGAACACATGCACAGGTATTGTCAATACTGATTCTGGTATTGATTATGGCGGGTTCTTTGCCTTCGGCGACCCATGTATCGGCCGATGAACCTGTTTTCGCCACCATGTATGATGTGATGATTTTCGATTCTTCTTGCCTAAATTCAACATCATGTACTGGTGAACGCGTGGAACATTTGGTCGAATACTATGGTGCGGATTGGTGCAAACCTTGCGAATTGATCGAAAAAGAGATCGAAACACTGAATCGTACCGATACCTTCGTGATGCAACACCACCCCTCGGCGTTCGATGCTTCATTCCTCAGTGCTTCGAAACTGCGATTTGACTATGAGCACAGGTTGTTGTACATACCAAGTATTGTAATCGATAGTGAAGGCTTACTTACCGGTTCAAGTCAAGGCCTCGAACTCTCAAATTCTCTTAGCCAACGTTCCACATCCTTTGAAGGGCTTACTCATGTGGAATTAATCAATGGAAGCCTCTCTTGGCAAGCATCGCAAGGAGACCGGGTAAGTGTATGGCGGACAGAGGCAATAGAACATCCAACCCGAAACCGCACCCATCCAACTCTTGCGACCGGTATGTTGCAGTTCAATGCATCAAATGGGTCAGGGAATGTTTCGAGTTTGGTTCAAAATTTGAACGGTAGTTTAGTGATGATGCTCGAACATTCAGGCGTATATCAATTGGTCACTGATTCATCGAACCCTGCGAGTGGAGTCGAATTTAACGAGGACTCAGGTTTTGGCGAAACGGTCGGCGCTCAAGGGCTGTCGCCTGGACAAAGAGCGAGCCTCTGGACTGGTATCCTCATTGCAGCTTTGGCACCCGCCTTCTACATGCGATGGAACCTCTCAAAACAGGCGATTCAAGAGGAAGAATAGGTTTGATTTCTCTATTGAACGAAGGGTTAGGTTCAAGAACAGTAGGCAGGTCGCCCAAATGCGGGTGAACTCGCAGGTGTATCTCATGGTCAAGCCAGCACGACTCCACACACGATTTGAACGAGCTCGAATTATTGGCGCACGCGCACTCCAAATCGGAATGGGCGCTCCGCTTTATGCAAATGAAGAAGTCCTTCGTGAGGCGTTTATGGAAGAACTTGTCTCACTCTACGGTCTTGAAGAAGCATCTGTTCGCTTCGTTCTCGACCCTCTCAAGATTGCTTTGTATGAGTATGAACACGAACTCATTCCAATCGATATCGACCCGCACCTTGATTGAATCAATCATTTACAGCAAAGCCGTAGAAACTAGCTTGTTCTACATCTGGTAATGCTTCACGTTTGACAAGCATTGTTCGTACAGCCCAGAGATCAACAAAAACGCGGTATTTGGTAGTTGCATCAAGATAATCCACGCCGCTTGATCCACCAGTTCCCATTCGACGACCAATCATTCGTTCGACCATTCGAGCATGCGACGAACGGAAGAGCAACATCGATTGTTCAAGCGCAACAAAAGAGTCGATGAGTTTCCGAGGCCATGAAAGTAAAGGCAGTTCGCGATACGATTCAATAAACAGTAAACCTGCCCTTGAACGTGAAATTTCCCCATTTGGACGTAGGAATTCAGCAGCTTGGTCAGTTGCAGATTCAATACGTGCACGGACGGGTGCTTCTTCACCGTGGCCAATGGCCACAATATGGGCAATGACTTCCTCTCCATGCGTACGCATAGCCCCAACATGACCTTCGACAAACGCTTCGATGACCTTTGAATCATCCTCAGAACCAGCCAATGAACCGTTAATTGGTGTACGGCCAAGCCAAGCAGAGAGGGCTTCTCGTAGCGATGGTTGGCTTGATGTTGCTTCAAAGTCAGCTAATACTGAAGCGGTGACTTTCCCTTCCTTGGCAAGTTTTTTCATATGAAGTAAAGGATCCATACCTCCCATTCGTTGGGCATTATCAAGACCAAGAAGTACCTCCAATTCCCTCATTTGCCACGATTCAAATCCGGATGAAGTGCCGAGTTTATCTCGGAAAGCCAAGAAGCCTTGAGGGGTGAGCGTCTCCATTACCTTCCATTGATTTGAAAGAAGCCGGAAAATTTCAGTCACCCGGTCTAAATGGTGTACAATCTGAGGCAATTTTTCCTCCGCTACATGCTCTTGATTAAGGAGGGTATGCGTTTCTTTTAACTCTCGTAAAATCAATTTGAACCATAATTCAAACGCTTGATGGACGATGATGAAGTGTTGTTCATCGTTGGAGAGAGAGGGGCTGTATCCTTGGGGGCCATCTTGGAGAGTCAATAACTCATCCAACTGTAGGTAGCCGCCGTAAGTCATGCGATGCGTTGGTGCGTCGTCGGTCATGTTTTTCGATAGGGGCCAAGCCCTTGAACTCTTCACTCATTCAAAAGGAGTTTTGATTGGACTTCGATGCTTAAGATGTCGAGCCACTTGCGATTTTCAGCCCGAGTGCATAGGCAAGTACGGTAAGGATAATCGCGATTCCGAGCGCTGGCCAAAACTCCATCCCTTTTTGCAGGAAGAAGGGTAGAGTGAGGAATAACACCAACGACGGAATCACCAACCAAAAAATGTCTTTACTGAACGTTGCAATCTGTTCTGTATCACCCGTGTCATTGTATAACCAAATCATCGCAAAAACCGAAATCAATGGTAAAGATGCTAGAAAGGCTCCAAAGACATCATTTTTCTTGGCAATCTCACTCGCACCGACAATGAGCCCTCCAGAGAGAAGGAGACGAACTGCAAGTTGTAACCATGCCATACAACCCGTTTGAGCAGAGGGTTTGTCGTTGTTGTGGCAAAAACATGAATTTATCTCCACAATCGAGGGTAAAGAAAAATGTCCGGAAATCCTCACGCCAACAATTTCCAATCATAACACTCATATCACCCATACTGAACCCCTCGACATGGGCGTAGATTCAGATACACTGGCGGGGTGGCTCGCCAACTATGACCGAGACAACATTACAATCGGTGTTGTTGCCTCACATTCTTCTTTGCAAATCCTGCATGGTGCTCGAGTCGAAGGTTTTCGAACACTGGGAATTGCAGTTGGTGAAAACCGTCGACGTTTCTACAAAGCATTCCCAGGTGCAGAACCAGACGAATGGTTGATGCTTGAAAATTACCGTGAAATGCTTGACCATGCTGAATGGTTTCGTGAGCGAAATGTGGTAATTATCCCTCACGGCTCTTTAGTTGAATATCTTGGTTCGTCGAATTACCGAGAACTCCAAGTCCCAACTTTTGGAAACCGTGGAATTCTCCATTGGGAAAGTAGCCGAGAACGTCAACGCCGGTGGCTGGAAGCCGGTGGCTGTACAATGCCGAAAGTTCTCGAAGACCCTCATGATATCGAAGGCCCAGTTATTGTGAAATATGCGGGAGCAAAGGGTGGTAGAGGCTATTTCATCGCTCGAAATTACCGTGACTTCCGACGAAATGTAGACATCGAAGAAGAATTTACCATTCAGGAATACGTCCTTGGATGCCGATATTACCTTCACTTTTTCTTTGACCCTACTGCAACCGATGGATTCCAAGTCCGTGGTAAAGGCTCGCATGCTGGAAAGAATATGGGTCGGCTCGAATTACTTTCAA
>CAJJCM010000035.1 GCA_905182635.1 uncultured Candidatus Poseidoniales archaeon
GCCTCATGAAAGTGGGGAAGCAAAACCGGCGTGTCCCCGTTTGGGTCATGTTGAAGACCGACCGAAATACTGTGTCCCATCCTAAGAGACACCACTGGCGCCGTAGTAAGCTCCAACGATGAGGTGATTGAAATGGTACGTGCAAATGAATCTGAATTAACTGTCCCACTACGCAAGGCGTGGAGCATTACCCGCTACAAACGTGCACCTCGTGCAATCCAAATTATTCGCGAACATGTGATTCATCACTTGAAAGTTCGAGAAGATGAAGAAGTTTGGATTGACCCAAGTGTCAATGAACATATCTGGGCCCGTGGTATCGAAAACCCACCTCGCAAGATTCGCTTGCAGGTGACACGACACGACGAACCTGATATTCCAATCGAAGTCAAATTGTTTGAGGAGTGAATCATATGGGAAATATCCGACCAAGTTTTATTAAAATCCGAGCTATCCATCTTGTTGAAGATCATGGTGAGAAATTCACTGCCGATTTCGACCATAACAAGAGAATGGTTCAAGAACTCACTGATGTTGAATCGAAAAAACTCCGTAACTGGATTGCAGGCTATGTGACTACATACCGCCAACGCAGAGTCGACTGAATGAGGCGATGAAGTGCCTGTGCGAGTCAATTGGGACCGCAACCCTGTTTCAGTACATCACGAAAACAATGATGTCCTAGAGTCACTCATTCTTTATCTCCGTAACAAATTCGGAATTCGAAAGCGTTCACTTGTCATGGTGGACCGAGAAGAAGGCGGATATCTGTTTTTTTTGTATGAGCCCTGTAATCCGCGTTGGATTTTGGAATATGAGGACTTAAATGACGATAAGGAGGAGTGACGATGGGTGAGCGACAAGAAATCCCACTCCCCAAACGCCGCTATAGTTTACACATTATTCTCGTTGGTGCATCTCACCCCGGTAACCTTGGTGCAGTATGCAGAACTATGCTGAATTATGGTTTCGATTCACTACGCCTCGTTTTACCAACATGTTCACCAGATGACATTGAAGCTCGGAACAGAGCAAAGCATGCAGGCCGAATTCTCGATTCGTGTCAAGTTTTTGACACACTCCAAGAGGCTACAGCCGATTGTGGCCTGACTCTCGGCACTTCAGGTAAGCGCGAGATCGGTTCAAAGACTACTTTTCGTCACTTCATATATCCATGGGAAATGGCGGAACGCTTAGAGCCATACTCCGAATCAGTTTCACTTGTATTTGGTGAAGAAGGGAAAGGACTCTCAACAGAGTCACTGGCTCACTGTGACTTCTTAGTCACCTTACCCACATGGGAGGGATATCCAATTACTAATTTGTCTCATGCAGTAAACGCATGTGTTTACGAATTACATCGCTCGACAGTACGTGCCAGACAAGGAACTGACCCCGGCATCCCCGATATTGTCCCACTTGAACGAAGTATGAATCCAACATTAAAGGGGATACTTCAGCAGGGAATTAAGGAAATGGGCCAAGCCTTACCAGGAAACGATGATCGAAAGGAGAGTTTTTCTCATAACTTGAGACGTGGACTGATGCGTTCAATGCCAACTGAAGATGAGGCATCTCGTCTCATTGGAGGTATTCTCGATGCCACAACCGCTCTCCAATATGTCGCAGGTAATTCCGAATGGAAGAGTCAACGACGCCGGAAAATTACGCCGGTTGAAGAAGAGTGATTAGGGAATCCATGAAGCGGTACTCTTGGGTGTTTCTCGAACATGCATCGCAACCAATCTCAATCGGTTCCCATAGGCTGTAGTAATATGAGGCTCGACCTGTTCAAAGGCCCATTTAGCAAGATTTTCAGCAGTTGGAATAAACGGTACAACAACTGTTCGATGTCCTTCACCCATCGCTTCGCATGCTCTCTTTGCATCGAGGTCTCCTTCAAACACAATAAATGCATGATCAACAACATCATGGACGTGCTTCATGAGAATATCACTAACATCTGAAAAATCCATCAACATTCCTTCTTCACTCACACCAGATTCTTGAACAGTATCACCTTCAATTTCCACTTCAAATCGATATCTATGACCATGCATATGCCGGCATTTGCTTTTGTGATTCGGAACTCTGTGGCCCGTATCAGTTTCTACATATCGTCGGATTCTTGTTGTCATTCTTCCATCTCCTCAAATTCTAATGATGCTGAATTAATGCAATACCTTTGTCCGCCAAAAGCTTGAGGTCCGTCTTCAAATATATGTCCTAAATGAGCATCACACTTTGTGCATTGAACCTCAATCCTTTGCCTTCCACGGGAGAGGTCTTCGATATGCCGAATTCCAGCATCTGGATGCTCAGTGTGGAACGATGGCCAACCGCATCCTGAATCAAATTTCATTTCTGAAGTGAATAAAAGGTGCCCACAGCAGATACAAAAATAATCCCCACCTCTTTTCTCATCCAAGTAGAGTCCTGTAAAAGCGAGTTCTGTTGCACTTTCACGCGTGACTGAATATTGTTCTTCAGTTAGGCGTTGCCGATATTCCTCATCCTTATGTTTCTCTTCGACTTCAAGAGCGTTTTTGAGTACATCATCCCAAGAAGTTTGGTATTCCACAGGGTCGGTAAGGCCAAGGCTATGGAATGCGAGTATTCGTTCAATATCTGCCCCACTCTTGCCTGAACTCCGCCCTTCTTCATCTGGATTATAGGAGGTATTTGTATTTGCAAAAATCCGAATGAAATCGAGTTTGAGAAGAGCAACTGCCTTCTGAGCATCCTCAAGGATCGAGGCTTTGTCTCCATCTAAATAGGGTAATGTGAACGACACATTTTCGCTTTCCCAATTCCCAATGGCAAAGGCATGTTCGAGGGCATGATAAAATTCAGGCCGACAATCAGGATATATTTCGTGGTCTCCAGAATGGACACCTAAAGCAATCTCAACCTTGCAGCTTTCACGTGTTGCAATGGACAGTGCATACCCATACAAGACAGAAGCAAAAATAGCATTACGGTTTGGAACGACTGTAGATTTCATTTGTTCTGCTTGATAATGTCCTTCCGGGATATCATCTCCACCATGGATGAGCGAACTCTCAAATGCATCCATTGCACTTGAAAGGTCGATGATTTTGTGTTCAATTTCGAATCCTTCAGATGCGAGATACTGTAAGTTCAACTGAGCACGTTCTAATTCGACACTGTGCTTTTGCCCGTAATTGTACGAGAGGCAATCCACACGGTATCCATCTGCCAAGAGACGTATTAAGAGTGCGGTAGAATCCATCCCACCTGAAAGAGCCATCACTGCACGCTTCATTCAGTCAACCCCCATCCACTTATGCGTTTGAAGGCTTAACCGCCAAGGAGGTGATTGCTTAACTACCGATTCAGTCAAAGCGAAATTTTTGCCATTCCATTCAACACTCTCTGCTTCCATATAGCAAGGCTGTAGAAAGTGATGATTAAACCCACTCTTCAAATCATCATAAAGTGAAAGGTCTTGGCCAACATAAACACATTTCAATTCGTCTCCTTGACGCTGACGGATTTTAACCCCAGGGTACATTTGGTCTTTCGGAGAGATACATATCCAATCCAAGAGACCTTCAGGAATTTCTATGGTTCCATTTGATTCACACGAGAGTTGGTATCCCCTCGCTTTAAACAAGCGATGGAGAGGCCATAAATCATTCAGCATCGGTTCACCGCCGGTAAAAATAATTCTCTTCGAAGGATAGTTCATAACTTCGCCAAGAATATCAACCGCTGCCATTTCTTCAAACGTTTCGAAATCAGTATCACACCATTCGCACTGTAAGTTGCATTTTCCAAATCGAATGAACACATGGGGCATTCCTGCATGCACACCTTCCCCTTGAACAGAATGAAATATTTCAACAATCTTGTACATTGTCCCTAAGTCGGATGCCGAATCAACAGGATGTGTTCCCGAAATTACACATGCTTCATCATTCATGATATACACCTCAAAGTGGTCGTGAGTGAATCAATTGCATCAATTCTTGCCTTGGTTCAGCCTTATCGAAAAACACGCCGCGCATAGCCGAAGTCGTCATGACCGAATTTTGCTTACGAACGCCTCTGCAACGCATACAACCATGTGATGCTTCAATAATTACTGCGGCACCAAGAGGATTCAAATATTGTTCAAGGTCATCTGCAATACCTTTGGTTATACGCTCTTGATTTTGCAAACGGTGCGCATGCGCATCGACAATTCTGGCTAGTTTGCTAATGCCGACAATTCGATCAACCGGAATATATGCTATGTGGGCTCGACCACTGAACGGTTGCAAATGATGCTCGCATGTCGAATGAAATTCGATATCTCGGAGCAAGACAATTCCATCGTAGCCCTCACCATTGAAGGTTGATTGTAGAAGTTCTTCAGAATTTGTAGAATATCCGGAGAATATTTCATTCCAAGATTCGATGACACGTTGCGGGGTCTTTTCTAATCCTTCGCGATTGGCATCACCCTCAAGGTATTCAAGCAATGTTTTAACTGCACTTTCTGCTTCTTTTATCGTTACCATTTCAATCACTACCGTCCATGCCTTGCATCAATTTCATCCAACTGGTCGAGGAGTTTACGGCAAGCCGTTCTTACCGCATCTGCCAAACTGACAAATTTATGTTGGTCTCCAACATGTTTGCGTAGGTCTTCGACAAGTTCCGCAGGCATGTCCAAGGAAATTTTCGGCATGATTGTGGGTTCTGCGCCAGACATATAAGTATTCGCAGGCGAATACCCTGGTAATATTCGGGCCCGAATTGCTCAAAATCAAACAAATGCAGCAAAAGTGAAGCGAACATTCAAAGAACCCCTTCGGTGCCAAGAAGTTGATGACTGAACATGCTGCAGATGCTTTCGCCCATCTCCTCAATTTGCGAAACCTCTCGGGACATCGTGATACCATTGGCTTATCCGATGAGGTAATACAACAATTCCTATCAACTGACTCGAATCTCATCGCGGCAATATCTGAAGCAGTTTCTCGCAGAGTGACGCTTTCAACAGAATTCGGTGATGATATGATGAAAATTTCAGAACCCGAACTGGTAAAAATATTACAATCCGATTTTATCAATTTTTACGCCCCTGCTACCGTCAATCCATATGTGGCTCTGGCAGCCCGTGGACCCTGGATTGTAACTGCGCATGGTGCAATTCTTCACGACAATGGAGGGTATGGCATGCTTGGTAGCGGCCATGGTCCGAGCGATGTAATTACCGCAATGTCCCAGAATTGGGTGATGGCGAATGTCATGACACCCTCGTATAGCCACAAGCGTCTTGCGAAGCGTTTGCAGAGCGAACTTGGGCACACACGTGGCTCATGCCCCTTTACTCGTTTCATTTGCATGAACAGTGGCTCCGAATCGGTTACTGTGAGTCTCCGCATTGCTGATGTCAATGCCATGAAAATGACTGGAATTGGTGGTCGGCATGAAGGAAAGGAAATTAAATTGCTGGCGATCGAAAAAGCATTCCATGGCCGAACAGACCGTCCTGCACAGATTTCTCATTCTTGCAAACCATCATACGACCAAAACCTTGCTACCTTTAGGGATCGAGATAATTTGATTCTCGTTCCCGCAAATGATGTCGCTGCCCTTGAGTCTGCTTTCAAAAAAGCCGATGAAGATGGGTATTTTATCGAACTCATGGCCATTGAACCGGTTCAAGGTGAAGGAAACCCAGGTTCGTGTGTAGAGCGTGAATTCTATGATGCAGCCCGCAGTTTGACCCTTGAGCATGGTTCGATGTTACTCGTTGATTCGATTCAAGCAGGAATCCGTGGACAAGGCTGCCTTTCAATTATTGATTATGATGGATTCCAAGACGCTGAATGTCCTGATTTGGAAACTTGGTCGAAAGCTCTCAATGCCGGTCAATACCCATTGTCAGTTTTGGGACTTAATCAGAGAGCATCAGAAAATTACGTGGTTGGGATTTATGGAAATACTATGACGACCAATCCGCGTGCCTTAGAAACGGCTTGTGCAGTACTCGACCTCCTCACACCTGAATTGCGAGAGAACATACGCCTCAAAGGTGTTGAATTTGTAGAAAAACTCGAACTCTTGGCTCTAGAGATGCCTGGTATCATTACTCTCGTACAAGGAACTGGATTGTTATTGAGTGCTGAACTTGAACCGAACAAATACCCTGTTGTTGGTTTTGATGCTGTGGAGACATGGTGTAGGAAACACGGCCTTGGAGTCATTCATGGAGGAAGTAACGCACTACGATTCACCCCTCACTTCGGTATCACATCAGCAGAAATTGATGCGATTATTGATGTCGTCCGTGATGCTTTCCACCAATTTTCTTAAATCACGAAAGTGAGGTGACAATGTCCTCTCGATTGAATTGTCTTGAGGCATAGTAGGCTGCTAAACTCGCATACACAACAGATGAAATGGCCCAAATTATCACGTGTTCGGTGATAACTCTGTTCATGAGGAGTTCACGTAATGCCAAAAGAATATTCACGACAGGTATTGCAAACCAGAAACCTTCAATCCCATCTAAATTGATCAATTGAGTGAACAATGCAGGGAATAAGATCAACATCAAGGCAGGCGCCAAAATTGAACCTGCCTCTTTTACACTGTGTGAACGCATGGCTAAAGCCAATTCAAATGCCACAACCATAATTGCAAAGAGCATGATTGAAACAATAATGAGAGATATCGATACAATTGAGAGTTGCGGAACACCGATAAAATTAGAGGAGGCAAGATATCCAATTGCGAACAGGAGACCGAATATTTGTAACAGAACACCAACACCTGTAATTGAAGCTACTGCGAGCCATTTCCCGAGTAAAAGTTCCATGCGTGTACACGGGAGACTCAGTAATGCTTCGAGGGTTCCTCGTTCACGCTCACCTGCAGTCATATCAATCGAAGGTTGAATCGCACTTGAGTAGGTCCAAATTGCGAGTACGAGGGGGATAAACATTGAAAGAATCATGCCGGATTGTTCACCCGATGTTGCAACATCACCAGCGGCGATTTCGCCATCCCATCGCAAGGGGTCAAGAGTTGTATTAACATCCATTCCACCTTGTTCAATACGTTCACGGATTTCAGAATCTTCCCATTCTGAAAGTACATTGAGGATGCGAGATCTTGCTTCGTTTGAACGTTCAGAAGTCGACATGTGGATAATGGCATACCCCCACACATCCTCGTTTGATTCAATGCGTAGAATCGCATCAGTGGAACTCCCCCTCACACGTTCAATATCGAGGCCAGGTTCAGATAAGTGAGTAAGATTCGGAAGTAATTCAACCGTGTAATTCATGCCGCTCAGTGAAAGATTCTCTGCCAAATTTTCTGGCATCCCATCGGTTTGAACGACAATTGATAATTCGAGTGCATCAAGTTCAGCGGCTTCAGATTCGAGCAATACAGGAAACAAGATGAATAACAACGGGAACATGAGGAGAGGAATCACAATAATGGCAATGATAGTCCTCCAATCCCGACTGAATTCGACAATTTCTTTTTTCGCTATAGCGCGGACTCGCAGAAAACTACCATCACTCATCTTCCATCACCTCACGTGTTGTGGCAGGAGTCCGAGGGGTGGACAATCGACGCCACCAGCCACTGAATGCACTTTCCTTGTCGTTGTCTTCTTGTCGTGTTCTTGCTTGGTCGAGAGTAAGGGATACATATGCTTCTTCAAGTGATTCGGTATCTGTGTCACTCAAGAGTTTCGCAGGTGAACCATCCGCTCTTATCTCACCGTTGTGCATAATGACAATACGGTCACAGACTTGTTGTGCTTCAGCCAATTGATGCGTTGAATAAACTACAGTACCACCTTCATCTCTTAATTGCCGGACCATTGCACGTACTGTTCTAGCACTTGTGATATCGAGTCCTGCTGTCGGTTCATCGAGTAAGAGAATATTCGGACCATGTGCTAATGCACGTAACAATGCAGTTTTTTGACGCATTCCGCGTGAAAAACCCTTGGTATGGCGACTTAAACTCTCCTTCATATCCAAGAGTTCAGCAAATTTTTCAGTTCGTGCCCATGAGACCTTATCCGGAATCCCATGCATTCTGCTGTGATATCGAATATTTTCCCATGCGGTCAGTCTTGAATAAAGGCCAGTCGATTCAGGAACAACGCCTAACTCATGGCGCATAGTTGTAACCGACTCACCATTACTCAGATTTACTGAACCTTTCGAAGGTTTGTACACCCCAGCCATAAGGCGTAATAAGGTCGTTTTACCAGCCCCGTTACTACCGACTAGGCCGACGATTTCACCTGAATATATCTCTAAATTGATTTCGTGTAATGCCTCGATTTCATCGAAGTTTTTAGAAACTTCTTGAATGGAAAGAAGCGACTTCGGCATTAAATCCCTCACAATAATCGGCCAGTTTCAATGGCTTCGTCTAATCCTGGATGTTTCACTTCCAAATTACATGCACGCGTCAACTGTTCTCTTATTTGAGCGAAAATTTCTTGTTGCGGAACACCCATTTCGACCAAGTTACCGATCATGGTAAACGCACCCTGAATAGCACCAGCATCGAGATAGGCTTCATTGGTAATTTGGCGGTTTTGCCGTAACAGTTCCAATCGACTCGACAAGAATTCAACTTCATTGCGGATAAGAGGTCCATCAATATGGGGCAGAGCAATGAGGTTATCGACACAAGTTCGCATCAATTCGTTGTGGAGATGGTGTGATATGATGCTTACCCTCGACTCTCATGAACTTCAAGAGCCCTGAGTGAGCTCGACTAGAACTCCTCCAGTCGATTTTGGATGGACAAATGCAATCATTTTGCCGCCAGAACCTCTCCTTGGCACCGTATCAATCATGTGGACTCCATGTGAGACAAGGTGGGCTATAAGCCCGTTCAAATCGCCAACTCGGAAACAAATCTGTTGCACACCTTTACCTTTTTTCGAAATAAATTTACCGACCGGAGTGCCAGGGCCCGTTGGTTCAAGTAATTCGATCTGAGGTGGATGGTCCTGTTCAGTACTGGTGCTGGTTGAGAAAAAGCGTGTCGTTACTCCCTGGTCCTCTACAAGTTCATCCTCTTCATTCCCAAGTAAACCCAGCAAACGCCAGAAGATACTGCCCTCTTCCAGACTCTCGACTGCAATTCCAATGTGGTCGACATGTATGGGTCCAAATTTCATTCATTCACCTCAAAAACCACTTGGGGCCATCCATGTCCCAAAAACTTCTTTCATCGATTGAATAATCTCTCCAAGTGTACAATCGTTTTTCACCGCATGAAGGACATGTGGGAAGAGATTATCATCTGAACCGGCTGCTTTACGTATTGCTTCAAGACATGCAGCAACCAATTCGGAATTTCGATTATTTCGCAAATCTTCGAGGCGTTGGCATTGTTCTTTACCCACTGCAGGATCCAACTTGAGCACTTCAGTCTCGGTATCGTCATCCATTAAGCCGTGATTGACACCAACTATTTTTCGTCGCTCAGATTCAACATCGTTGAGGTGTTGATATGCTGCATTATGAATTTCCCGTTGTTGCCATCCTTCCTCAATGGCTTTCATAGCCCCGCCAAGTGATTCAATCTTCAAGATTTGTTCAAGTGCTAAATCATGGATTTGCTTTGTTAAAGCTTCAACATGATACGAGCCACCAAGTGGGTCGACAACATCCGCTGCACCACTTTCTTCAGCGATAATCTGCTGTGTTCGCAACGCCACAGTTGCTGATTTCTCAGTCGGGAGACCGAGCGCTTCATCGTATGAGTTTGTGTGCAAACTCTGCGTCCCTCCGCAAACTGCGGCTAATGCTTGAATCGTAACTCTTGCAATATTGTTCAAAGGTTGTTGCGCTGTCAAACTGACGCCAGCAACTTGTGTATGAAATCTCAACATCGAAGATTTAGGGTCTTTTGGAGAATATCGAGAAGTCATTAATTCGTACCATAATGAGCGTGCTGCACGGAATTTTGATGCTTCTTCAAAGAAGTCATTATGACAATTAAAGAAAAAGGAAAGGCGTGGCCCAAAGGAATCAACATCGAGTCCTTTATCGATTGCTGCTTCTACATAGGCAAGGGCGTTTGCCAGGGTAAATGCGACTTCTTGAACCGCTGTAGAACCGGCTTCTCGGATATGATAGCCCGAAATTGAAATTGTATTCCACTTAGAAACATGTTCGGAACAGTACTCAAAAATATCAGTGATCAAACGCATACTCTGCTTTGGTGGAAATACATAGGTGCCACGGGCAATATACTCCTTCAAAATGTCATTTTGAATTGTACCCAATACGTCGTGTGATGAGACACCTTGTTCTTCAGCAACCGCAATATACATTGCCAGCAAAACCATTGCAGGTGCATTAATGGTCATCGAAGTACTCACTTTATCCAATGGGATTCCTTCAAGAAGTTGACGCATATCATCGACTGATGAAATCGAAACGCCCACTTTACCAACTTCTCCAATCGACATTTCATCATCTGCATCAAGTCCAAGTTGCGTTGGTAAATCAAACGCTACAGAAAGGCCTTTTTGTCCGCGTTCCAAGAGGAGTTTGAATCGCTCATTCGTCGCTTTAGCACTCGAAAAACCAGCATACTGACGCATTGTCCACAAGCGCGAACGATACATCGTTGAATGAATGCCACGGGTATAGGGTGGCGAGCCAGCAGTGCCAATAGCTGAAACATCTACGCCTAACTCATCAAGAGATTCAGGAGTACTTTGAACATCCAAATCAAGACCACTTAGGGTCTTCCAGTCTTCCTTGCGTTGACTGACCATGTACCCTCCACGAAGAGGGGCTTCATCAAGACTCGCACGCATCAATGTTGATGCTGACCGTCTGCACCGTGAGCATGACCATGAGACTGTTCATCTTCAGTTGCTTCTCGAAGGTCGACGATTTCGACTGCGAACGTAAGAGATTGTCCAGCCAATGCATGATTGAAGTCAGCAGTGACCGTATCGTCAGAGAGTAGTGTTATTGTGAACGGTGATGGGCCGTGAGGCATTTGAGCAACAAGTTGCATTCCTACTTCCAATGCCGCTTCCTCTTCGAGTTGTGCAAACTGTTCTCGTGGGATTTGCATGACTGCTTCATCATCACGGTCACCGTATGCTCGGTCAGAGGAGAGGGTAAATTCCATCTTATCGCCAACTTTTGCTCCCATGATTTCATCCTCAAAACCAGGAATCATTTGTTTGTGTCCAACGAGGAAGGAGAGTGGTTCTCGCCCTTCACTGCTGTCAAAAACTTCACCATCGTCAGGGAGAGTTCCTTTGTAATGTACACTTGCTACCATATTTTCGCTTACTGTTAATTCTGTCATAATATCACCTTCTTGTTGTCATTCGAGAAACTAAAGTTCTTAGTTTATCTGCGACTTCACGTGGTAGGATTTCTTCTTCTACCTTTTGTTCAATGAACTCGAGTGCATCGGTAACACCCATTCGTTCACCTTTCGCCCAAACTTGGCCCAATACATTGGAGCGTTGTTCTTCAGCGATTGAATCGTCATCCAAAATATCACGAGCAGCATATTTGTACTCAAGATATTTTTGGCGGTTGAGTTTTTTTTCTGGTTTTTGCCGGCCGCCACCTTTCTTATCTCCGCGTCGTCTTTTCCGGCGACGGTCTGAAGATGGCTTTGCAACTTCAGTTTGAATTGTTTTGAAGACATCATTACGGGATTTTGGATCGACACTCGATTTCTCGGTAGAAGGGGTCATGTGGGTTGGGACAGATACTTGTTCTGCAGAAACAAATTCAATTACAGGTTCAGCAACAACTGTTTTCACTCCACTGCTCACTTCTGCGGCGTCATCACGTTGTGCCTTGGCATTCTTACGAGATTCTGCAGATTTCCGCCTTAATTCAGCCATTCGATCTTCACGAGAAACTTTTGGCTCATTCGAACCCTGTTTTTCAACAGATGTCGTGAATGTTGGCTCCTCTGTAACTTCGGGCTTAACTTGGGGCTTAACTTTGGACTCTTGCTCATTTTTGCCTAATCGGTTCAGTGCCTGTAGGCGCTTTTTGGCCAATTCATCATGCGCCGAAGGAGTATTTTGTTGAGGTCTCTGAACTGGAGCCGGGGCAGGAGCATTTCGACGTTGTGTGTGTGAACGTTCACTCATACGCTTATTGCGCTGAGCGCTCGCATCACGTGCAAAGGGGTTGAACGGTTCGTCTTTTTTCCGCCTCTCGCCGCTAATGTTCGATTCCCCCAATCTCTTCTCGCCATTGACTCCTTAAAAACAATTAGCGTTATGTGAAGGACTAAACCGCCCATGTCACTTGAGTTTGGTCGGTCCGGAGATATTGATCTACCGCACTTTCATCATACGAAGTTTGCCTACCATGCTGGATTTCAATCATTCCGAGCAGAGCAATCATTGTGCCATTATCGATGCAATACATCCGGGGCGGGGCGTGAGAAGTAGATTCACGTTCTTCGGCCATTTGTTCACACATTGTTCGAAGTCTTGAATTGCATGCAACACCTCCACCAAGTAGCAATTCCTTTTTCCCGGTATGCGAGAGGGCTCGTTCGGCAACTTCGACGCATGCTGCAAATGCATGTTCTTGTAGCGACCAACAGACAGCACCCAATTCTGCACCATTTTCAAGGAGGCGTTGTGCTGCAGTCATGACGCCTGAAAACGCAAGATCCATCCCCCGAACTGCAAATGGTAATTCAAGGCCGACCAATGAAGGTTCATCTTGAACATCGAGCCATTCTGACGCGAGTTTTTCAATAACAGGACCACCTGGGAATGGAATCCCTTGCGTCCGGGCAAATTTGTCGAGCATGTTACCGATTCCTATATCGAGCGTCTCACCAAGCACACGGTATTTTCCATCGAGGTGGGCGATCACTTGTGTATTTCCACCCGATACGTAGAGCAGTACTGGGTCGCTACAACCGCATTGCTGCCGTCCAATTTCGATATGTGCGACACAGTGATTCACGCCAATCAGTGGGACCGAAAGCCGACTCGAAATACCGCGTGCAAGAGCAGCACCTACGCGTAGGCATGGTCCAAGACCTGGACCTTGTGAGAACGAAACAGCACCTATATCGGTTGGAGATAATTCATATTTCTCAAGGAGTGAAATGAACAGTGATTGTGCGACCTCCTTATGATGGTCAGCGGCCTCTCTCGGGTGTATACCGCCTTTATCGGGCCGAACAGTATCTGAACTTGCTGGATATGGAATTCCATTTGCGTCAACCAAACCAAATGACAGCGTATGGGCTGTCGATTCAATACCAAGCGTCCAACCACCCATCTCAATCATCCATGCCAGAGAGCCATTGTTCTTCAACCCTCAGCCTACAGCAGTGAATATGCGCACAGTATTTCTGGATGTTGGCCCTCTAGCACATTTGGCTGGGGACGGCACATTACAGGGGCGTTCACTTTTAGATTCAGAGTCGTTAATCGCTGCACCCGGCATGGGAATTGTAGTCATGGGCGATACGATTGAGAAAATCTCTCCGTCCGAAGAACTCCAAGAGGAATACGGTGCTGCATCGAGTAGAGATGATTCGAACTCTGAAACAACAGTAGTTTCGTTACAGGGTAATGCAGTCATCCCAGGACTTGTAGACGGACATACACACTTGCTCTGGGCTGGAGACCGTTCACGTGAACTCTCATGGCGGCATGCTGGAAAATCGTACAAAGAAATTTCCAATCTTGGGGGTGGCATACAGGATACAGTTCGCTCAACTTCACAGGCGACCGATGAGCACCTACTGCAACTCGGATACGCGCGGATGCGTTCAGCACTCCGAACTGGCACGACGCATTTGGAGGCGAAGAGCGGGTATGGCCTTTCAACTGAAAGTGAACTGCGATTGCTTCGTGTGGCAGCTCAACTCCAATCAATGAACCACCTTCCGTCTCTCGATTTGACGTGGCTCGGTGCTCACGACACCCCAGCAGGGATGAACACAGATGAATATGTTGAGCAAATTCTCTCTGAACAACTTCCTCGTGTTCTTGAACAAGGTATCGCTCGTTCGGCAGATGTTTTTTGTGAACCGGGTTGGTTCACGCTCGAACATTCGGAAGATATTCTAAAATCTTCACGAGCAGGGGGGCTCGACCTCAGAATGCATATTGATGAATTTAAAGATGGAGGTGGTGGTGAATTGGCAGCAGACCTCAAGGTGACAACTGCAGATCATGCTCACTATACCAATCACGATTCGAGAGTCAAAATGGAGGAGGCGGGCGTCAATACGGGATATTTACCGGGAACTCCCTATTCAATGGGTTCTCAATGGCCCAATTTTAACGATTCTATCGAGGACAACTTTACTTGGAGTATTGCAACCGATTTCAATCCGAATTGCAAAACCATTAGTATGCCATTTTTGGGTTCACTCTTGGCACAACGATGTTCTGTCCATCCTCTTGCTGCACTCATCGCTGCTACTCGGAACCCTTCCGAAACCACTCCACACCCTTCAGGAAAAGTTCATGGCCGGATTCAAGAAGGTGCTGTGGCTAATTTCAATGTACTCAACGGGCCATACTGGGAGGCATGGTGCATGCAACCATCGGACACTCCATTTCTCTCGACATGCTTGAGCGGTAAAATACTCCACCATTGATTTAACGATTCATATCTTTTAAAAAACAATTAATACTTAGATGCGTCAAAAGGTGATAATATGGAAATCATAAATGTTCTGATTGAAACTGTGGTATGTTCTGGTGCGCCAGGAAAAGAAGCTCGATTCAAACGAATGCTTGAATCGCGCCAAGAATACAAGCGCCGCCAATCTGGATGTCTCGCAGCATGGATTGCACAATCGACGGATGGGCAAGGATTGTTCTTGGTCCATTCCGTGTTCAAAGATAAGATGTCATGGAAACGTATCTCAAAGTCGATCGCTGAAAAACTCGATACCAAAGATGGAGGGTTGGAGGGAGTATTTGGTGGGCCACCACTTGTCGGGATGTTCGAATCTACTCTTGAGGCTTTGAATCTCGGCGTCGATACTCAAATCGAGTAAAATACCGTGCGTGGTTATGTCGCATAATGTATGTTATACGACATTGACCAAATATTGCAGTTCTCGACATTCCCATTACCATGGATAGTAGAGCCTCAGTGACCTCTTTATCGCTTAGATTCATTTCCAACCTCTCAAATATACGCAAATACCTACGCAAAGTAGGGGGGGGTGGAGCATAAAAAGTTCAATTTGTCTATATTCGAAAAGCAACTTTCATTTTGCGAAGATTCTAAGACGAACTACCCTGTCCGAAGAACGATTGACATGGATGTTGTTGAAGGATTTTGTCTGAAGTGCAAAACCTATGGGCTGATAAAAGATGGTCAGCTCATAAAGATGAAAAATGGTAGAACGCGAATGGCAGGCGTTTGTTCGCAGCCAGGTTGCACAGGTAAGATTTCTAAGATCGTCAGTTGAAAGCATCACCCTGCACCGATGTGGTTTAATACACCGTTTCAGTGGGCAGGATACCTAGGGGCTCGTGGTCTAGGGGTTTATGACGTCGCCTTGACATGGCGAAGATCGAGAGTTCAATTCTCTCCGAGCCCACCACCGGTTAACAACTTAGTGATTTACCACCATTCGTCTTTCAAAAACCTACTAATTTTAATTCAGCCTGTATACCGGATATCGATAAATCATTCCGAGAGTGTTTCAGGCATTGGCAATTCGAGTTCATCAGGGTCAATCTTAGAGACCGGTAGTTCTTCTTCATCGGACATCGAAAAATCAGTAGAACCACCATCCCATGCAGATATCTCTTCACTTTCTTCGAAATTTTCTTCCGGGATTGCATGATTATCTGAAAGTGAATAGAGCGACGGGTCTATTATTTCTCGTTCTGGTGTCGCGTTCGGAGGGGGTGCTTCACGTTCTTCCAAATGTATACCTGAATGAAAGGTCCCACATTCTTGGCAACGAATGCTGCCTTCTTTTTCAATACAACCACAAACTGTGCAAGATGATTTCCCCTTCAGTGACTCGAGTGTGTCGTCAGAAGGCATTCTTTCACTCCAGGAACATTTCGTCTTGATATCCAGTGACGAGATCTCCAGTACCATCTTCTTTGATCGTTACTGTTTCCTCTTTATCATCGAATTCAACGATGACTCCAAAGACTTCTTCGTCATCCAAGTTCAATCCAACATGGGAACCAATGTCGATATCATCCTCATCTTCAGATTCAGACTCCTCTTTGTCATCATCCGAATCATCGTCGTTCTCATCATCAGATTCATCTTCGTCATTATCCGAATCATCGTCTTTCTCATCATCTGATTCACCTTCGTCCTCTTCATCTGAATCATCATCGGTTTCATCAGAGTCATCTGAACGCGCTTCATCGGTATCATCTTCAACTTCCTTCATTGCTTTAGCACGTGCTCGCCATCCCGGGACAACGATAAGGTGCGTGACAAGTGAAGCTGCGAGTCCAATTCCGCCGAGAATCATCATAAGTATGCCATCCCAGTAAAATTTAGCAGGCATTGATGAAGCATCACCAGAGAATGGCGTGAGTGAGTTCTTACATTCACCGACTTGAATTTCAGCATCACAAGGATAAATGTCTCCTTCATTCCAAGACTCATAGCCATTTTCATTCACAGTTTCCAGGGCTACATTACCACCACTTCCATCGATACTGAGTGGACCAATTCCACCCATTCCATTGAGAAGCCATGCCGCGATAAAGAGTCCAAACATCAAGTGAATGAGAGGCCAAACGACATCATTCCATTTCTTACCCATCATTTTGCGATGCATTTCTGTCGGGAATGGTTTGTCAGACTTGGCTGAGAGTCGTGCGTCATCATCGATGACATCATCAGCATCATCAAGCGTCTCGAGTGCGGTGATGAATTCAATCATATCGATGGTTCGGTCACCGTCTCCATCAACTTCTGAAAGGAAGTCTTCAATATCATCGTACGAAACTTCACTGCCCAAGAGTTCCGAGAGAGCATCGGTCAATTCCAAGACGTCTACGCCTCCATCGGCGTCCTTGTCGAGTGTGCTAAAGAAGCGGTTTGGCGTCGAACCTTGTTCATCCATGGCATCGGAAATCAGTTTCAAGATTGAGAGAGGTTCAATTGCCTCTTCATCATCTAAATCATCGATAATATCGTCCATTTCTTCAGTGGAGTCGTTATGATCTGGCGATATATCGAGTCCTAAGGATTCGATAGCAAGAACTAATTCCATCGGATCTAAGCGTCCATCAGAATCTTCATCAAGTGAATCTAACAATTCCATAACTTCGGCAGGAGATAACTTATCACCTGATAGTTCTTCTATTCCTTTCTGAAATTCTGGCCCATCAATTCGCCCATCATCATCGGAATCCATCGACTCAAATACATCTCGAATCGACATGCCGCCTTCAGATGCGGCAACACCTAGTTTGTAGAGAAGTGATTCAGATATATCTTCACTTTCGTCTTTGCTCGAAGCGTTTGAATCATCTTCCTCAGATTCATCAGCATCTTCTGATTCCTCATCGGCATCACTTGAATCTTCTTCATCAGCATCTTCTGAGTCCTCATCGACATCACTTGAATCTTCTTCATCAGCAGAATCTTCATCTTTGGAAGAAGTTTCAGTCGTATCATCAGACTTCGATGCACTTTCATTGGATATATCTTCCGGAAGGCCGTCGAACTTGTTACCAAAATCGATAATGTATTTTTCACCAGTAATGGTTTCATGTAATTCAGCAAGGTCGATTTGCCCATCACCATCTTCATCTATAGTTTTGATTAAACGCTCTACTTGAGATGGCGGCAGGTCAGCCAAATTAAGGCTGAGTAGCCCCGATTTTAATTCTGCGGAGTCGATTTTCCCGTCCCCGTCAGAATCGAATTTGTGGAAAAGAATTGGTATGCTAATACCTGTTTCAGTAAGCCATTTACGCAGGACGTCGACGACGTCATCTGCAACAAAAATAGTTCCACAATGGCTGCATTTGGTTGAATCTAAAGCTACCAATCCATTGCAAGCGCCACATTCACCGAGTGATTCATCAGAAACTCCAGAAAAGGATATACTGCATTCGGGGCAATTCTCCGAATTCAGGGGTACAATGGCTCTGCAGGAGCCACATTCAGCCATTGCGATTTCTTCTTTCGTCTCGTCAGACATTTCCACACCTGCTCTGCCCACTGCATCGTCGGATATAATGATTCATAGACTTTGAATGCTTAACCCCCCATACGAGCAGTCGTGTGCGAGGGGGTGAGACCATCGAAAAAGGCCAGATATACACTACAGAATTTGTCAGCGATGATGCTCTTCTTGCTTGGGTAGATCGAGAAAGTCAGTCTTCGGAAGAACACATTCTCTTGTTTTCACGGTTACCTCATCGGCGTTTACTTGAGCATCTTGACATCACTAAAGTCGAGGCGTATTGGCTTTCTGAAAGGTTGGCTGAAGGCGCAATCCGTCCCAACATGGATGAGATCTGCAATCTTATCCTACACCACCTCCCCAATCATGCTGGCATAGTTATTCTTGAAGGCCTTGAATGGCTCATGACCAAAAATGGCGAGGACGCGGTACTTTCTTTCGTTCGAGAATTACGTGAAGCGGTCTATCGGACGCAATGGTCTATCGTCATTCCAATTCGTTCTTTGGCATTTGAATCCCTTTGGTTAGCAAGGCTACGCCGCGAGGCTCCATCGATTGAACTTGCTTTGCCAACGGTGGATTCAGAAAGTACATTTCATCTCGAAGATGATGGAGTTGAAGATTTTGATACTGAGTTTGAAATGAATTCAATCGAAGTTCGAGAAGATGGTTCTTCACAATTAGTGATGTTATCGCGTTTGCCATCCATTGGTTTCACTCATACTCTTCTCCGCAAGCGTATTTTGCAATGGAGAAGGATGGGTATTGATGTTTCTGAAGTCGAGCCTGCGTTGAGTTTTCAACCGGATGAAGCCTATACACTGTATGCGGTCGTTGAAGAAAAGGTCCGGCGGGCTGTTGAATTAGAGCAACATCTCGATAGGTTTGCAACGGGTTTCTCTGCCACAGAAGAAGCAACTGCACGTTTCAGGATCCGCCAACTAACAGGACTCGATGAACTTGAGCGTGATTTCTTCGAAGATTAGCGTGGAAGGCGGCCGACTTCTGCCTCGACCATTGCTAGCCATTTACTATCGAGGAGTTCTTTTGCAACTGCAATAATATCTGCACTTGTACTTCGATCGCCATCCAATGGTTCGACAACCGAACGAATTCGTTGTTTCATAGCCACTATAAATTTTGAAGGTTGAATTTCATTAAATTCTAATGCTTGACATGCTACAATGAATTCACAAGCCAACACTTCTGAAAGACGATCGGTTGCTTGGAGTAAATTCCAACATGCTGTTGCCCCCATGCTGACATGGTCTTCTTGGCCTGCAGAAGTAGATGTGGAAAATATCGAACGAGGAGCTGCATGACCATGGAGTTCACCAAGTGATGCGCCTGCGACGTATTGGACAATCATTAGACCCGACTCAAGTCCTGAATCTTTCGCTAAGAATGCAGGTAATCCACTTCGCGCTGGGTCGAGCATCTGATCGATACGACGTTCCGAAATCGAGCCAAGTTCGAACATAGCAGCAGTCATAGCATCAGCCGATAAAGCCAAAACTTCACCATGGAAATTACCCTGCGAGATAACTTCATGCGGACCAGGATTTGAGATGTCTGGAAAGATGAGTGGATTGTCAGTGGCACTGTTCAATTCGATATCCAAAGTCTTCTGTAATGATGTGAGTCGTTCGTATATTGCACCGTGAACTTGAGGTGCGCAACGGAATGAATATGCATCTTGTACTTGTTCGCAATCAGAATGCGATGCGATGATAGGTGAATCCTTGAGAATCGTTCGTACCCGCTGAGAAACCAATACTTGCCCAGGGTGAGGCCTTGCATGATGAACGCGTTCATCAGAAGGTTTGACGCTTGCCTTACGTGCCTCGATTGAAGTACAGAGGGCAAGATCAGCATAAACAAAGAGGTCAGCAATTTTCTGCTCTGCTAAGACTAAAAAACTGCACATTTGGCTTGTACCATTAATCAATGAGAGTCCATCCTTAGCCCGTAATTCAAGTGGAATGAGTCCATGCTTTTCCAATCGGTTCAAAGTCGGTTCAGTTCCGCCATCATGTGTCAACACGTCTCCTTCGCCAATGAGACTCAATGCCATGTGAGACAGAGGTGCGAGGTCTCCACTTGCACCAAGACTACCAATTCGGGGAATCGCTGGAATAATATCATAATTGAGGAAATCGACTAATTGTTGCAAAACTCCGGGGTGGACACCGGAGTTTCCTTTTGAAAGGGAATTAATCCGAACTGTCATCATTGCTCGAACTGCCTCTTTCGACATCAATTCACCAATTGCAGTCGCATGTGAGCGAACCAAGTTTGTTTGCAATTGCGTCAGGTCTTCAGATGAAATCCGTTGGTGAACAAGGGCTCCAAATCCAGTATTAATTCCATAGACCGTTTCATCATTGGCCAAGATACGTTCAACGACTGAACGGGCCGCTTCAATCCGAGGCATTGCATCTGGAGAAATGGAAACTTGCGCTTTGCCAGTGGCGACACGCATTACTTCTGCTGCAGTGAGGGTATGGCCGTCGAGTGAAATCATTGTCATTGTGTTCTCTCCTGAAATAAACGTTCTAGTAATTCATCATCCATATGATGAGGAAGTGTGACGCGCAGTAAAGGTTCGGAATCCATTGCCCTTTGGATTGCAAACTCAGCCCCCTCATTACGAGCCCATGCTCTGCGTGCAACGCCGTTATTGACATCCCAATGGAGCATTCGCTGAAGTTTCGCTTCACAATCTTCACTTCCATCGAGAAGCATTCCAAATCCGCCATTCATCACTTCACCCCATCCTACACCGCCGCCGTTATGGAGGCTGACCCAAGTGGCGCCGCGAAACGCATCGCCAACGAAATTCTGTACAGCCATATCGGCTGTCTGAATGGAACCATCACGGATATTTGCAGTCTCCCGGTATGGACTATCTGTTCCTGACACGTCGTGGTGGTCACGACCGAGAACGATTGGGCCTGAAAGACGACCGCTTGCGATTGCTGTATTCATTGCAGAAGCAATATTCCTGCGCCCTTCATCATCCGCATAGAGAATCCTTGCTTGACTTCCTACGACCATATTATTCTCTCCAGCGCCACGTATCCAGCGTATATTATCAATCAGTTGCTGCTGAATTTCAGCAGGAGAATCCTCGAGCATGTTTTCTAAAACTTGGCAAGCGATTTCATCGGTGATTTTCAAATCCTCGGGGTCGCCAGAACAACAGACCCAGCGGTAGGGCCCGAATCCATAATCAAAACACAACGGACCCATGATATCCTCGACATAACTTGGGTAACGGAATCCACCGTCAGCAGATAATACATCAGCGCCTGCTCTACTTGCTTCGAGCAAAAAAGCGTTACCATAATCCCAAAAATACATGCCATTCTTCGACATTTGATTGATTGCTGTAGCATGACGTCGAAGTGTTGAACGTACTTCGTCAGCAAAACGTTCCGGTTCATCTGAAAGCATGGATGTTGCTTCATCATAGGAAAAGCCGACCGGGAAATAGCCTCCTTGGAATGGATTATGCAAACTCGTTTGGTCACTACCGAGGTCGACAGAAATGCCACGCTCCACCAATCGTTCCCAAAGTTCGACAATATTCCCAATATAGCCGATAGAAAGAGGTGATTTCATCTCAGCAGATTGTATCATTTGGTCGATTGCATCATCAATATCTTCAGTTACCGTCGACAACCAACCCTGTTCATGGCGTTTACGAGCAGCGTGTGGATTCGATTCAGCAACGATACAAGAGGCTCCAGCTATGACTGCAGCCTTTGCCTGTGCCCCTGACATGCCTCCAAGCCCAGAAGTGACAAATGTCACACCACCAAGCCCCTCGTCGCCTCCGATTCCCAAATGGGATCGTGCAGCATTTAGGAGCGTAATCGTAGTGCCGTGGACTATTCCTTGCGGCCCAATATACATGTAAGAACCTGCAGTCATCTGACCGTATTGAGTCACACCAAGAGCGTTCATCCGCTCATAATTTTCTTGAGATGAAGCATTTGGAATGACCATCCCATTGGTAATAATAACTCGAGGTGCGTCCGATGTAGAGGGGAATAATCCGAGCGGATGGCCGGAATACATGACGAGTGTTTGTATTTCAGTCATCTTCGTGAGATAGGCCATCACCAAACGATACTGAGCCCAATTTTGGAACACCGAACCATTCCCACCATAGGTGATGAGTTCGTGTGGAAACTGGGCAACAGCAGGGTCGAGATTGTTCTGAATCATCAGCATAATAGATGCGGCTTGAGCGCATTGTGCAGGGTAAGCATCAATTGGATGAGCGCGCATTTCGTACTTCGTCGGTCGGTACCGCCACATAATAATCCGTCCAAACGAATTCAACTCATCCAAGAATTCACCAGCGAGAAATTCGTGCTGTTCAGATGGGAAATAGCGTAATGCATTACGAAGGGCAAGTTTTTTCTCTTGAGGTGTTAAGATTTGGCGGCGAGGGGGTGCGTGGTCTACTGAATCATCCCATTCAGGCAGGGGAGGGATTGTGTCAGGTATCCCTTCACCGAGACTCTCACGCAGTGCAGACGATTGGCCCCCCATGTTTGTGCCTTGGAGAAGATACCCTTGAGCATTCTTATTGGATACTCTCATGCGAAATAGAAATTTCATGTTTTTAGTATCATTGGAGTTGGTTTCCATAATGTGAATACAAGCCCAGAAGCAATCATGACCAGGGCAAATAACTGGAATCCCTGTTGAAGTGTCAATATACCTTTTTCAAGTATATATCCTGCACAGGCGCTTGAAAGAGAAAAAGTCAGGGACATGATGAGCATATCAATTGAAAACACTCTGCCTCTAATTTCATCTTCAACCCACATTTGTGTTAAGATGGTCGACAAGACCCAATTCGCACCACTCGCTGAATGTGCCAACATCACTAAAAATATAGTCAGCCACACATTCATTCCAAGCGTATAGCCTACAAAGAAGTAGAAAAATCCCGAAATCATCACAAGCATCCCTATGAGCAGGGGCCATTTCTCTTGATCAGTTAGGAATTTACGTGCAAGTATAGGTCCAGTACCCGTTCCTATTCCGCGTGCGAAAAAGAATAATCCGAATCCGAGCGCAACACCAAAACCATCCACATTTGAACCTGCAACGACGAGGAATACACCTGCTAAACCTCCACCTGCTATGTTCCATGAGGCCTTTGCAAAGACAATTCGAAGTAATCGCGCCTCTTCTGCAATTCGAGTCCAACCTTTCCGAATATTAGAAAAAGCAGTGGTGAGCAATGGACCAGAGATTTCCTTATCGAATGTTTGAGGGATTTTTAAAGGGGCGAGAAGTATTGCAGCGAGTAAGAAAGTACATGCATCGATTATGAACGCCGCATCGGTCCCGAAATATTCGACCACGATTCCACCAAGCATTGCGCCAAGGCATAAGGCAGTTGACCAGGAAGCAGCATCGAGTGCATTGGCTGTAGCCAGTTCTTCTTTTGAAACGATGTTGGGTAAAGCAGCGCGTTCAGCAGTTACATATGCGCCGTGAAGCAGCATCATAACTCCAGATAAACCAAGCATCCAAGGTATATCTTCTGGGCCGTCAACTGCTAAAAAACCGAGAGCCAAAAACATCTGTAACACATTCGACCATACCATGATATGTTTTCGGTTCATTCGGTCTGCAAGTAACCCACTTATTGGTTGAAGTAATGCGAAACACAACATACGTACAGTGAATAAGAGTCCAAGTAGGAATTCAGAATCTGTATATTTGAATATCAATAGAAAAAGTGCAATGGTGTTAAACCACTCACCAAGCATTGAGATGACGGATGCCGACCATAAACGGCGGAATTTTTTGTTTGAAGTAATGAGGTCCCAATACCCAATATTCGTCATTCCTCTTCATCTCCCTTCAAGAGGGATTTTTCGGAATCAAGCGTCACTTCAATCCATTTGGATGTAGGTGTATTTGAGATAGCTGCAGTTGAATTCAATGGGACTAAAGAATTCGCTTCGGGGAAATATGTTGCAATGTTTTTGCGCGGAATCTCATAGGCGACAGCAAGCCAACCAGCAGCATGCCGAGTTTCTCCTTCGAAATGACTCGTGATCGAAAGTGGGTGACGGTTTTTCCAACCTCGTTCCGCCATGTCGAGTGCATTCATCAAAACAATCCTGCGATTGCCACTGATACCCCGGTAACGGTCATGGACATCATAGATCGTAGTATTATACTGGTCATGAGAACGTATCGTCATCATCACATATCGGTCATCAGCCACGGTAACATTCGGAAGTGGATGGATTGTAAAATGCGCTTTGCCTGTTGGAGTTGAGAACGATCTTGAATCTCGAGGGGGATTGGGAAGTAGGAATCCGTTTTCATTACGGACTCGCTGGTTATAGTTGTCGAATCCTACAAGCGAGCGTTCCATCAAATCACGTATGTGGTCGTAATTCCCCGATAATTCGGGCCAATTAAGTGGCGACTCAGTGAACAGATGGGATGCGAGTTGTGAAACAATCCAAGGCTCACTACGCAATTCCTCCGATGCTGGTTGTAGACCTCCTCGTGATTGATGGACAATACCCATGGAATTTTCGACAGTGACGAATTGGAGGCCCTCTGCTTGAATATCGAGTTCAGTACGACCGAGGCATGGTAGAATGAGGGCCTGTTCACCGGTAACAAGGTGTGATCGATTGAGTTTGGTAGAAACTTGTATTGTGAGGCCGACCTTGCGCATTCCTTCAGCCGTAGCAAGGGTGTCTGGGGTCGCAGAGATGAAATTGCCACCCATGCAAAAGAAAACATCAACATCACCTTTTCTCATCGCACGTATCGCATTCACGACGTCATAGCCGTGCTCTTTTGGAAGAGAGATTTTCAATCCATCTTCCATCTTTTTAATGAAATCAGGTGGCGCAGCCTCCCATATTCCAACCGTCCGGTCTCCTTGAACATTCGAATGGCCGCGGACTGGACAAAAACCTGCACCAGGACGGCCTATATGGCCACCCATGAGGAGGAGATTGACAATTTCTTGAATGACAGAAACCCCGTTCGGTTGTTGTGTAAGGCCCATGGCCCAACACGCGATGGTCGCTTTTGATTTGGCCAAAACAGTACCAACTTCAACCATGAGTTCCTTGCTAATTCCTGAATCCGTTTCGAGTACTGGCCAACTGAAGGCTTGTGTGTGTTCAATCATTGAATCAAAACCTTCAGTATCATTCTGAATAAAGGAATGATCTAATCCACCATGCTCTGCATGAACTTTGATGAATCCTTTCATCAATGCAGCATCACCTCCCATGCGAACAGGAATGTGGAAATCCGATAATTGGGTAGTTTCGAAATTTAACTTCATGTAATCCTGTGGGTGCTTAAACCGTTCAAGTCCAGCCTCAGGCAAGGGATTGATATGAATTATAGTCGCACCTTTCTGTTTAGCATCACGTAACGCAGTCAACATTCGCGGATGATTTGTCCCTGGGTTTTGGCCGATGACCATGATGACATCTGCGTGATTGAAATCGTCAAGATGAACGGTTCCTTTGCCGATTCCAATGGTCGGAATGAGGCCCATTCCGCTTGATTCATGGCACATATTCGAACAATCAGGCAAATTATTCGTGCCGAGGCTGCGAACCATGGCTTGATAGAGAAATGCAGCTTCATTACTTGTCCGACCTGAAGTGTAGAAAACCGAACGATCAGGATGTTCCATCGAATCTATTTTTGAAGCGATGAGTTGAAAAGCAGCATCCCAAGAAACTGGAGTGTAATGTGAACTGTCCTTTTCGAGAAGCATTGGATGGGTGAGGCGGCCTTGTTTGTTGAGCCAATAATCACTCTGTTCGGCGAGTTCCTGTACGCTATGCTTGGCAAAGAAGGCAGGTGTGACTCTGCTGGTGGTTGCTTCATCAGCGACTGCCTTAGCTCCATTTTCACAGAACTCGAAAGTTGTGCGATGTTCAGGATCGGGCCAAGCGCAGCCCGGGCAATCGAAACCGCTCTGTTGATTGACCATCATGAGTGTTTTAACAGAACGTTTCAAACCCATATTACGTAGGCCATGTTTTAGAGATGATGTGACTGCAGGAATACCTGCTGCCATTTTTTTTCTTTTCTTGATTTTCAATGAGCGTTGGTCAGGTGGAGTGTTTGCTCGGACATCATCCCTCATACGCTCACCAAGATGTCCTGCGGTGGGGGGGTTCTCAAGGCTTGTTGTATTCAAAGGAAGAAAGTGGACCTATTGCAACGCTACTCTCACGCTTCATGAATGAATAAATTCTCATTCCGAGACTCCGTGCAGTATCCGCAGCTAAAGTTGAACATGCACCTATGCAAACGATAGTACCAATGCCAGAACGTGCGGCTTTTGCTACGAGGTCCCATCCACATCGACCTGAGAGGAGGAGGATTTCTTCATCAAATGAGATGCCTGCCATTAGCCCCCTGCCAATTGTTTTGTCAACGGCGTTATGGCGACCGATGTCTTCTGATAATTGGTGCAATCCAATATGGTGATTCCAAAGTGCTGCAGCATGCATCCCACCCGTTTCGATAAAACCGAATTGGAGTTCTTTCATCGATTCAAGTGCTGCATAGAGAATCTCATGTTGAATCGGAAGGTGTGCATGGGCAAAGAGAGGTAACCCCCCAATTAATTCCTCCAACCCATCTGCATTACATGCGCCGCATGATGAAGTTATTACACGTTGATTCGACACAGCAGGTTTGATGGTCTGATTGATGGAGACATTGATTGAACCGCTTCGACTCTGTTCACTCACAATCTCCGCATCTCTAAATTGGCCATATCCTTCACTGCATGCATGGCCAAGAAACAATTCCGTTAAATCGGTAGGGGTGCCGAGTAAACTTGCAATTTTATGCTCACCGGAATACAAGTGAATCAGTGTTTCACTGGCTAAGTGGTCTTCTGCTATGTTTGAGCGGCCTTTGGAATACCGATGAATTCCTATACGCCTGCTACGCTCCATGAGTCGCCATACTGACTTAACTTGAAGTCTCTTCGGAATCCTCTGGTCGTTCGATATCAAAAAATTCGAATTGGAGATCAACCAATTCACTGCTTGATTTCGCTTCTGCATACGCATCGAGAGGTTCCTTGTTCAGTTCGAAAAAACGTTCGCCCCAACGGAATGCTCCGAGAACTTCTCTCGCTTGTCCCCTCTCACCAATGAGGTAGAGTACCGTCGCAAGTGCTTCTGCCGTCGTAAGTCGTCCAGGTTTCCCCCAATTGACTGGGTTAGCAGCTAAGAGCAGCGGCAGCATTCGCGGCTGTAGGCGCGTCTTTTGCATAACTTCACGCACACTTTCTTCTATATGCGCCCAGCTACAGTCAAGTCCGACGAGTGAACCACCTTTGAGAAGCAATTGATGGTCCTCAGGACCGAATACCTTGCCGCATAATGGCTCGAGAATAATTCCTCGCTTTGGTAGTGTGTTGAGACGCTTATGAAGTCGAAGGTTGCCGCGTTTCGATGCAAGAACCGCCGTGTTTTTTTTGGGGTCATCTTGTGCGAGCCAAACTGCATGTACAGAAATCTTAGGCATAGACTCACCGGAGGTCGTCAAGATAGTCGCCAAGGGTCATACCACGAGATGAAGAGTTATCCACTCGCTGAGTCTCCGAGGGAGCCACATTTTCGAAAAGGGAAATAGAAAGAACTCTTTCGAATTTCTTGAGTACTGAATCAGTCGGACGTTTTCCACTCTCGGTTGATTTGATGATATTGACCGTTTCTGCCATTCTCTTGCCTAAGGTAGATTGATTCCAACCCTTGGCTTTTCGAGCAGTTGTAATTCGGAGTGCATAATCATCAACAAGTTCCTTTTCAGTCTTGAGCATGATGTCTTTGCCTTTCTTCCCTTTGGCAGCATATGCTGTCGAGTGTGCAGGTCTGGCATTGATACTTTGCGCACGTGCCAAACCGGGTGCAGTCTCCTTTGGACCCAGGTTCATTTTATCGTAACAACGTGCACAAGCGGTTACTTCTGCCTTACCCATTTGGACATGACGGACACTGACTTTCATTGCACCACATAATTCACAGTCTGCCATGCTTCTCAGTCCCACTTACTGCTTAGAGCGACTGTCTTTGAAGCCTTCGGAACGAAAGACAGCAATTAACATGAGCGACGACTTAACAAACTGTAGCCACGACGAGTGTTTGAGTCCTATGAGTTCCGAGGTTGAAAATAGCAACACTCCTCTCTCGTCACACTCTGACGATGAGATTAAAAAATTAGAAGAAGACTATCAAAAACTTCTCGATGATTCACAGAATTTAATCAATGAGCGGTCGTATCTTGAAACTGAGATACGTACCTTGAAGAAAAGAGCTACTCGGCTCGACGATGAGGTTCGTTTGCTGAAAACGCCACCACTCATCATCGGCCATTTGCAAGATGTCCTCGATGAGCGTACTGCAATTGTTCGCTCCTCCAACGGTACTGTCTTTCAAGTTTCATTAAACCAACGATTGGAGCCGGAACGGTTGAAGCCTGGTACTCGTGTTGCTTTGAATCAAGACACTTTGGCTGTAATCGAAGTTCTTCACGAGGCATGGGATCCGTTGGTGAGCGGTGCTGAAGTAGTGGACAAGCCAGATATTACCTACGATTCAGTTGCGGGACTGGATGAACAGATTCAACTCATCCGTGAAGCGATTGAATTGCCACTCCTTGAACCTGAATTATTCTCTAAAATAGGAATTACTCCTCCAAAGGGGATTTTGCTCGTCGGCCCTCCTGGCTGTGGCAAAACACTTCTCGCTAAGGCGGTTGCAAACCATACTGATGCGACATTTATTCGTATGGTTGGAAGTGAATTGGCACAAAAATACATCGGAGAAGGTGGAAGAATGGTTCGAGAATTGTTTTCTCTGGCTAAAGAAAAATCACCTTCGATAATTTTCTTAGATGAGATTGATGCCATCGGTGCAAAGAGATTGGATGGTTCAACAAGCGGTGACCGTGAAGTTCAGCGTACGTTAATGCAATTACTCGCTGAACTCGATGGTTTTGATGCACTTGAAGATGTCAAGATTATTGCAGCAACCAATAGGCCGGATATTCTCGATGATGCGTTGCTACGCCCTGGTCGTTTCGACCGAATCGTTACAATACCCCTCCCTGATGCCGCAGGACGCAAAGACATTCTCGCCCTCCATACTTCCAAAATGTCGACCTCAAGAATTAATTTGAAGGCAATCGTCGACAAAACAGAGGGCTACTCTGGTGCTGAACTCAAAGCGACTTGTGTTGAGGCAGGCATGGTCGCAATCCGCGAGAAGCGAAACAAAATCACGCAGTCCGACTTCCTTCTTGCCGTCGAGAGGATTCAAATCAAGAAATTAACCAGTGGTTCGACTTCCTCCCCTGATGCCCTATATGGTTGATTTCCTTCGTTACAAGCGTTAACATTCAAAGCCCGCCTCTTGAACCTCAGGTTATGGAAGCAATTGTCGAATGTGTACCGAATATTTCTGAAGGGCGTGACGCAGGTAAAATTGAGCGGATTATTGAAGTTGTAATTGGCATTGAAGGATGTGCAGTTCTTGGCGTAGAACCTGACAGGGATTACAACCGGACAGTAATCACCATTGCAGGTGCTCCTGAAGCAGTCAAAGAGGCTGCATTCTTGTTGATTCGCAAAGCCACAGAAGAAATCGATATGACTGCACATGAAGGCGAACACCCTCGACTTGGTGCAGTAGATGTTTGTCCATTCGTCCCCTTGAAAGGAGTATCTATGGATGATTGCGTGATATTAGCACGTTCCCTTGCCCGTCGTGTTGGTGATGAATGTAGTGTCCCTACATTCTTGTATGGAGCCGCCGCTTTGAATGACGAGAAGAATCTACTTTCGACCATTCGAAAAGGGCAATATGAAGGATTAGAAGCACGCCTAAGTGGTGGGGAAACTTCTCACTCTGAAAATACACGATTCCCTGACTTTGGGCCAACTGAATGGAACGAGAATGCGAAACGCTCAGGTGGAATTACCATCGGAGCGCGAGATATATTGGTTGCATACAATGTCAATATCGATGAACCTGATGCTATCGTGTCGAAAAAGATTGGTTCGTTGGTACGCTCAACCGGACGCCTCATCAAACAAGATGATGGAAGGAAAATGAGAATCAGTGGGATCTTGCCAATGGTGCAAGGAATGGGTGTCTCTCTCGAAGCACATGGAATAAGTCAAGTTTCAATGAATTTACGAGACGTTGTACAATGCCCCATGCATGTGGCTTTTGAAGCGTGCAAAAGTATTGCCAGCGACCATGGAATCGAAACACCCGGCAGTGAACTTGTAGGCTTAGTACCGCTTGAAGCAATGTTGGAATCTGGACGTTGGTATGCAGAAGAAGGCGTTACTGATGAAAAAATGCTCGTCAAGGCAGCGATTAACGGATTGGGCTTAAGCCAACTGGAACTGTTTACACCTGAAAAAAGAATAATTGAATGGGCTTTACTTGAGGCGGTGGGTCAATGAATTGGATGGATATGACTCTTGGTGAATTTCAAGATGCGCTAGCATCGTCCGATCCTACGCCTGGCGGCGGAACTGCTGCTGCTGTGGCTTTGGGCCAAGCAACCGCCCTCACACGCATGGTTGCACAATTGACTTTGGGAAAAGAGAAATGGCAAGAAGGTTGGATTGCTGCGGAAAAAGCGGAAGAAATTGCTCAGAGGACGTATCATCGAGCCGGTGAACTTGCACAACTTGACAGTGATGCATTCGATGAAGTAATGGCAGCCTTCCGAATGCCAAAAACCAACGATGATGAAATCGGTATCCGTCGAAACTGTATTCGTCAAGCAACTCTAAAAGCTTCAGAAATACCTTACGAAACTGTGGTTCTTGGAATGGAACTTCTGTCTTGCCAAGAAGCATTAGCACTGAAAGGAAATGGAAACGCAGTTTCGGATGTAGGAGTCGCTGCTCTTTTGACCAGTGCTGCTGTCAAAGGTGCGCTGTTCAATGTTGAAATTAATCTTCAATCTTTGCCCGATGAAATGGGCATGGATATGCGTAAGGAGGCCCCTGCAATTCGGGCGCTCTGCAGTGAACTTTCACGAAATATTATGCAGGCTGTGCATGAGCGAATGGCTTGATGTTCATCGGACTTGTGAGCCTGTAGAAATCTCTCCATCAGTCGTGATAAGACGGACATTCCCTTCACCGTCATCAGCAGCTAACATCATTCCTTCTGAATTGACGCCACGCAAAGAGCGCGGTTTTAGATTCGCAACGAAGACCACGGATTTGCCAATCATTTCGTCCGCAGAATAGTATTCTTTCAAGCCAGCACATATTGCTCGACCTTGTTCTGTCCCATCATCAATTGATACGACAAATAATCGGTCAGCATTTGGATGGTCTTCAACAGTATGAATCTTACCAACTCGTA
>CAJJCM010000036.1 GCA_905182635.1 uncultured Candidatus Poseidoniales archaeon
ATGTGGGAATACTCACTGATGCTGCGAATGCTTGGTCCGCATCAAGGCATCCGTCTTGAGCGACTCCGTGCAGAACTCGACGATGTATTCGAGGCACAGAATCAGAAGCTCTCTTCTATTGAACCACAACAACACGACCACACAGAAATGGTTGAACAATCAATGCAGGATGAAACAACGCACGTTGGCCCAATGCAAATGGGACAAAAGTCTCTTCCAAGTATTGAAACCACTCAACCTGAAATCACAGCTCAAGGAAACCCAGATGGCAAGGGGTACGAGTGGCATTCAGATGGGCAAGGAACCTCATGGTATCGCAACGAAGGTTCCAATTCTGAGTGGCAACGTTTCGAAGCATGAAACTATAGAACCGTTAACTGAGAGTGCTCGTACCGGGATTTGAACCCGGGTCGAAGGAATGAGAGTCCTTCATGATGGGCCACTACACTATACGAGCGTGGATAGTTCGGCGACTGGCCCCGCATATTTAGCCGTCACGCATTCAATCATTCCTTGTGAGGCTGAATTCAAGACTACAGTGGACAATATAGATTCACTTTCAGTTTTAGGTTGAAGTGAAAAAAAGGGTATTGCGAGACGATTGTCCGTTTAGTTTTACTTGAGGGGTGTTTCTTCGCTTGATATACTGGTGCCGATGAGTTTGGTTCATGCACAACAATGCTACTACCCTTGAAAACCTAAGTTTCGGTGAACTCAAAAGTTCATCGCAAAAGAATGAACTGCCCATATGGGCAGAGAAGTCGACCACTCTCTATGCTCACCCCAGCGGTAAACTCCCATCCCGGTTTGCCGCTGTGGGGTGGCAACCTTGGCACCAACCTGGAAATCCGGGGACCGTCATGATCAGTACCACGGTAGCCCGACTTACGCGTCGGAATCAAATCGCAATCCGAGGTGAGGCTTAATGGGAAAAACTCAACGCCTTCGTCAAGAGATTTCCACATACCTTTCAACCGTTGGTGAAGCAAATACCAGCGATATATTGGATCACGTCAATAAGCGATTCCGTTGGGGCGCAACCATGAATCAACTTGGTAATGTTCTGGCTCGTGACCGGCGTTTTATCAAAGTCGGTTTCGATGAAGGAACTGATATTGGTGGCTTCAGAATGCGTGTCTGTGTATGGTCAATCGCTTCGGCTTGAGAGCAAAGGGATGAAAACCTTCACACGCCACGCAGAAGTATGGCGGTAGATGTTCGGGCTTTCATTGAATTGATGCGGCCAAAGAACATGGTTCTCGCTGCAATCACTGTGCCTCTCGGCGCCCTCTTTGGACTCAATGCAACGCTCAATTCAGAGCAAATTACATCGGTCGCCGTGCAAATTCTTGCTGTCTTGACGTTCATGGGTGCTGGAAATGCAATGAACGATATCAAAGATGCTGCAATTGATGCCCAAGCACATCCAAATCGACCGATCCCCTCACAGCGAGTTTCTATTCAATCAGCTCAGAAGTTTGTTGCCGGCCTGTGGATATTCAGCCTTGCTGCAATGGCATATGGTTCATTTGAACTCGCCCAAAACAATGCTACATGGTGGCCTTTAACGGTCATTTACATCTGTGCAGCCGCCATGATGCTCACCTATGATTTAGGTCCAACAACGAAGAACAAAGGCCTACTTGGCAACATTTGCATCTCCTTAATGGTCGCAGCAGTCATCCTTTACGGTGCTGCAAGTGTCGATGAAATTTCGTTGCTTGTGTTCTATGTAGCAGGTGTTGTATTCTTCACCAACCTCGCTCGAGAGATTATCAAAGACTGTCAGGATATACTGGCTGATGAAGGGGTACGGCATACTTTACCCATGAAAGTCGGTTTAGAAAATGCTCGAATGGTCGCTTATATTCTCATTATGGCAGGACTGGTTTGCTTGTATGTCCCGTATTGGAGAGGACCTTTTTCATTCGGACAATTGATTCTTCAAACACCTGCAATTCTCGTTCTCATTAGCTTGAATGGACCACTCTACAAAGGTGAAGATGTCCAAGTCTCTGCTCGCATTCGAGTCGCAATGCTGCTCGGTTTACTCGGCTTTATTTTGACAATGTACTTGTGAATCATTCAATATTCATGAATTCGCCCATTGCTTCCCAAGCACCGTCATTAACCAAGTAAGCAAGTAATGACATTTGCGCCCACATACGATTTTCGGCTTGGTCAAAGACGATTGAATGCTTGTGGTCCATGACCCAATCTGTGACCTCATCCCCACGGTGTGCCGGTAGACAATGCATGAATTTCCAACTGTCGTCCATGTTCGAAACTAATTCCTCATTGATTTGGAATCCATCAAAAGAATCAACCTTGTCAGTCATGTCTTCTTCACCCATTGAAATGAACACGTCGGTGTAGACCACATGTGCGTCTTTTACTGCTTCGACCGGGTCGTTCGTTTCAACGATTTGACTGCCATTCTTTTCTGCAATGATTTTGGTTCTTTCAACAACATCTTCATCAGGTTCGTAACCTTCAGGAATCGCATAGTGAATATCAATGCCAAGCATTGCACAAGCCAGCATCAAATCATGAAGCACATTGTTTCCATCGCCAACCCATGCCACTTTGAGATGTTCACGGTCATCGAAATGTTCCAATATGGTCATCAAATCAGCAGCTGCTTGGCAAGGATGGTGTTTGTCAGAAAGCGCATTAATGACCGGAACATCCGCATTTTGAGCAAGTTCTACAACATCAGCATGAGAGAAACATCGATAGGTCATACCTCCTAAGAACCGTGAAAGGACTTGAGAAGTATCGCCAATCGTTTCAGATTTTCCAAGTTGAATGTCATTTTTGAGCAAGGTCAACGGATATCCACCTAAGCGATTGATACCGACTTCAAAGGAAACTCGCGTACGAGTTGACGGTTTCTCATAGATCGAGCCAATTGCAAGGGTGTCGAGTGGTAGAAAATTGAGAGCAACTTCGTCTCCTTGTTTCCAAAGGCGCTTGAATTCAATCGCCCATTTCAAAATCATTTCGAAGTCTTCTTCGACATCGTCAATTGCAAGTAAATGTTGTGCCATGCTCCCTCCATAGAAAGACGGCTTCTAAGTGTTATGAAGTGCACAATTGGCAATCAATTCTTTTCATGTTCAATATCACTGGCGAAACCATCACGGGCATCGCTCATACCACCAAATAATGCTTGAGCAAAGGTCAGTATGTCTGCCAGTCCTTCTTCAAGTTCAGATGAAAGTGGAGTTAATCCTGGTGCCTGTGCGAAATCTTGCATCAGTCGTAATTGGTTGATTGCAAACTCAGTTCGCTGGCCACCTGCCTCCTCATACAAAGCCAGTTCAAGAATTTCAAGTCGTTCTGACCATTCAAGGATCTTTTCTAATTCCTCGGGTTCGAGTAAATCAGATTTTGATAAGAAGTTCTTGGTCGGCAAGCCAAGTCGGAATTCTACAATGCTTGATAGAAGCATTTGCGATACAAATCCAGAAGGTGAACGAGACAGCATTGGGTCAAACAAATAGATAATAGCTGATTGTTCACGACCAATCACTTCTATGAGGTGGTTACTTGCTTCACGGAATGCGAATAATTCAACTTGCCCAGGTGTGTCAACAATCATGACTTCACCCGTAAGTGAATGCAACTGTGCTGCAACATCGCTGCCTTGGGCTGCCAGTAAATCCGCTGCTAAGATTTGTGCACCGTTTGGCCCAAGGTCATATTCAGTCATTACTTCGGTGAGTGAAATCAAATCTCGAACGTCAAATTCAGCATCATAATGGACACGTTCGGCCCCCGGGTCAAGATTGACTGCGATTGTATCTATTTCCAAAAAGCGTGACCAACGTTGGAACGAAGTTACCAAAGAAGACTTTCCCGCACCAGCAGTTCCAACAACAAAGAGCACTGGAGGTGTGCCACTATCCATTCCGACCATGCCTACTCCTCCGAACCACCCTACATCAACATGATGGACAAACAAGGTGTGGACTCTGCAAACCGTCTCATTTTTGAAAACGAACTGGCAGAACGGTTATGTGCTCAACGAGTATGGAGGTGTTGCCGCTTATGCGGTGAACATGGAGGAATTGAATATGAGCGACGAAAAACCACCTATGCCACCTGGATTGCCACCTATGCCGCCAATGCCACCTGCACCGCCAGGAACGGATGCTCCGGCAGCTCCTCTGGGCTTGCCACCAATGCCTCCAATGCCTTCCATGGATGCTCCACCTGCGCCGCCGGGTATGCCTCCAATGCCACCTATGCCCGAAATGGGTGCACCTCCTGCACCACCTGGCATGCCACCAATGCCACCTATGCCAGAAATGGGAGCACCTCTAATGGATGCACCTCCTGCACCACCTG
>CAJJCM010000037.1 GCA_905182635.1 uncultured Candidatus Poseidoniales archaeon
GTCCAGCCATGCAGCAACGGTCGCCCGAGCGGCAGCACCGCCGCCAATAATGCCCAAAAGCGCCCCCTTCTCAACCTGAACTCCGTGGTATTGAGCGACTGAAACTACACCGAAACCGTCAACGCCGGCACACCACCATGCTTGACCATCCCAGCGTAATGCATTCACGGCCTGAAGTTTCATCGAATCATCAATTGTTGACACCGCTTCACTCGAAAGTTGATGCTTAAGAGGCGATGTTAGATTGAGCCATACTTCGTTTTCTAAACATTGAGTCGGGAGGAACTGGGATTGTGCGTGGAGTAAGAAGGAGTGCGAGTGGGTGCTTTGAGCCTCAAGTTCAGATTCAAACTTCGAGGCGAGGCGCTGGTCGGTATCTTCATGCTCCAAAGCAGATTCAAGCGCTCGATTGAACAACGTTTTGGTTCGATATTTACCAAAGGGCGCCCCAGTATATTCCCATTCAGGTGCATGTGGTGTATGGCCTGCATAGCCCCACCCCAAGGCATCTTCGATGACAGAAGAATCAACCAACTCAATGGTCGTGTCCTTGAACTTAAATTCAACAAGTTTACCAAACTTTTCTAAGTTGGATACGACCAACCCGAACAGAAGCGGTGAGAGCGAATGAGCCACAGGATGGCCCGAAATCGCATACCGCAGTTGTGCCATGGAGAGTGTTGGCCTCCGAAGTACTTCAACATCAACCCTTGAATTCCTGCGAAACAGGGCAGAGTTGAAAAGGGGGGAGGTCTTAGCAGATTCATGGAGTATTCAACTGAAAGTAAAGGCAAAGGTGTAATCTCTCTTTTAACTGCCGGGCTCGGACTCTATTTTACTGCGGCAATGTGGGCTGAATTCAATTCAGCAGTCAGCGTTTTTTTGGGACCAAGCCTCGGTGTCATCGTTGGATTTATTGTTTTTTTGTTGTATCAAAGCAAGAAAAACGAGAACGAATTCACTCAAGGTGGAAATTACTTGACTTCAGAATCTACAGCCATTATTCGAGACAATGAAGGACGGCTTCAACAGGTTGAAAGTACAATTGAAAAAGGACGGAACCCAACCATATTTGTCGCAGGATTATACGCGATGATCATATTGATGAGCGAAGTCTCATGGTCTGATCTCATCTTCTGAGGGATAGAATGGCTGGCTTACGTGATGTATTCATCATGAAGGAGCGAATGAACAATGGAGCATCATCCATCATGATCATTCTTGAAAAGGCATCGATTCTCATCACATTACTAATGATTCTTGCAATAGGAATAGCACTTGATTTGCCTTCTTGGGGTGTCGGGTTATTGTTCGGACTTTCGGTCGGCCCTGTTGTATTTGGGCATTATTATTTCATCTACATCCGCCCAATATTAAAGCAGCAAAAGGCGAAGGTTGAAGAATAGAACCCGTTAGTGCGAACCAGTGCTACAATGTCCCTCATTTCAAAATTTCTTGACCTCCTCGGATTAGGCTCTATCTCTGGCATCGATATTCTCTTTGCGGTTATGGCCATCATTGGGACCTTTTTATTCCTGATTTATTTCGTACTCGTCTTGATTGGTGGTGTAGCGGATGGAGCACTCGAAGCAGCTGGATTTGATGCTGACTTTGACATGGGCGCTGAAGGTGTGTTTAACATGCTTACCATCCAAGGAATCTTGAGTTTCATCATGATGTTTGGAATTGCAGGACTGGCAGTGTCGCAGAGTGACGGTTCTGACATCCTCGCCATCGCCGTAGCAATCGTTTCTGGCACGTCATCCATGTGGATTATCGGAAAGGTATTCCAAGTTATGAAATCTCTCGAAGTAGATGGGACGGTCAAACATTCGTTGGCCATCGGTGCCCAGGGTAAGGTCTACATGGACATCCGAGCAGGTGAAACTGGTCAAGTTCAAGTGGAGTTTCAAAATGCTATGCGAACATGTGATGCTGTGCTTGAGGATGAATCAATGGTATTGAAAACTGGTAAATTCGTCGAAGTTATGAATGTCATTGGAGAAACGCTCATTGTCAAACCACTTTCGGTATCTACAGTCATGGCTGAAGAAGAATGAGTTTCATGAGAATAATCAAGCCCAACTGACGGGTGAAGCCTCATAAAGGACCCCTCGCATGAAGGGACATGGGCGTCGGAACTTCAATCGCAGTAATTGGAATATTTTTGTTTCTTTTGGTTTTAATGGGAACTATTTATATTGCCACAAGCCGTTATAAATTGGCTCCATCGGACAAAATTTTGGTCGTTTATGGTAATGTCAAAGATGGTGGTGCAGCGGCATGTTACCACGGTGGTGGTAAAATTGTTTGGCCATTGATTCAGCATTATGCTTACCTCGACCTCAAACCAATGACCATCCGCATCGATTTGCAACATGCATTGTCACAACAAAACATTCGTATCAATGTTCCATCAACATTTACGATTGGTATTTCAACTGCTCCTTCAATCATGCAGAACGCTGCTGAACGTCTTCTCGGACTTTCTCAGCCTCAAATTGAAGACATGGCAAGTGAGATTATTTTCGGTCAATTGCGTTTGACGGTTGCTACCCTTACCATTGAACAAATCAACCAAGACCGTGAGGCTTTCTTGAGTATGGTGTCGAGTAACGTCGACTCTGAATTGCATAAGATCGGATTGTACCTCATCAACGTCAACATTACCGACATTACCGATGAAGCAGACTACATCGTCTCGATTGGTGCTAAAGCGGCTGCTGAAGCAATTGCCGGTGCTACTGGTGACCGAGCAAAAGCACTTGAGATGGGACAAATACAAGTGGCACAAGCAGATTCTAATCGAGAAATCGAAGTTCAAAAGAGAGAATCAAATGCCATCGCTGGAAAAGCACTGGCAAAGAAACTCGAAGTGATTGCTGTTCAAGAAGCAGATTCCGAATCCAAAATGGGAATTGCAGCGGCTGTTAGTCGTGAAGAAATATCAGTCCAAGACCAACAAAAACTTGCTATTGAAGGCGTCAACTTGAGTCTGGCCGATATTGCACTTTCAAATGCAATCCTTGCTGAAAGAGAAGCTGAAGCACGACAACGTTCTGAAGTCGCACAACGCCGAGCACAGGAAGAAATCGAAAAGGCACAATATTCACTTGAAAGCGAGCGCCTTCGTGCTGCAGATATCGCACGGGAAAAGGTTGCTAAGGAGCAAATCGAAATTGCTGCTGATGCTGAAGCTGAGCGACAACGCCGTATTGCTCAAGGTCAAGCGGATGCAATACTTGCAAAGTATAAGGCAGAAGCAGAAGGCCAACAAACTCTTCTTGAAGCGAAAGCAGCAGGATACAAATCACTTGTTGCAAGTGCTGGTGGAGACCCCAAGGCAGCTGCAACTCTATTGATGGTTGAAAAGGTTGAAGAATTAGTTGCACGTCAAACTGAAGCAATCTCGAACCTTAAGATTGACAAGATCACCGTCTGGGATTCTGGCAACGGTGGCAAAAATGGTGAAGGTGGATCAACCTCGAACTTCATCTCATCTTTAATGCAAAGCCTACCTCCTGTTCATGATGTGGCAAAGATGGCTGGAATTGAATTGCCAGAGTATCTTGGCGCAATGAAGGAAGATTGAAGCCACTCGTGGTGAACTTGAGCAAGTGCTGAAACCGTCACTTCTCACCCTCTGCGAGCCGAGAGGTTCAAAGCCATAACGAGCCGCATGGATGCTCATGGTAAGTGATTTGGACATCGCACGTGCTGCTGCACTCGAACCGATAGAGACCATCGCCTGGAAATTAGGCATCTCTTCTCATGAATTAGTGCCGATGGGTAGAGGCATGGCTAAAATTACCTGGGAAGCGCTTAGTCAGCGCTTTTCCAAACCTCAAGGAAGTCTTGTATTGGTCACCTCGGTCAACCCAACACCCTTTGGAGAAGGAAAGACCGTCACGACAATTGGCCTTACTCAAGCTCTATGCGCTATCGGTCAAAGTGCAACATGCGTAATTCGAGAACCTTCGATGGGGCCCGTTTTTGGCATCAAAGGTGGCGCTGCAGGCGGTGGACATTCTCAGGTGATTCCAATGGAGGACATCAATCTCCATTTCACTGGTGATTTACACGCAGTCACATCCGCACACAACCTTCTCTCTGCCCTGATCGATAACCACGTCAAACAAGGTAATGAGTCCAATTTGGAACCAACCAAGGTCTTTTGGCCTCGTGTTATTGACATGAATGACCGTTCTCTCCGCGATATTGTCATCGGCCTGGGTGGTTCTGCGAATGGAAATACACGCCAAGATCGATTCGATATTACTGCTGCAAGTGAGGTCATGGCGATTCTTGTTCTCGCACAAGATTATGCCGACCTACGGAGGAGAATCGGAGAAATCGTGGTCGGAGAATCAACCGGAGGCAATCCAGTAAAGGCTGAAGAAATCGGTGCTGCTGGAGCGATGACCTTACTTCTGCGAAATGCATTCCTACCGAACCTCGTTCAAACGCTGGAAGGCAATCCGGCATTCATTCATGGCGGACCTTTCGCCAATATTGCCCATGGAAACTCAAGCATCATTGCTGACCGGTTAGCACTTGGCGCAGCAGATATTGTCGTTACAGAGGCTGGATTTGGCTCGGACATGGGGGCTGAAAAATTCATGCATATTAAAGCGGTAAATTCGGGTAAAGCACCAGATTGCGTTGTGATGAATGTCACTGTCCGTTCGATGAAACTTCATGGTGGAGCATTTGGAAGTAGAGGAGGCTACCGACCGACAAAAGAAGAATTAGAGAAAGAGGATGTCGATGCCGTTATTCGTGGTGCACAGGGGAATTTAGACCGCCATATCAAAAATATGGCTGGATTTGGAATGCCGGTTGTTGTTTCAATCAACCGCTTCTCTTCAGATACAGATGCTGAATTGGATGCTATCAAAATGGCTGCACAAAAGAGTGGTGCAACGTATGTCGCTTTGACAGAAGTTCATGAACACGGTGGACAAGGTGGCGAAGATTTAGCCAAAGCAGTCGTTACTGCCATTCATGACCATGTTGCCAATGGTCGTCCATTCACGCCCTTATTTACTCCTGAAACTCCTCTTCTTGAAAAAATGACTGCGATTGCTACACGAATCTACAAAGCAGAAGGCGTTGAAATCAGTGCTTCGGCAATGAAGCAACTCGCAAAATTCCAGACATGGGGCTATGACCATCTACCGGTCTGTATGGCAAAAACTCAATACTCTTTTTCACACGACCCAGGTAAACTTGGTGCACCGGTTGGCTTTACAATCCCAGTGCGTGAATTCCGACTCAATGCAGGTGCTGGATTTATTGTTGCGATACTCGGAAACATGATGACGATGCCTGGATTGCCAAAACGGCCTGCTGCACTCGACATGGACATGGACGACGAAGGCCGCCTCACGGGTGTCTTTGGGTGAACTGAATGAAGATTCTCAAGCGTGAACCTCTACTTTGGCGTCTCAGGATAGAGACAGATGATGATTTGTGGACGCTTGCACGTCTTGCACGAAAGGGTATGCACATCGGCATGCTTGGTGAACGTCGTGACCAGACGACCGGTGGGGACGAAGGGGGGAGAGCAAAATCTGCTGAACGTAAGAAAATGTGGATGCGCCTCCGTATTGAAAGCACGGAATACCAAACCTTCAGCGAAAACCTTCGTGTTCATGGGATAATTGAAGAAGCACAGTTTGATATTGGGCTGCATCATACACATATCGTTGAAATTAGGGATGAAGTCGAACTTACATCTGCTCATTTCTTTTCTGCATCAGATCGTGATTTGCTCAAGCAGGCTGAACGAGCATCAGGACAAACTCACGTGGTTCTTGCAGTTGTAGAAACAGATGAAGTCGTACTGTTTCACGTCACTGCCCGCGGATTACGTGAAGGTGCTACATGGACAATGCGCGGTGGTGGAAAGCGTGGTGAAATCCGTCAATCCGCTGGAATTGCAGCCACTTTTCGTTCAAAAGTAATCGGAGCACTCATCGATACTTTAGGTGAGGATACTCCTTTGGTTGTCTGTGGACCTGGCCATGCACGAGATGCTTTACTCAGTGATTTGAAATCAGCAGGTGAAACTCGCATGATGAAATCAATTGCCACTTCAATGGCAGGAAGAGCTGGGGCCAATGAAATTCTGCGTGAAGGATTAGCAGGTGAACTCCTCAGTGAGCATGCCATAACTCGAGAAATCACACTTATCGAAAACGCCTGGGAACGGTTGGCTACAAACGGTGCAGTTGCTTATGGAACTGAATCCTTAATGAAAGCGATGAATGAAGGTGCAATCGAAACACTGCTTATCTCGGCGGAACTCTTACGTGAAGAAAATAAATTCATCGGAAAGCAAACTTGGATGGAATGGGTAAATGGCTTATCTGACATTGGGGCTGAACTGGTTCAGTGTTCGACCGACCACGATGCTGGACAACAACTTCTGGGTCTTGGAGGAGTAGTGGCTCTACTTCGCTATACAATGTAGGGAGTGGAACTGTGCGTATCGTAACACTTGATGATTTGAAAGAGGACAAAAGGGCTGACATGCAGGGTGCTCGATGGTTGATTCTTTCAGCAGGGGAACTTGAACAATCAGCATCTTTGCTGATGTTCACAGAACTGGATGATATTTTAGTTGCCGTCGACCACAGAGGTTCAATTCCTACTGATGGGATTTGGCAACGTGCTGTTCACCTGATTGTAATAGACGCCAGTGAAAGTGAGGCTGAATCCTTCCGTCGCCGTTCTGGTATCACCAAAGTCATTTGCAATGCGACTGAAGACATTCGCACATTCCTTTGGTAAGTGGGTCTGGAGGGATTTGAACCCTCGATCAACGCCGTGTAAGGGCGGTGTCATAACCACTAGACCACAGACCCAGCCGTCCCTGTAAGAAGGTGTTATTGAAGGCATTGATACATGGGGTAACCTCAAAACAGAGGAACATTGCCATCGAATTCAATGGACGAAGATGTTCAGGCCGCTGCCGCCCGTCTCGTACGCCGCATCAAAGAGGGTGGACACAGTATCACTGTTGCTGAATCATGCACGGGCGGACTCCTCGCAAGTTCTTTCACAGACATCGCAGGTGCTTCCGCTTGGTTCAACCAAGCATGGATCACCTATTCGAATGATGCGAAAATCAAAGTATTGGGTGTCAAACCAGAATCGATTGAGAAAAAGGGTGCAGTTTCAGCAGAAGTTGCCATTCAAATGGCACAAGGCGCATTAAAACATGCGGATGCAGATATTGCCATTTCAATAACTGGAATCGCTGGACCGAAAAATGACGGGACCAATAAAAAAGTTGGACTCGTATACGTCGGAATCGCATCCAGGAACTGGGCGAATGCTGAATCAACTCAAATCGGCGGTAATCGCGCGGAAAATAAAATTGGATTTGTCCATTTTGCATTGTTATCAACCATCAAACGATGGGACGAAGCGATGGTAGAGGCTGAAGAGAATCGCAAAAAAATAAAACTCCAAAAAGATCAAGTTGAAGCCGAAAAAATCCAATTTGAGTTGGAACGTGCAGAAAGAGAAGCTGCAGCACGCGACTCTGCGCCTTGGCAAGATGATGCGTGGGATGGAGAAGGTGCTCCACCGGGCACAGATTCATCACTCGACGGCGAAGTAGAATGGGATTAACTCGTAGTAAAAGTGAACCGTTCAAACCGGTGTGCTTTTGGAGCGGAGGCTTCACCTCCAACCCATGGGTGCGTCAGAGGAGGAAATGACTGCCCTTTTGCGTCATCGAGGTTTCCTTCCATCATCGTCCATCCGCTCACAACTCTTGGAGTTGGAGAATTTAGAGAGCATCTTGAATTGTGCCCC
>CAJJCM010000038.1 GCA_905182635.1 uncultured Candidatus Poseidoniales archaeon
GTCTTGAGCATCTTTGCTTTGGCAGACTTCGCTTTCTCTTCGTTACGACATGCAAGAATAACATGCGCACCTTTGTCTGCCAAAGTGAGTGCCATATGGTAGCCGATTCCAGTGTTTGAACCGGTCACGACAACGAGTTTTCCATTCTGGTTTTGAGTGTGTTCAGCCTTCCATTTAATCCCGATTTTCTTCATCTTAATCGTGCCCCAAGGTGTTCACGATGTTCGCAGACGGGTATGAGAGATAAACAAATGGTTGGCAAACCCTTGTGTTCACTCTGTCAGAATTACAGAACAAGTTATTATAAAAAACACATTGAATCAGAGGATAAGGCGAAGTAATTGACATTTGATTCAGAGTACGAACCTTTCTTTCAACCCCCAGGCTGGGTTGTTGCACCGGTATGGGCAGTCCTTTACACCTGTATTGCATTCAGTTTCAGTTCTGTTTTGAATCACCGAGATGAGTTGAAACATTCCAATATCATCATTGTCTTGTTTCTCGTTCAACTTGCACTGAATCTTGCTTGGCCTTCAGTCTTCAATTCTGAACGTTATCTCCTTTCATTGGTGATGATCGTCTTGATGATTGTCTTTACGCTCATCTATGCATACCTCACCTATGCACACCTTCCCTCCGCATCGATGTTGGTTTGGCCCTATCTCGCTTGGATTAGCTTTGCTGCTGCCATCAATACTGCGTATTATCTTCATGCGAATTGAACGAAACGATTACTCCGTTGGATGCGGCTGATTCAAGCAGAATCCTCATGAATTGAGTTCTCTCCTCAAAGCAACTCGTTTCAAACAGCATCAATCGTAGCATCACGGTCTGGTCCAACACCAATACTGGTGCAAGGAACGCCAACAAGCGCTTCGACCTTCTTGATGTATTGTTGTGCTGCAGAGGGCAATAAAGAGTATCCAAGACCCTCTTCATTTGCTTTCTTTGCGATTCCGAGCCACTCTTCGAGCGAATAAGAAGGGAAACCTGGCATGGATACGTAGATTGGTTTACAGCGTTCTAAGGCTGTTGCACTCGAAGGCATTTCCAAAATCTCTTTTCCATCCAGTTCATAGGCCACACAAATCTTGATTTCATCAAGTCCACCAAGAACATCCAGTTTTGTCAATGCAAGTCCTGTGAATCCATTGATTCGATGTGCATGACGCATGACCACAACATCAAACCAACCGCATCGACGCTTTCGGCCAGTGGTTGTACCAAATTCATGGCCGACTGTTCCGAGGTGTTCACCGGCTTCATCATCGAGTTCGGTTGGCATTGAACCATGACCAACACGAGTGATGTAGGCTTTGGTGATTCCAATTACCTCTTCGACATGACCAGGATGAATTCCAGCCCCATGAGTGGAGTTTCCTCGAGAGGTGATTGAAGAAGTGACAAACGGATATGTTCCTTGGTCGATATCTAAAAGGCAGCCTTGAGCACCTTCAAGAATGACATGTTCGCCGAGTTTTAATGCATTATCAAGCATAAGACCGGTGTTCTTAATCGAAGTGCTGTATGCATTCCAAATCCATTCAACATCAGCCTTCAAGCCAGAGACTGTAATTCGCTCTTCACTCCCTGCTGCTGACAACGTTGAATTCATTCGGGTGGTGGTTTCTTCCATCCACTCATCATCTGCCATGACTTCAGCTAAGTCTCCAAAGCGTAAGCCGATACGGTTGGTTTTATCAGCATAGGTTGGACCAATACCACGACCTGTTGTTCCAATTTTCTTATCTAAACTGTCGAGGTATCGATGGAATGGAAGAATAATATGCGCTCGTTCGCTGACGTACAGACGATCTCCACGAGGGTCTTCTCCGGTTGATTCTTGCCAACCGGTCAATTCAGTATTGAGCACCCAAGGGTCGATGACCATCCCGTCTCCGAGAACAAGATTGCATTCCTTTCGAGTGATTCCTGAAGGTAAGAGATGGAACTTCAAAATCGTGTCACCCAAGACAACGGTATGCCCTGCATTGTTCCCACCTTGGAAACGAGCAACCCAAGTTGCCTGTTCCGCAATACGGTCAACAATTTTCCCTTTTCCTTCATCTCCCCATTGGGCTCCTAGGACTACTGTGGCTGGCACGATTCTCTCCTCGTCGCGCTGTCTTTGAGTACCGTCTTTGAACTATGCGTTTCTTTCATGTGGTATTTTCGACGCCTAAGATACAGATTTACATGAGTTTTATTGATGAAAAAACAACCCTTTATATTCTGTTGTTCATCATTCCCGTATGTAGCCATCCATGGACACCACAATGTAAAACCGCAGCACGCAGTTTCAGTCACAGTGAGCATCCCCTCGCGGGATTTATATACCCTGGGCGCCAACTATGTAACGAGAGGTTAACAAGATGAAAATAGATCCCGAGGGAAATGCTGGCGAAGAGCCTGAACGTAATCAAAGAGCAGATTCAAACCACAGCGGAAACGATGTGATTCGAAGAACGCTCGAGGGCCATACTCGACCTTGCGAGGATTGTGGAATTACCGATTGGCAAATGGATGATGCTCGCGGAGAAATCACCTGTAACAGTTGTGGAATCGTTGTTGAAGAGAATGTCATTGACCCTGGGGCTGAATGGACCAATCGAGACCGCAGTCAAGACCGTTCACGTGTCGGACAACCGCTAACATATACACTCGCTGACAAAGGATTGAACACGACCATCGATGTTCGGGACTTGAGTTCAGGAAGTGCGAGTCGCCACGGTATCTCCTCTCAATCACGCCGTGAATGGCGACGACGACGAGTCGTCGACGAGCGTTCGAAAACTCGAAAGAGTCGCGAACGTAACTTGGTCCGTGCAAATCAATTCATTCGAGACTCTTCTGGACTACCAAAACCATTGCAAGAAGAAACTGCTCGCCTCTACCGTCGACTCTCTGGTGATGGGTTTGTCACCGGCCGCTCGATTGCCGGAGTTACTGCTGCTTGCGCCTATTTAGTAGCACGACAAGAAAACTTACCTCGCCAAATTGTAGACGTTTCGGTTGCCTTTGATGTGAAGGAGAAGGAACTTTCTCGCCTCATTCGTCAAGTGTCACGGAAGTTAAATCTGCACAAGATTTCTTCACCTGACCAATACTTTGACAAATTCCTTTCAGATTTGCAACTACCGCCGAGTATTCACACTCAAATCGAACATCTTTGGTCTGTGATTCAACCCCATGATGAACTGTGGCAAGGAAAGAAACCGATGGGTGTGGCTGCTGCGCTGATCTACAAGGTATGCAACGAGACAAGTTCACCTCGAACCCAATCTGAAGTTTGCAAAGTCGCCAATGTATCTGAGGTCACTCTTCGTGGCTTACTTCGCTTAATCGAAGGTCTGCTCAGTCAACTCGGTGAAGTTTCAAAGCAGTGATTTCCTACACCTGATAGGCGAACCTTGAAGGATTACATCCTCTGCCATTGGTTTATGGGATTCAAAGCGAAGGCTCGTAAGCATAACGTCGATTCGGATTCCGATTCGGATACAAAAAAGAAATCATCTGTCAAAGAAGGCGAAATTCCATGCGGTGTCAAAACCTGTGATGGCTATGCTGACAAAAGTTTCGGAGGACGTTCATTATCACTCGATAATGCAATTGATGTCTGGGGCGATAGCGGCTATGTCGAACGTAAGGGCCGTGTTCGTGTCTGCAAAAATTGTTACCGATTGTGGAAGAAAGATAACAAATCTGAAGACACCTACTGAAAATCTTCATCTTCACTTTCAGTTTAACTGAGGGGTGTTGGAAAAGAAAGTATACCGTCGGCTCTGCTTTCGTATGTATGAACAATAGAGTTGTGATTCGAAGTTTGGTTACTGCAGAGGGTTGTCTGGTAGCAATGGATGATGGAGCCATTGTGTGGAGACCCACGCATGGTAATCGTAGCCAACTCAAACTGGAAGCCATTGCAACCGTACTGCTCGCACTCAAAGGCCCTACTGGATGCTATGATGTTGTTGCCATCGGTGATTCGACGGGAGGCGTCACGCTTCTTTCTCTTCCACGCCTCGACCTCATAGAGAAGTTTTCAATTGATGGCGGAATTGTTCGCTCTATTACCGCTGTTTCGAATTCTGTGGGCAAGTATCTTGCAGCCACACAAAACGGTAGTGTGTGGATGATTGGTACAGAAGTACCTGGCCGAGCTGTCCATTTGTTTACCCATTCTGGGCCGATCACAAGTCTACGCCTCATCGAAGATAAGATTCTCATTCAAAGTGGTTGGAACCGTCGTACGTATGATTGGACTGGCGCCACCACAGATGAGTTTGATGGAGAACAGCAATTTCAAGTCACGGCTACAAAACGAGAGAACCGCAGAGCAAAGATTCTCGAATATGAACAACGTCGTACGAAAAAAAATCAACCGCTGATGCTCGATTTACCTGTATTTGGTTAAACTCGTTCCTGCTCTTCCAAAGGCCAAGGCGGATGTGGCGTATACCATAATGCCGTTTTCGCTGGTTTCGCGACCGATTTCGAGACTTTACCCTCATTCGCCAAGCATGTTTCAAAAAATTCAATATGACGTTTCAGTATGTCTTTGACGTGTTTCACGCCTTTGATTGCAGGTCCTTGAAGCGGGATGATTGACTTTGGTTTGAAAGTTGCCACACGCTTGAGACTTTCCAATACATCCGGTAAACAACCACCAGGTAAGTCCCAACGTGTTGGACGGTCCGCGCGAGGGAGTAAAGTGCCAAGAACCATCATTTTTTGGTCTGGGATCCAATAACCCATTCCATCAATCGAATGACCTGGAAGCGCAAGTGACTCAACCTGCCCGTCGCCGAGTGGGAAAACATCACCCTCATCGACTGATTGTGTCCCAACTGGAGGCATGTCTGAGTCGAAACGATTCGCCCATGTGGTGAAGAAGTCACCGATTTCAAGTGCTGCTTGACCTTCCGGATGAATATGAACAATACAGTCTGTGAATGCTTCAGAAAGATGTTTCGATCCGCCTGAACAAGGGTATCGCTTACTGGTGAGCAATATTCGGTCAAGGCGATTCTCATCACCAAGTACGCCTTTGATTCGCTCTACTTGGAGACTTTGGTACCATGAGGTACCTGCATCGATGAGCAAATTGCCAGCCAAACCATCAACGACCACCAAATTGGCATCATGGTGGATTGCAGGCAAGCGTAATACACGCATATCCACTCCTATGGCTTGTACTCCTTGAACCATACTCTTGATTTTGGAAAGCCAAGCCTCTGAGAAAAGCATTGATGCCGCCCTTTTCGCTCATTGGTTGCGATTAAATAGGGGGAGTGAGTCGCAAGTCCATGGCACGATTCCCTGAAGCTGAAGTCCGTTTGCTTCACCGCAAGATTTGCATGCGCTGCAACGCACGTAATGCTGTCCGTGCTGTTCGCTGCCGAAAGTGCAGTTACAAGGGTCTTCGACCAAAGAATATCGAGCGCAAGGGTGCATGATTCGCACTTTTACAAGGCTTGTATTCACCTTACACTATTCCAAGCAGTGGGATAATTATTGCCATTGGGTCTCCAAGAAGTATCAGCGGAATGATTGCTGGGAACAGGAAGACCAACAGAGGGAGTTTTTGACTTACCCATACCTGTTCGACTCCTGCCTCTTCTAATTCCAAAAGAGCGGAACTGAGTTGTTCATCTGTTGGCGTTTTACGTGGTGCTCTCTTTCGATGGTAGACTTCGACCGAACCATCTGGTTTCTCGACCAGAGTAGTCAGCAACCATACATGTCGGTTCATGACTTCTGAACGAGGTAATTTACTTGCATGCCACGCTAACAAAAGGTCACTAACCTTTCGGACATGGCCTCGGAATATATTGAGGAAAAGCAAGATAAATGGAATCACCAAGAAAGCGAATCCACCCCACACCAAGAGAGAGAAGGCAGGAGGTAATGTGAACAGCGCATCGGATGTAGCAGATGAATACGTAAGAGGCATCGTCGACCAATTTGGAATGAGAAGTGCAACCCACATCAGAGCCTTTGCATCAGCACCGCCATGAAGCATTCGAAGGCGCCAAGCAATGTCGATCAGGATGATGAATGGAAGAACGGCAAAAGTAGACCACCATAATGCTCCCAAACCAGTTTCAGTTCCTAGTATGACATCGATTGGATTGACTGACTGATACTGTAATGCACCAAAGATAATACCGCAAAGACTGGCCAGATACCAAAGGGCTACACTTTGGTCCATTCTTGAACCTTTTTTGATGTCGGAAAAGGTGGGTCGCCCAAGAACTGCACCACTCGCATAGGCCACAGCAGCTGAAGCAGTGAGATAAATAGTCCAATCAGCACCCTGATACATCAAGTCCAGAGCCCAAAGGAAGAGGGCCGGCTTTACCCAGACAAGCCAATGCTCATTTTTGACACGCCGTTCCTTGTGGTCCATCCAAGCAGCCCAACCCATTCCGAGAAGAAGTGTAAAGATTCTTGACCAGCCTAGGATTTCAATTTCCGTGAGGCTCATGGCCTGCGGACAGTGGCAATGAACTTAAAGACGGCCTCCACGCAGGGCAGGTTACGACCAATGAGGCAGTAAATATGGATATCGAATCCCGTCTTCTACAAGTTGCTTCTGTCATCAATCCAATTGATGACCCAAAAGTTCCTCGGAATATTCGCCGACAAGCGAAGGAAACGTGTGAGCAATGGTTATTGAATAAAGCCAAGAAATTAGATGTTCGTATTGCTATGTCTCAATCGAAATTAGAAGAACTCTACGAAGACCCGAATATCCCTCCAGAATTCGGTACACTTATCCTGATGATCAACACTGAACTCGAGAAGATTCTTACAGAAGTTCTGTGAGTCACTCTTCTTCTAAGGCTACGATAAAGTTCGTTAGTAATGGACGAACATCTTTGTTCAACTTACCTTCACTCAAAAGTGAAGTTAATTCCGATGCGATTTCATTCTCAATGCCGAGTGCATCAGCAGCTGAGAAAATGATTTCGATTTGGTCTTCGGAAATTTTGTTATTCCGAAGTGCCCGTTGTGAAGCAATTCGACCAGCGATGAGTTTGATTTTGTGATCCGAGTATCCAAGAAGCATTTGTAATTGATTCAATGATTGGTTTTCAAAACTCGAAATCTTTCCATCTCGAATAGCATCCTCCCATGCTTCATCCATTGAGGGGGCACGTTCAGACATAAGGATTGCAAATGGTTGCGTCGCTTCGATATTTTCCAAGATAATCTTGATAATTACTGCGAACGGAACTGCAAGAATCATTCCAAGAATACCCCAGCCGGCAAAGGAGATTGCAGTCACCAAAAGCAGAAGCACAGGGGAAAGGTCAAGTGCGCGACCAGCCCATTTCGTCTCGACGATTTGTCCCCAAATTTGTTGGTTCGTAAGAAGTAAGAGAATCAACAAGCCCAGTAGATTCGGGTCCAGTAGAATAAGGCCAAGAATAATTGGAGGGATGGTCGCAATCAACGAACCAATGTAGGGGACATAATTGAGCACAAAAGTCAGCAGAGCCCACGTAAACCACAGGTCAATGCCAAATGACAACATGATGAGACCAGCAAATAGAGCCGTTCCTGCACCGACACCTGTTTTCACAATGACGTAGGTATTCACACTCGCTTCAATTTTTGAACGCATAATTTGTACTTTTTGACTTCCGCCATCAGGCCAGGCTCTCTCGATTCTACCGGGTAACGAACTTGCTTCAAAAATAATGAAGATAAGGAAAAACATTACCGTTACGGTGGTTGCGATGAAACCCCCCACATTTGACAACATGCCCATCGCTGCATCAGAAATTTTTTGTTCATCTTCGAGTAGACCCATAGCGGCAAGATCTTGCTCCAAAGTGCTATTTGTGGCATTTGAATCTTCACTCAACATGGCGCCAAGAAGGGGTGATTGTTTGAGGTCACTCCATCTCTCCTCGAGTTTCGTATTGTACGAATCCATTTTTTCTTCATCTTGAACTAAATTATTGGCTTGTTGGTACGCAATAAATGTAGTGCTCGAAACAATGAGAAGCGTGAATAGAACCATCGTCAAATACGATAGAATCAGCGGGAAACCCTTGCTTGAGAGTAAGTCCGAACCAGGTTTGAGTACAAAGTATATTCCGAGAGCAATAAAAAACGGTTGGAGAACTCCTTTGAGAACAATCAGCCATATCACCATCAAAGTGATGAGTAATGAAATGTGAGCAAAGGTCGAAACTCGGCGATTAAAACGACTTGAACCCAATGTAGGTGAAGCGACTTCCATAACTGCGGGGTAGGGTTAGGCCTCTTGAGTGTTTAGGCTACTCTTCAGCCTCATGCTGAGGAGGAGGGTCGTCGTCATCCAAAGCAGGTAAGCGTAAAGCTAAAATCGCTGCTGCAAGCATCATGACGCCACACAAATGAAATGCTGTGTGGTAATCAAAAGGCCAATCTTGTGAAACCGTCAACGTCCAAACTAATCCACCAGTAAGTGGGCCGAGGATACGAGCAAATGCGCCGAGTGATTCTTGTGCACCCATCACGACTCCAAGTTCGTAACCATTTGATTTTGCAATACGCGTCAAGTAGGAAGATGAAGACGGTTGGAAGATTCCATTCCCTAAGGCTATGAGAACAGCCACAATCAAAATATGAGTCCATGCATTCCCTGCTTGAGTGTAAGGTACCAATACCAATCCAAGACCGGTTAATACGCTGGCAGCAGGAATGAGTCGGCGTGAACCAAATCGTCGTGAAAGCGGACCTATGAGCAGCCCTTGAGTAAATATCCCCGTAATCCCAATCATGGCGAAAACTCGACCATTGTCTGCTTCAGAAAAGGCAAGTCCACCGTTTGCCGGGTTCATTTCAGTGTAGAGTATGAAAACTGCATGCATAATCGTGAAACCAAAAGTGAACAACATCGTCACCCAAATAATCAATGATACATTGTTCGCCTTAAGCATCGAAACTGAATTCTTCGTGATTTGAACCATCTGAGTCGCCCACGGTTTTGGCTCGGATTGAACCCGTAATTCCGGTGGGAGTGATTCTGGAAGTGAACGATAAGCAACGGCCAAAGAAAAGAGAGAAAGAACACTCGCTACAGCACAGGGTAGAAGATAAGGATGTGAATCAAAGATGGTGTTTTGGAAGATTTCCCAGCGTGCAGCTGGATTCGATAACTCGCCTCCAATAAAGGGACCAAAAGTAAACCCGAGTCCAAATGCTGCACCGATTATTCCCATTCGAGTCGCCAATTGCTGAGAGTTGCTTACATCCCCAATATACGCACGTGCAACAGCCAAATTGCCATTGAATACACCTGCAAGGAATCGTGCTATGAGTGCAAGAACGAGGGAATTCGCAAGTCCAAACATTGTAAAGAACACCGTATTACCAACCAAACCCACCATCAAGACGGGACGACGACCAATTCGATCTGATAATGAGCCCCAAAAAGGCGAAAACAAGAACTGGGCAGCGGAGTAAGAGGTCATGAGTAAACCAACCCAAAGACCAATATTGGCAATTTGATTATCGGGCGTTAAGTCTTCAACAAGATACGTCAAAAATGGAATGACAATACCGAACCCAATCATGTCGATCATGGTGACCAAGAACAAGACCAGCAAAGCCCCTTTCCCCGCATCACGAACAACAGAAGATTCCGTTGAAGACTCATCCATGATTTTGCCCACAACCGCTTTCTTATAGTATCCCATGCATCACTTTGAAGGCAATCGAACAGTATTCAACTGTCCAAAGGATATGCTCAAGCAGAAGTCGTGTTACTTGTAACAGGTGCAAAACGGTCGATGACAAGACCAAGACGTTCCACTAAGCCCGCTTTTTCAGCATGCTTGATGAGTGCGAATTCCATTACTTCATCGAGCGTATCAACTGGTAAAACTTCAACCATCCTCTCGTATTTCTCATCCAAGAGAACGTCTTGCATATTTGCCCGAGGAATAACAATCGTTTTGATTCCAGAACGGGCAGCAGCCTCAATCTTTGCCGTGACTCCACCAATTGGCAATACTTCGCCACGGACCGAAAGAGAACCCGTCATGGCTAAATCTTGACGAATTGGAATATTCTCAAGAGCAGAGATGATTGCAGTCGCAATGGTAATCGAGGCTGAATCGCCATCGACTCCATGCGTATCGACAAATTGAATGTGAATATCATAATCAGAGATATTCTTTCCTGTTAATTTCTTAATAACTGCACTGACATTTGTCACACTTTCTTTTGCCAAGTCAGAGAGGCCTCCAGTCGCATGGATTTTCCCACCTCCACCTAATGACGGGGTGACGAGTGCCTCGACAGGAAGCATAATTCCACTGAAATCTGAAAGACCGGAATTGGCCCCAAGGACGGCAAGTCCGTTCACTCGTCCAACGCGCTCTCCAGAATTAACAACCATAGCGTAGTCTTGACGGCGTTCAATCATTCGGTCAGCGACTTGTTGTTCGAGTGGTTTGGCAATATTACGTGCGCCAAGTACATGGGCAGCAGTGGCGAGTTCTGCACCTTCTTCCATAGCCAAGTCGCCAGCGATTCGAACCAAACCACCGAGTTCACGCAATCGAAGTGAAAGCTTTCCTCGACGACCAGCTCGGCGTTGAGCCTCACGAAGAATAATGGCGACGGCTGATTTATCGAAATGAGGTATCTCACGGGAAGTACCCATGTCGCGGCGAACTTCTTGCGCAATAAATCGAATAAGGCGGCGGCGGTTACGAGCAGTGTCCGGCATTTCTGAATTCACATAGACCTCATAACCATAGCCACGGATACGACTACGTAGAGCAGGATGCATGCCTTGAATCGCATCGAGGTTACCTGCTGCAATTAGAATAAAATCACACGGAACAGGTTCAGTTTTGGTGAGTGCACCAGAGGAACGCTCTGAGCGGCCCGAAATAGGGAAGGCTCGTTCTTGCATGGCGGTAAGCAAGGCTTGTTGCTCTTCAAGTCGCAACAAATTCACTTCATCGATGTAGAGCACACCTTTGTGAGCACGATGAATGGCACCTGGCTCGACACGGTCATGCGCAGGAGTTTCCATACCACCTGATTGGAACGGGTCGTGACGTACATCTCCGAGGAGTGAACCGGACAGCGTGGCTGTTGCATCGACAAATGGCGGCAATGCTTTGCTGTCATGCTTCACCAAGACTTTGGGAATTCGCGTTTCATCACCTGAACTCATTCGACCTCGAATAAACATGTATCCGAACATAAGAAGGAATCCACCAAACAGTAAAGTGAGTATGTCTCCAGTTTGAATGGTTGCGATGACAAGAAGAAAACCGACTGCTGCAAACGCGATAAGGAGCATTTTTTGTGAGCGTTCCCTTTGCGTACGCATCGATTCTTTCTGCATTTTTACAATCCGACTTCCACGACCAGCGGGAACTGAACGAACGCGAGGTTCATTCTCATCGTCTTCATTTGAATAAACAAGAATATCTTCAAGATTTTCTTTGGGTAGAAGGTCTGTCATTGAACGGGCAAGCATTGATTTTCCGGTCCCTGGGTCTCCAATCATAAGCATATGTCGACGTTGTTCTGCGGCCTTTTTGATGACAACAGAACCCGCTTCTTGTCCAATGACTTGATCGACCAATCGGTCAGGTATCGGTACATCTTCGGTTGAAGTGAAATCAACAGATTGAATCCATTCTTCAACGCTCAAAGAAACAATATCATCAGAGTCCGGACCGGGCTCTGGAGCCCAAATGGTAACTTCTTCGACGACATCTGAAGCATCATCAAGAGGGGCGTCAACCACCTCGATAAAAGACGAGTCTTCGGGCTCTTCGTTGTCGCTCATAGATATCCCTCCGCGTTGCTCCCCTTTATGGGTTTACAATTCGACCATGTTTGAACATGTGCCAAATTTACCTCATTTGTTAATCAAAGTGTTCCGTCAAGGTATTGTTGACCGTAGTAAGACCATTGCTCAACGGTCCATCCCGCAGGAAGGCCACCAGGAGGCAAAGGTGGGGCAGCAAGTTGTGGTGCTGCTGGAATAGCAACAGGTTGTTGGAAAAGAGTTTCAGCACCGCCATACATCGAATTTGCGACTGAGTCTTGGGCAGGAACCATATTTGGGTCCCATGCGGTGTTATTCCAATTATCTGACTCGGAATCACCTTGACCACGTCGAGTAATCATCAATGTGAGCAAAAGACCGAGAACAACAACTCCGGCAATAATACCAATCAAAGTCATGTTCATATCTTTTGGTCCTGTGGTTGAGTCTGAACCTGCGAGTGATGCATCAACGCAAGTTGCACGTGGATCTTCACATGCTGTGTCGAGGTCTTCTTCGATTGCTGTGAGTTTTACTTCAAGGGCCGTAATATCAACTCCAACAGCTGCAGATTCAATCTGTGCCATTAGTTCAGTCTTTTCGGCAGTCAAGTCTTCAAGGTAATCCGAGAACATTTCATCTTCCATATCGTCAACAGCGGGCATACTTTCAGTGATGTCCCACTTTACCTCGGTCATCGTTTTGTAATCATCAGTTCCGTCAGATGCAACAATCGACAATTTGTAATAATCCATGAACTGTGACCCATCTTCACGAGCAAGTCCTTGGGAGAAAATTGAAGGGACACTTAATTCCTTATTCCAACCACTGTTCGATTCAGAAACAGCGAGTTCGTATTCAAGGATACCATCGCAGGTTCCAGTCAATGAACTGCAAATATTCCATGTTGCAGTGATGGAAGTAAATGTCGGTGCAGAACTGGTAAGCATCATCGTGACTGTAGGTGTTTGGCCAATGTAGGTGTCTTCGAGGTTTACAAACATGTAACCGCTTCCATCGTCAGTCTTCGAAAGAAGGAATGGTATTGAGTCATAGACTTCGACGTTCATCACATAGACATTGGTATCATACTTATCGATGACTGAAATTGTAACAGTCTGCATACCTGTCTCTTCGAACTGTAGGGTAAGACTGCCATCGAGGAAACTGTATCGAGCAGCTCCCGGTTCTGAGGAGTCTACAGAGACGAATGCTTCAGCAGCAGGATTGTCAACATCGACAATGAGTTCGCTGAATGCGATGACTCGTTGTACGTTTCGCTTAAGTACAATATTTTCAAGATCATCGAAAGGAATTACACGAGGTGCATCATTCACAGGCTGGATGTTGATCGTAAGCGTTGCATCGGAAGTCTTGACGCCATCGCTTGCACGGATTGTTAGGATTGCCTGACCGTTTACATCAGCATCAACAGTATCAAATCCAATCGTGTTACCGATAAGATAAGCATCGATTGCTTCTTCATTCGAGTTACTGATGAGTTCTATGGTGAGTGTATCGACAGGAGTAGGAGCGCCTGTATCATCGGTATCTGAGAGGAAAGGAAGAAGGGCGAGTATACCATTTCCACCTTCAATCACGGATTGTGAAGGTAGGCCATTCCATCGTGGCTGTCCATTTTCAGTGACTGTAAACTTAAGAGTTCCATGAGGAAGTTCACCAGCATCTGAGTAATCGCCTCCATCATCCATGTTAATTTCAAGACCTTGTAGTCCAATTGGGCAACCGTTAAGTTCGCCCCATTGAAAGTTAACCTCAATCTGTTGGGTTGTAGGGTGCCACGCAACAAACGAAGCATCGTCTGAAGTGATAATGAGATTCTCAAGAGAGGTTTCG
>CAJJCM010000039.1 GCA_905182635.1 uncultured Candidatus Poseidoniales archaeon
AAACGATGTGATGGAACTCTACAACGGCGGCGTCGTTGAAGAAGATGGAACCGGTTGGAATGGCCGTGCAGGCGGTTTTCGAATTCTTAGTTCAGCAGGCATGGTTTCAACCGTCAATGAATCACTCAGCCACGAGATGGACGGCGGACTCACGCATACAACAGAAGGAAATACCGTTCGAACTTGGGATTTTGAATGGGTTGCACCTGCAGATGATTCCAAAGTTGTTGAATTCACCATCTATGGAAACGCAGTCAACGGCGGCGCTGGTGCTGGTGGCGATTACTGGAACCAAGCTGACCTTTCTATTCCGGGGTTGAATGCAGACGACACGGGCCCATCCGCTCGTGCATTGATTGTTCTTCTTACTGCCATTGGCCTTTCACTTGGAATGGTCTTGCTCGGCGTCATGTGGGTCTTCTACACCCGTGCCCCTGAAACATTCACGATTGCTCACTTTTGGTCATATCTCAAACCTTGGCTAACAACAACAGATCACAAAATGGTCGGTATTCTCTACTTCTTGTATGGGTTCACCTTCTTCCTTGTTGGCGGAGTGTTGGCACTTCTGTTCCGTATCCAACTCTCTTTACCTGAGAACACATTTTTGACCGAAACGGAATACAACTCCTTCTTCACCCTCCACGGAACCACCATGATTTTCTTGGCTGCTATGCCAATGATTGCTGGTTTCATGAACTATGTCTTACCGCTTCAAATCGGTGCAAAAGACCTTGCATTCCCTCGAATTAACGCAATGGGGCTTTGGCTTTTGGTGTTCTCAAGCCCATTGATTTACACTGGTATTTGGGCCGGAGAAGGTGCAGATATTACATGGGTCATGTATCCCCCATACTCTTCGTTGACTGAATCGAGCCTCGGCGCAGAAATGGCCCAATACGGTTCGAATCCCGGTACAACCGCATTCATATCTGGAATGTTGATGCTCGGGGCGTCTTCGACCCTTGGTGGTGTCAACTTCATCACCACGGTGTTCACCATGCGCGCTCCTGGTGTGGGATGGATGAAAATGCCGTTGTTCTCTTGGTCCGTCTTCGTTAGCGTTTTCATGCTCTACATGTCACTGCCTGCTTTCGTTATTGGCGTAGCATTCTTGCTGTTCGACCATACCGTCGGAACGGTGTTCTTCACCTCTGGAGGTGACAGTTTACTGTTTCAACATTTGTTCTGGTTCTTCGGACATCCCGAAGTCTACGTGGTGATTGTACCGGCCTTCGGAATTGTCTCTGAAGTGTTGGCGACCAGTGCTCGGCGGTCGATCTTCGGTTACAAATCGATGGTCTTTGCAATGGCCGGTATCGGAATTGTTGGTTTCATTGTGTGGGGCCATCACATGCTCACTTCTGGAATGGACCCATTCTGGCGCGCTGCATTCATGATTACTACGATGGCAGTAGCGATTCCCACTGGTGCGAAAATCTTCAATTGGCTGGCGACGATATGGGGCGGTAGCCTTGTCATGCGCACACACACCCTGTGGTCGCTTGGATTCCTCATCACCTTCACGCTTGGCGGACTCTCTGGAATGTTCTTCCCTGTTGCAGGCATGGACATGCACTTCCACGACTCATACTTCGTCGTAGCCCACTTCCACTATGTTTTCATCGGCGGAACTGTCTTCGCACTGTTCTCCGGAATTTACTACTGGTATCCAAAGGCAACCGGTAAGAAACTCGACGAGACACTCGGCCTTTGGCATTTCTTGATTGGATTCTCAGCCTACAATGCTACGTTCTGGCCAATGCATGCTCTTGGAATCCAGGGTATGCCACGTCGAACACACAGTTATACTGTAGAAAGCGGCTTTGCGGAATACAACATGGCAATCAGTATCTTCTCGTTTATCTTTGGCTTGAGCCAACTCTTGCTGGTATGGAACATCATCAAGTCAAACAGACATGGTGAACCTGCCGGTAACGATCCATGGGGCGGCTGGTCGCTTGAATGGGCAACTACTTCGCCACCACCTACGCCGTCCTTCGACGAGATCCCTACACAAGGTGATATGAACATCGAGTTCGGCCACAAAAAATCTTCAAAGCCTTCCGTATTCGATACATTATTGAAAGCCAAGGCGAAGAAAGCCAAACCAAACAAGGCCAATCCTAAGGAGGCGGAAGAATGAGTGGACACGGAGCGCACGTTGACAACGGAATTTGGATGCGCGCAGTGATGATGGGAGGAATCTTCCTCACCATCGGTGTTTTGCTATTTGCTACCCTTGGCGTATTCATGGCTGATGGTAAGCATCAGACTTGGGAAGAATTAGAGGACGATTACCACCATGAACAAACCGTAATCACAGCTAAAGAAGCCACACTCGCAGCCCAAGACACCATCTCCGAAGCCGATGCTGAAGAACTTGCAGACCTTCACAAGGAACTTGAACACCTTCACCATGAGGTCGAACAAGCACATCTCTCGTATTTGTCCTATCGAGTCTCTGGAATTACCATTCTCTTGATGTCGATTTCCTATGCAACCTTCCTTGGCCTTGGAGGGTTCCTCAATGCCAGTAAGGCAAACGAAGAACACGGCGATGACCATGGTGACGATCACGGTGGCGGTTACGGTGACGACCATCACGGTTCAGCCTCTCCAATCATCTTTGCTTTCGGTATCATGCTCTTTTTGGTAGGGTTCCCAGATTTCGTCGTTGCTTGTAAGGCAATGTTGAGTACAGATGTTACTCCAGACTTCGGTATGCTCACACTGAGCTTGGTTGGCTTGCTGACCATTGTCGTAGCAGTTTCCAATTGGTGGTGGGAAGATTTACCATTCAACGGCCATGGAGAGCAAATCGCAACTTCGTTCCCATTCGAAGGCGAGCACATCCGCAAAGCCGGATTATGGGTTTTCATCATGTCTGAAATCATGGTCTTCGCAACCTTCTTTTCCTCCTACCTTCGTATGCGGACTGAATGGTGTACCGATTGGGCCATTCGTGATGGAGTTGAAGCATGTAAGGACGTTCCAGAAGGAACGGTTGTAACAGCATCTGATTTATTGCGATATGATTTCGCAACTTTACTTCCAGGTGCTATCAACACTTTTGCGCTGATCATTTCATCCTACACCATTGTCTTGGCATTGAAGACTGCAAGGAACGCCAACTGGGAGGCACCAACTGGCCGCCTCATGAGCAAACTCATGCCAACTCGAAAGGCAGCAATCCGCAACTA
>CAJJCM010000040.1 GCA_905182635.1 uncultured Candidatus Poseidoniales archaeon
CTTTATCCACTTGTTTCATTGAAGAAACTCTGATGTATGCAATCGCTCTTTTTCCGTTTTGTATGTTCTTTTTTATCAACATACTCATCATATTCTACGACGACCTATCTATAAGTTGACTTTTTTAAAACAGAGCACCGACTAATCGCTTTCGGATAGATACAATGGGTTCATCCGAAGATGCACTGTATTTTCAAATCCGATATAATGGGTTTGCAGTGGGTCATTACCTACGCTACCCTTTGCTCAGGCTCTCAGTCGATTGAAAGCATCACTCATCGAGACCAAGATAGGACCGAAGAACTTCTCGGGCAGATTCATCTTCAACCCCTTTTGCAGAGAGAAGCCAATGGATATAGCGCGGGTCCTCAAGATGAACTTCTTTCACATCCCGACCTTTATGACGCCCAAAAGCGAGAATAATTTGGTCACCATCTTTACGAATTTTCCCCAATTGGTCAACCAATTCGAGGTCGCCTAAACCCCTTCCTAATTTGGTCGCATCAGATGAGATGTTACCATGAACAGCCCACCGTTCCAATTCTTCTAATGAACATCGAAATGAAGGGGCGTGGTCGATTGAAAGTCTCCAGAACAGCAACAAGGATGCAGCAGCATCTGCGGCAGCAGTATGTGCATTTTCTAAAGAAATACCATGCCGAGCACACAGTGCTCCAAGCTTATGAGGTCGAGGAACATTGAGCCTTCGAACGAATTCATAGGTATCCATAACCGCTTTCGGGCGTGGCGTTCTTTTTCCTAAACGAAGAAATTCAACGTCAAGCATAGCGAGGTCAAATCGGCGAACATTATGGCCGACGATGACCGAGCCCTCAATCAATTCCGCAACTTGATCGGCGATGGTTGAAAAATTACCTTTCCCTCGAACATCGTGGTCAAAAATGCCATGAACATTACTCGCCCCGTAAGGGATAGACCGTTGCGGGTTGACAATTTCCTCAAAGTGAATTGGTGTCCCATCCGGATTTGCTCCAATCAAGGCAATTTGTACAATACGGTCCGATGATGTAGAGATCCCGGTCGTCTCCAAATCAAAGGCGAGCACCCGCTCACCGTCGAGGACATTCGGGGCCATAGCCGAACAACACCGCTGACCCCCTTTGAACATCACCCCTCGGATACAAGCAATCGCAAACGCCATACTTGTCCCATTGGTGCCTTTGTCTATGGGCTTCGTGAATCGCTTGAAGAAAGTCTTTTCTTCCAAGTCTGAAGAATCGGAAGTTGAGGTGGAAGAATTTCATGACCCTCATCAAAAAAAACTTACCGAAGATTATGTTCAACGCCAACAAAGTGTTATCGACGATGCGATGAATGAATTGGAATCCAATGTTCAGAAAGTGAAGCGAGAAACGGAACCAACTGCAGCACCTGCTTATGATGCTGGAGAGGTTGAAGTGATGGATTTACTGTCTGCGGATGAGCAACCACAAGACCATTCGGAATTGAATACCATTGAACATCAATCAGTTGAAAAAATGGGCGACCATCTTGAATCTGCTACCATTGTCGGCGACCTCCCTGAAGAAGTTGAATTCTGACCCTCTTGGCGTTCAAGTTCTGCATTTCTAATTTAAGATAAAGTGGAAAAAACCCCCCAAGCATTAGATAGGGCGGGGAATCAGCATAATTCCATGTGGGGATTGATGAGTGGACGAACCGTTCGTTCTTTGCTCATGGTTGGGCTCATGATTTGCTCGAGTTTTGTTGCTGGATGCACAGGTGCATTGGATTTTACCGTTGACCCAAGAGCCAACCTCGCAGCATATCCACTTCTCATCCAAGAAGGTGAAACAGTAACCTTTGATGCACGTGATTCAGATCCGATTGAAGGTGTAATCACCGAATACATTTGGGATTTCGGAGACGGGCAAACGGCGGAAACAACAACAGGATTCACCTCTCACCGATACCCTACATTTGGAATTTTTACTGTTGAACTGACCGTAATCAATGACCAAGGCGGGGAAGACCAAGCCACAACGACGGTCAATGTTAACGGCGCACCCGTTCTCAATCTGACCTATCCAGATTCAATTCGCTCTGGTGACTCCGTGCGCTTGGATGCAAGTAACAGCGTAGACCCAGAAGGCGATGAGTTGAACTTTGAATGGGATTTGAATTTGGGTGAAGATTCGAATGGCGATGGCGACATGAGAAATGACATCGATTCAACTGAATCAACAGTTTTGTTGCCAACCAACCGTTCAGGGACCATTCAAGGAAGCCTAACTGCAACAGATTCATCGGATGCCATGGTGAAGCAATTCTTTACTCTTGAAATAAACACCCGGCGCTATGAAGTGACGTGGGAGTCCAAAGAAATAGAATATTCATGGGATGAATACCTCGACCAAGGACAACAGTGGGAGGGTAACATTACCCCTGGTGAAGCCTCTCGTGTAACCGCTTTCCTCGGCGTTTTGGAATTACAGCAAGATGTACTTGCGCCCGAAGATAATTTCACCTTATCAATTTTGATCGTCGACGACGGATATGAGAAATCTGCTCAAACCGAGGAAGGCAATATCACGGCCAATGAATCAACATCCGCCTCTTTGTCGGCAGATACTATGAATCCTGCTGGAGAAGATGGCATCTATGATTCTGATTCGGAGGAAGCATTACTCCAACAACTCCTCACTGCATCTGGTAATCGTTCAGGTCAAGGCACATGGGTTTGGTCGGTTTTTGCACAACAAGCAGACCCTGACCCTTTGTTTGAAGGCATGCCAGACCTGGATGAGGGCAACGACTGGACATTGACCGTGACGGTGACTGTTTTAATTCCAAAACTTACTGAAATTGCTTATGAGTGACCACTTTGGTCGATGGGAACATGTATGAAGCGGGAGCACTTCGGATGAGTTGATTGCCATGGTCGATACTGTAGAAATTAACCGCGTCAACATTCGTGATTCGCTCTCTGTCGATGTTTCAGCTTGGATGGACCACCCAGATGATATGGATTTCAGACCCGCCCTTTCAGTATCTGGGACCACCTTCACAATCACCAGTCTTTCAAATGGCACAACCCTCGCTTCTGTCGAACTGGATGATGCGCAAATGGAAGCAGTTGTTCGAGATCAAGCCGCTGAATTACGAGTTAAATTCTATGTCCACGGAATGCACGGGCGTCTCAAAGATATCCACCCAATTATTGCTGATGGCAAGGCTAAGAAATTAGCAACAGCAAATTGGAAAACCACTCAAAGCGTCTCGTTTAAGTGATATTTCAAACCCTTCGCCTTGATGGGACCCCCATAGTTTCTTTGATATGGGTTAACAGTGATTTTCGAACTATGCCACCAAGAAGAGAAGGAAAAGGCTCGCAAAAGCAAGCAAGATTTGAACGGTTGAAAACAGAAATCCTAACTTTTGTTGGCGCCAATCCTGGATGTTCTGCGCAATCGATTGTAGCGAATTTATCCAACGACCGTGCAATGCGAAACCACGGTCTTACCCCACGCAAAGTTGGTTTTTTCATCCCTCGTCATCTCGCTCAATACCTTGTGTGGTGGCAAGACCATACAGCAGGCCGCCGAGTCTATGGTGAAACTGGTTGTTCAGAATCCCCCAAAAAACGTTGAATTCAGGTAATTGAAGAGGGAGGAACTCATGTATATTGAGTACCGAGCAGAGGCTATGCGGGAAGGCGTTGCGGCGTACTTTGACCTTGACGGCACCCTTTTGGATGCTTCAAGTGAAAAAACGTTGACCGCAGTACTTGGAAAAAAACGCCCTTGGCGAATTCCGTATGGAGTAGCTGCATGGTGCGTGGGCTTCCTTGTCAATACCTTGCGTTTTCGAGCACCGTATGATGCTGCACGGAACCGAGGTCATTTCTCACTCACTTCCTGGGAAGTATTAGAGAAACTTTCCAAAGAAATAGCCGGAAAAAACCTTACTCACAAGGTAACCCAACAAGCCAGAGACAAAATCGAATGGCATCGGGCACAAGGCCATCGCTTAGTTTTGGTTTCAGCGACCATTGCTCCAATGGCTGAAGCGATGGGTGAAGTGCTTGGAATGGACACGGTTTATGGCTGCGGCCCTGTGAACAGGACAGGTATACTCAGTGGTTCAGAACGTGGCTGGTCAGTGCCTCGGCGAAAAGGAAAAGTTCCGATTATCCAAATGGATGCTCAAAAGAATGGGCATGACCTTGCAGAATGTTATGGGTATGGAAATACGATGGCCGACTCATGGTTTATGCGGATGACCGGGCATCCAGTCGCGATAAATTCGAAGGGTGCGTTCAAGCAATTGGCCCAAGAAAAGAATTGGGAAATGCATGATTGGAAAATCTAATTGACGGCAGCGGCTGCACCACAAAGAGACAAGAACGGCCCCACCGCGATTCGAACACGGGTTGCTGGCTCCGCAAGCCGGCGTGATATCCAACTACACTATGGGGCCTTGTAGTCGGGCCACTCACCGATTGGATATAAGCGCAACGGGTTGCTTTTCGCTCCTTTTTATGGCTTAGAATCCAAGACTTCATCATGGCCAAGCATGTGGTATCACTATGGCAGTTCAACTGGCACGGCGCGTCGATTACCCTATGCTGGATAATGCGAACATCGCCTACTTCCCAAGAATCTATGATCTAGCGCACCGTTTTTTCGAGGAATGCTGGGAGTCAATGTGCGGAATAAGTTATCCTGAACTGATTGGCGAGCGAAGAATAGGCTTCCCTGTTGTTCACATAGAAACTGATTTTATCGCCCCACTTCGCTATGGGGATACAGTTCATGCAACTATTTGGCTCGACAAAGTGGGAACCACTTCCTGCACTTGGGCATACGAGTTTCACAATCAAAAACAAGAGTTACTTTGGCGCTCAACACAAGTGACGGTATGCGTTGATATGGATTCTTTAGAATCCAAAACAATTCCTGCTGAATTGAAAGTCGGTTTACTTCATCACATGAAGGAGACGTCACCATGAGTGATTCAGAAACTTCAGATGTTTTGGAATCTCTTCAAATTCAAGACAGCGTTGTACCAGACGATGTGAATCTGAACAGCACGAACCATTCAACCGAAGAAAAAAAGGAAACGCTTACTACGAAGAGCGACGAAATCGACCTTGGGTTTTCAATGCGGATGGATGAAGAGCAACCACACTCGGAAATACCCTCCCATGTCTTTACCATTCGACCCGACAGCAAGGGTCCAAAAACAGTTGGAGTTCTTCTCATTCTTGGTGCGTTGCTGCTCTTTTTCCAAGCCTATGGAGACCTTTCACTCCATTATGCCGAAGACCTTTCTGGTGAAGAGGTTGATTTGCTCTTATCGACGCCAAACAGTCAAGGCGATGGAACAGAAGATGTCTCGGTTGAGCAATACCAAACATTCCATGATGCTGCAAGAGAATCCGGAGGGTATGCAGTTCGCGGTTATGGATTGGGTATTGCTAGCCTCATGCTTTTCGTTGGTGGAGGTATGTTGCTCTTTCTCAAAGGTTCCGGTGCCAAGTTAGCCTTAGGTGGCGCTGGCGTTGGAATCACATCGGGCATTACTGGCAGTCTTTTTGTCAAAGGGGCAGCAGATGCACATTTGGTTGGAGTTTTATTACTCACCTACGAAATCACCGCCTATTTTTGCGGAGTGTGCATGTTCATGTGTGGAGGAATAGCAGCCCTCCCTCTGCTCAATGCTCGTGCCCGCCTCGCACTTTATCCCGAAAACAAAGTCTATCTCAAAACCGATGCAGAGGAATGAGTTATTCCGAACTTGGCTGGGGCCATTTTTTGGAAAGTGCTTTTCTCAAGTCATCATCGATGATTGCATTCCACCAATCACTGCCTTGCCAAATAGCGTATCTTCCACGAATCCCGCGCAGATCAGCTCCAGCAAATTGACAATTTCTGAAATTTGACAAATTTAATCTCGCTTTACGAAGGTCAGCATCTCGAAAATCCGAACCGTCAAATGCCGATTTCATTAAGTCGATATTGAACATAGAGGCCCTTCGAAAGTCTGAGTTTGAAAAATCTCCTTCGGTAAAGTCAGCATTGTCAAGTATGGCTCGACGAAACGTCGAACCCGCATGCCTTCCTTTGCGAAGAAGAGCCCCGGCATGATTTTGAAAAGACCAATCCAGCGGTATTGAAGGTTCATCGCTCGATTCTCGAGGGTCACCGTCGCCCCCCCCAGACATGACCATTTTCATTCCTCACTTCGTTGAGCGCTTGTCCAAATGTGCGCGGCCTTCACCACTCAATATTGCAAACCGATTCTTATCTTCACTTCCACTTGGAATAATCAAAAAGTTTCTTTCCCGTAATCGGTTGAGGTAGAGGGAGAGGTTGCCAGGGGAATCCATTCCAGCATCATCAAACAATTGATTTATGACGCGTGGAGGGCTATCAGTGACGCCCTCAACTCCTCTTAGATAATGAATGGCGCCAAGTACTTGGTCGGGTTTTCGCTTCAAAGCACACGTTTCAACCAAGGTGCGGAATGCAGAACCTCGTTCAGGCAAACCCGATGCTTTTGCAGCGGCTATAGCGGCTTCCATTGCTGCGTTTCGGGCAACCTTCAAGCGGTCGATCATGAGACCCCATGAATCGTCTCGACGAAGCAATGAGAGCATCTCTTCGATTTCTGCAGTTGACCCGTCAAGGTCGATATCGACATCACCTGCCGTCACAGAAATTTTAACAGTCCTGTCCAACGAAACCCCTCAACTTAGTTCTTGGTTCAGCCGACTGCTCTTAACCCTTTAGCGGCATTGCATCCAGTCTTCTTGGCATGAATCTAAAGAAAGGCTTGAAAACCCAAGCCGCCCCCTCGGATTTTGTAAGGGGCATCATGCCCCGCGCCATCAGAGGCTACCCGAATGAATCAAAACCGCATTTCAACGATTATCGTGCTGTCATTGCTTGTTTTTTCCCAATCCAGTACTCTTTTCTTAGCCAGTGCAAGCGGCGAAGCAGGAGCAATCAATAACTTTTCGACCGGCACGGCATCGGTTTCCATCCCGCTTACCGCTAACCAATTGGATACAAATTTTTCCATTGAGATTCCCCGCAACGTTACATTTCAATCTGGCCAATTCATGATTAATGCGAGAGATGAAGTAGCCACCCCCGGCCAAGTATCTCTCGACATTGGGCAAGATGGAGTCAATGAGTGGGCATTTGATGGACTTGGTTTTGGAGACTTAGGCCACCAAAACACCTTCTTCAATAACATGACATCTCAATCCATTTTCTCGAGCGGTTCGGCCAACTCAGCCCCATTTTATTTACCATATAATTCTGCTATTGACACCGCGACAATGAATGCGACCTACACTTCGAATGTGGCTGCTGGATTGACGCCAATCGATAATATTTCAGCCTATGAAACGGGAGATATTGACAACGATAACCGTGACGAAATAGTCGTGAAAGCGCATAACTCTAGTCCCGGAATATCAGGCCCAGCAATCGCAACCCTCGACTGGAACGCAGCCACCGGAGTCACACTCTCTTCATGGACCGCAACATGTGGCGAAGAAGGCGACATAGTAGTAGTCGATGTTAACGGTGATAATTTTAGCGATGTACTTTCAATCGCTCCCGATGACGACCGTGTGTGTTTCCACCAAACGAATCCAGCAAATGGAGCCCTAGGCGCCGCTTCGCACGTTTCTCTTTCAGGTGATGTAATTTCAGCCAGCGCAGGCGATATCGATGGCGACGGATATGCTGACATCCTTTCAATTCATGACGGTGGCATCGTTTCATTACGAAAATACAGTGATAAAAACAGTAATTTTGATGACAATGCTACCTTGACCGTTTTTGGCAATGGGACAACAATGCCCACCCAGCTCACCTCAATCTATGGTGGGCATTTTAATGGATTACAAGGAAATTTTTCAGTCCTCGTCGCAGATAATACCGGCCACACGAGCCATGTCAAATGGGTGAATGGGGCTTTGGCATTGGGAGTCCATACATTCGATGGGATGGAATCTGAAATTATTGGGGGCGACATTGACCAAGACGGTGATATCGACTTCCTCTCATCAACAATGCAAGGTTATGTTCTCGCTGAAAATAATGGAACTACTTGGACGACAACCAGTGTGAGTTCATCGATGATATTAACCAATGCGACAATCGCAGACTATAATGGCGATGGCACCCTTTCCCTTCTCGTCCCTCAATTCTCTTCGAGTGATGGCAATTCTCTAACGGTGGAAGGAAACATTAGTATCTTCAATATTACAACCACCTCGATTACAGCAACCCAAATAAGTCTCGAACCATGGTCGGCCCCAACCGATTCGAAATACGTCGACATGGATTCTGATGGCCTACTCGAACATATTGTTTCTGCGGGCGAAGGGAATACCTTTGGCCTCTTTATCGGCTCGTGGAATTCAATCGGCATGGACATCGACCAAAACGGCCAAAATGATTTATTTGCACTCGGTTATGCTGGAGATGGACAATTAGGGACTCCCCCGTTGGAATTTGAAGACCCACTTGGATTCATACCGACCTTGCTCGCTCCGATGACCAGTAATCAAATGTATACTTCATATGATTACGATATCAAAATGAATCATTTCATCTACGACTTCACCAGTTCAGGTGATGGCACTTTCAACATCAGCAATATGGATATTGGATATGATCATGATTTCATTGTTGAAAATAATCCAGCTGCCGTTGGCAATCTTACCAATATCATCAATCAGCAACAAACGGCAGGTATAGGAACAATCCAAATCGATTTGCCCTTCTTATCAACGAAAAACGGCATGTTATCTCTTTCTAACCTCTATGCAGATTATATTCCAGGTGCGCCGAATTTGTCCTTACCCCCTGACCCGGTATTGCAAGTCGACCTCCTCTCTTCAGAAATCCTTATTTTTTCATGGCAGGATGACATGGACTTCGGAACCGATTTGATTGAATTTGAAATTTTCAAAGTAAATTCGGGGGGTATCTTTGACCTCAATAACCCAACCTTTGTCACCGGTATTAATTCCACCTCTGACGCAGCGATTTTAGCCGGCCAATCTTATGATTACGCCGTACGTTCATTGCATTTATACGGGGTTACGAGTAATATTTCTGCGCGACTTTCAATCACCGTACCATTCCCTGCTCCCCCAATGGCAGTCCAAGGCCTCATCGTCACCGATACTACAGGTGATAACGGTAGTTCACTTGATGTAACATGGAATGCTTCTCTCGATTTAGTTTCTGAATACAGGATTTTCGTTGATACCGAGGAAATATCGAGCCTTCAATCCCTGACTTCAGTTTCTACGATAGATCTCTTCACCAATCAATGGACAACCAATATCACAGTGGATGGGGATGGAAATGCATTGATTGACCGAATCGATTACTGGGTCGCTGTGGTGGCTTTCGATTCCTACGGCAACCTCACAACGAATTTCTCCTCATTCGGGCCAGTCCAAACACAAAACAACTCCCTCCGTTCAGCCGAGATTTCATTTGAAATGACTTCAAGCGGTTTTTCGAATGCGAGTTGGTTTGAAATGAGCGCTTTGGACTCATTACATCTGAATGTTACCCTTTCAGGTGAAGGCGAAGGGATTCCATCTCAAGATTTATCGCTCCATTTCATCAGCCAAGATTACCAACATCCCCCAATTAACGGAGTCACCGATGAAAATGGGACATGGCAAGCTGTTCAAGTCGAACATTTGACGGACTTATCGGCATCCTTTGCCGAATTTATTGGCGTAGTTTCTCTGGTTATCGAATACAATGGAACAACCGGAAGCACCGGAATTCAACCGGCAGACGTGGCAACAGCGACGTTGAATGGAATCGGGATATTACGCGCATCCATCTCCACCCCTCCATCGCAACTTGTACTTGATGAATCCAACCAATATTCCATCGCTGTTTCGGTTACTCCCGAACTTGCAGGGCAGAATGGCCTTCTTGCCAACGTAGTGTATGATTGGCAATTATCTGATTCAGTAGGTAATCTTTCAAATTCTGGAACGGTCGAAATTAAAGGCGGGGAAATCACCCTTGATGGAACTGCTGCCCTAGGAGATGAACTGACCTTTTCACCCTCTGCCAATCAACTATGGTTTTCACCAACTCCTGGAACTTTTAGTTTCACTTTCGTTGATTCTTTGAGTAATGAAACAGGAAACGAAACAGGAAATGAGACCGGTAATGAAACCAATCAACCACCGTTCCCAGATGTTACGCTTGCAGGCACCGTTTCTTGTGAAGCTGCTACCTATGCTTGGGAAGAGAACTCGACTGATGCCCCGATTACTTGTACGCTAACCAATCCAAATCCATTTGAGGTTCAAATTGGCTTTAGATGGGCAGTCATTCCGGCTACACCTCCGCCACTTTCTTTTGAGCACCCTTCTTTGACCGGGCCGGGACCAATCCTTACAATGAGCGTCAATGAAACGCTCGAGATCACGTTTACTCCTGTAAGAAATGGCCCATCCGATGGATTGTTCCCAGGTCTACAAGGAGTCGGTTATGTGTTCACACTCACTTGCATGGATGACGGCACAGACCGCTGCTCTGCAATGACGACGCCTTCCGCCACAACCGAGGGTGAAATCCAATGGACGCTTGCAGCCCAACTGGAAGTGGATGAGCCAATTGACACCGACCCTACCGAAACGAAAGGCGGCTCAGGAGTTCTTGTTGGTGGAATAATTGCAGTTCTCGTTCTCGTTGGCGGCGTTGCGGCCTTTGTCTTGTTACGCCCTCGAACAGAAGAAGACGATTGGTACGAAGAATTCGACGATGATGAAGATGACGAAGTCCCACCCGCATCTCCTTCTGAGCCAAGTAGTAATTTCGACGAAACCAAATCGGAAGAGAGCGGGATATCGACAAGCGAACCTCCCGAAGAACGCCGTGCTTCATTATTCGATGAAGTCGATGGTAGAGGTGAAATTGAACACTACGATCAATCCGAAGAGAGCGAGCCGGAACTTGAACACGAAACCGGGGGGCTAATGGAGGAAGAAACCGAAGAAGTAGCCTCTGAAGACGATGGAATTACCGTTGATGATGAAGGGACTGAATGGTGGGAAGACGAAGAAGGCGTCTGGTGGTACCGTGAAGATGGTTGGGAAGATTGGGCGGTATGGGAAGATTGACCCTACCGTATGACTTTTCATAGACCGCCATCACGCTTAATCAAGGGGGCATGACATGGAACACGAATTCAAAGGATATGCGCTTGTTCTCCAAGACGGTGCTGACCCCCGAACTACGGGTGGAGTTGCCGTTGCTGGATTTACGACTGCTGGGATGGTCGGTGTAATTGCAGCCTCTCACATTATTCAAACGCTCAAACTTAAGCAATTAGGCACCGTGCTGAATGCAGAGTTCCCTGCAGTAGCCTTGATTCATAACGAAGTACCAAAACACCCAGTCCGCGTCTACCAAGGTGATGGAATCGGCGTCTTTACTTCGGAAATACAATTCAAAGATGAGCAAGACATCATGTTTGCTTCTACGGTACTGGAATGGTTCACCCGGGGCGGTTTCGACCGTCTCATCATCATTGATGGATTGGTTCAATCGAGCAAGGATGTTTCCTCTGGCAATTTATTTGGCGTAGGCTCTTCTCAAATTGCACGAGACCGCCTTCACAGCGCTGGTATCGAGCCAATCCAGCAAGGCATTGTTGCGGGCATTACGGGTTTTCTTCTTGGAGAGGGAGACCGACTTGGAATCGATGTTACCGCTTTACTCGCTGAGGCAAGTCCAATGTATCCAGATGCACGTGCCGCTGCTTTAGCGGTTGAAGCAGTTGCCGAACTCACCGGTCTTGAAATCCCACTCAGTGAATTACTGGCAAATGCCCAAAACATCGAAGACAGTGTCCGAGAAGTTCTTGAGAATACACAAACGCTCTTACCTGGGCCAGAAACTGAAGTGTTCGAAGCAGACCGTGACGTTGACCCTTCATTCGGTTAAAGGAGAATTCTTACGCACGTGTTGCAAAACCGTCTCGAACGGTGCATCTGTAATCAGTAATGGCTCTAAATCTGGTAGCCGAGCAGCACAGTGTCCGTCTTCGATAAGACTGGCGATTAACTTCTCAAGTTTAGGGGCTCCACCTATACCTGCCCAACGCGGTAATGAATCGAGATTCAACAGTAAATGTTCCCGGCTCATGAGGTCAGCAGCCTCGGAAATATAGCGGACACTCCGCCTTAATTCACGTGTTGAGTATTCAACATCCTCAGCACTCCATTCGAGTCCTATAGTTTTCATCACCTCAATTTCTTCAGGTGTAGCCTGGCAGAACTCAAGTACTTTCTCTTCGGTCATACGACCTGCGATGTCCTTGTCCCAAAGTGGTCCAATCCACATCGGTCCACTGGCGCGCTTAACTTGTTCGGGAGTCGGGTGACGGACGAATCTGTAAGGGACATCATCCTCTCGGACCCTCCATCCAATCATATCTCCAATCTTGCTTGCTTTTTCCCGACTTGTCTTGAATAAACAAGAAATCCGAACATGATGGCCATCGAATAAAGCCATCAATGGCGTGACTGATTTATCGAGGCGTGCAGCACAGGTGGCTACCGTAGCTAGAAGTAGGCGCACAGCATCATCATGAGCATAGACATCGACGATTCCCTTCGCCCCATATCGTCTGGCTTGACTTGAGGGAGATGAGCCAGTGAGAGCTGCAGTATCGGTTGCTGTGATTTCCAAAACGCCAGTTCTTGACAATCCTTGGAGAGCAGCGTCAAGAAATTGAACGGGAGAGCCGAACGGGTCTAAGTCAATCCATTGATATCCATTTTCCATCATTGCAATTCGAGCATCAATGTTTCGAAAGTCCAATCCATTGACAAATAGTTGCTCAGAATTATTTCCGTAGCGGTCATCTTCAGGTTCGTGCTCGATGCTTTGTTTTGGTGGGTGAGTCAAATGTGAAATATTAGCCCAGTCTAACGCAAACTGGTCTAAATCATTAGCCGTGATTCTCAAGCGATGCTCAGCATGTGCTGGGATCTCATTTCGCCAGCGGCGTATCCGAACACCAGTGGCACACAATGCATCCAATACACGAATTGTTTGATCTGGACGTACTAACCAGCCATGTTCAAGTGCATCGTTGAGTAACAGTATGCTACGGGTTCGGGCTGGAGCCATAGCGGGATTGAGGAAACCGGGCCCAGTCCTTTTTGCTGGACCTCTCGGCATATGTGTTGGACGGGTTTGTTCAGCCAACAAATGTACCAAAGTCCGGCCTTCAAGCCACACTTGGCCGGGCCAGCCATCCGGGCCTGAGCCCCCATTTGCACCTTCGGCCATGTGGGTGGGTTGAACTGCTCATTCAAGACCGCACCGCTTGTTTTGTACGGCGCTCTATAAATGGTACCATTCTTGCTCTTTAGTGTTGTAAACTACACCAACTGTTATGTGCTATAAGAATCGGTTCGCACATTATGTCAATGATGACGACAAAAACGATGCTTGCTGCAGGACTTGTATGCTTACTCCTGAGTGGAGGACTTTCTATGCTCTCTACCAATGGAGTAGAAGACGCCGTTCTTGAAGCGACAGCGACCAAACCATTGGACGATATTTGTGCCAATAAGGATTGTACAGAGATTAAATCTGACTGGGCTTCCTCGACTTCCGACCGTGACTTCTACGGATGGACTGTAACCAATCTTGCAGAAGTCGCCAACGGTAGCGCTCCAACCCATGAAAAGATCGGGCCAGTAACCTATACCATTACTTCTGACCGAACTTTTACTTCCCACAATGCAACCGCTGGAACAGTCACCTATCACGAGAACACATCCTATGCATGCTCTGCTGATACCGTCGTTCCTTGTAATGTTTCAATTTCCCAACTCAACATTGCATTTGTCCCTCAAACAATTGGGGCAACTGGATTGGCCATCAATGGAATCATGGACCTTACCAAGGTTGGCTTCTCAGCAGGAATGTTAGGCAATGATCTCGAAAACATGCAAGCAGGCACAGCGACAGCAACCACCATTTCAGCTCAAATCGCCGGAACATCAGCCCTAATGCAATCTGTGGGAATGAACCAAACTGCTGCCGATGCAGCAGCTCCACCGGCTGTAGCCAATCTATGGTATGATGCCTTTGATGCTTATTTCCAATCTATGGGAATGTCAGGCCTAGTTGACCATGATGGAAATAATGCTACGGATCCAATTTATCTAACCTACTCACAAGCCACAGGTCAATCTGCAAGTTTCACTGACGTTTCAATGGCTATGTATTCAGCAATGATGCCAACGGGCGAATCAGCTGCTTTGACTAGCCAACTTGGAGTATTACTCTTGGCTGGACATTGTAATGCGTATGCTACTGCTGATTATGCAGGAATAATGGCTGATGCAGCGAATGGATTTGCCAATGTCGGCACAATGCAACGGGCTGCAATCTGGGGCTACACTGCCATGGCAGATGCAACAACCCCTGACTTCAACACTACAATCGCTCGAGACTATGCAGCGTGCTACGGTGTTGGCGGAACATTCCT
>CAJJCM010000041.1 GCA_905182635.1 uncultured Candidatus Poseidoniales archaeon
CGACTTCCACAATTGAATCCAATGAAAGGTGAAGTCGAGGTAATCCGAGTGTTGTGGAGGAATGAGGTGCCCTCCACATCGTTTTGGTTTTGAGTTGATCCTCGGTCGCTTTCAAACGGTCGTTCCACCGACGTTCGGTGTTTGGTGTAGTGAATTGCTCAAGTGAAGAATGGATGGCACCAAGATATTCGACCATTTCCAATGCCGTTGAATCTTCACCGTCAAATAGAACATGGCTGTGCATTGGATAGAGCAAGATTCGGTCGTTTCCATCAACGGCCCAGCCACCGATTGGTAGCAAAATGTTGTGTTGCTTCAACGCCTTTTGCCACGGCTCATAACGCGCCAAACGAGAAACATCATCTCCTATATGGGCGGGTTGAATGGTTGCAATCATCGTTTGGTTCAGTAAAAAAACAAGCCCCTTTGAAGAAGAGGAAAGTGATTTGACCGTTTCGATTTCAGTATTCCACTCACCCCAAACTGTTCCTTCTTTCTGCGTGGTATTCCAACCCTCTGGGACAAGAAAAGATTGGAAATCCCACAGGGCGGTTCGACCGTATGAAGTACGCAGTAGCCCGTCTTTCTGAGCAACTTCAAGAGATGAAACTGCGATGCCTTTTGGCCACCATGCAGGTTCGTCCATGTTTATGCGAGGGTGCCGAGGTTCTCAAGTCTCGCCCCAATCTTGGAGTCTATGCAAGGGATGACATCATACCTCATGGATGTCACGCAAAGATAGAGGCGGAGCCAATGGGAATCTCGGAAAGGATGGGTGATGTACTTGGCCAAGTGGTCGAGTCTAAACTTCTCCGTGAAATCCAAGAGCATCCAATCAAAGTCAAACATCTTGCCATCATCATGGATGGTAACCGTCGATTTGCTTGGAAGAGTAACATCGCCACGGGCCTCGGTCATCGAATTGGGAAAGAAAAACTCGAACGGGTGCTGGATTGGACGCTCGAAATTGGCATTCCATGGTTGACAGTCTATGCCCTCTCAACCGAGAACCTCAACCGTCCAAAGAAGGAACTCAAAACACTGTTCAAGTTGTACGACGAAGGTTTGCGAGATATTGCTGATGATGAGCGTATCCATAAAAACAAAGTCAAGGTACAAATCATTGGACAACGAGAATTGCTCCCTAAACATGTCAATGACGCCATTGATTATGCTGAACAAAAGACGGCTGATTACGACCAATTCGTCTTCACTGTATGTCTTGCTTATGGAAGTCGAGAAGAGATGATTGATGCCATTCGTTCAATTGCAGAAGAACATGCTTCGGGTGATTTGAAACTTGAGAATATCGATGAAAAAGCCGTCTCAAAGCGCCTGTATACCGGCGATATGCCTGACCCTGACTTGGTGATTCGCACCAGTGGAGAAGAACGAATTTCGAACTTTTTATTATGGCAAATGGCCTACTCAGAACTCTACTTTTCCGATGTGTTCTGGCCTTCGTTCCAAAAGAAGGACCTCCTCAAAGCGATTCGCACATTCCAACACCGTCGTCGTCGTTACGGAGAGTGATTACGTGACGGTCTGCGATGAGTGCAACGGTTGGCTTAACCCTGCATTGGCTGCTGATTCTATCGTCCATCGCGGTGATGAAGTCCTTTTGATTAAGCGTAAATTCCCTCCAATGGCGGGCGCATGGGCTTTCCCGGGTGGTTTTGTTGAGCAAGGAGAAGACCCAATGCATGCTGCTGTTCGTGAATTGAAAGAGGAAACTGGATTGGACGGTACATCTCCGAAACTCTTGATGGTCATGGGTGACCCGCAACGAGACCCACGCAAACACATTGTCAGCATTGTCTACGAAGTCGAAGTCAGTGATGAACAACAACCGATTGCTGGAGACGATGCCGCAGATGCGCGTTTCTGGCCCATCGCTGCACTTCTTTCAGGCGAAGTTGAATTTGCTGGAGACCATTTCACTCTTTTACAAAACTGGCTCAATCGATGAGTTCAATCCGCAAGAATTCCGCTAATTGTTTGCGCGCATTTGGCCATGCTTCAGGTTCAAGCATCTCTGTCAAATGTATGCCCGTAAGGAATTGGGCTTGCAGGTCTTTCCACTCGTCTCCTTGACAGAATGATTTCCAGCGGAACAGTGGATAACCTTCGGATTCGAGGCGGTCGAGAAACCCTCGTTGAGCCTTACTGATGAGAAGTGTTGGTGTTCCGAGCAAAGCCGCTTCGCTGGCGAGCGTGACCGATTGTGTGATGACGCAGTCATGGGCTGCAAGTTCTCTATCGAGTGCCCATGCATCACCGGTGTATACATCTTCATCGGCCAAGGTTGTCGACAAGCCATCGAAGACCTCATGTGGAATTTCAATCAATTCCTCTTCGTCATGAATCCCACCACCAATCAAGCGACGAACCAGAACACGGGGTGGGTCACTGGCAACTGAAGGTCGAATGCTTGGGCGTAAATGTACATGACCGTGTAAGCCATCTAAGCGATGAACGCGAACGCCATCGAGTTGGTGTGAGAATCCACCATCAAGATCACTGCGCCAATGCGTTGGGAGCACAACATCGGTGGCTGCCTTTCGAGCAAGTCCATGCGCAATGTGATTGACTTCGGTATCAGAAATGTACCAGCGCTCAACAATGGAGGAAAGGCGACGCCGGAGGATTGGGGAGCGCCAAGCCTTCAATTCCAAAGGAGCACCAATGGACACTATTCGTTCGATTGGCCTTCCTTGCTGATTACATTGGCGTAAGAATCGATGGCTTGAACCCCAGCGTCTCAAAGCTTTTCTTCGTATTTGGAGTCTTGATATTCCTTCGCCAACTGGACGTTCTACCCAATGCGTTTGACGACGAGAGATATGGCCGTCTCCAGCCTTCAACAGATTCTCAACTTCCTTTCGCTGGGTTGCAATAATGACATCGTCACTTTGACCTGCTCGTAAAAATGGAGCAAGCAGACGAATATGCGCTGGATGGTCGAAAACCCAACAGGTCCGCATGGCCTTACCTGTAACCAACTCACTCTCAATGTATCGCTTTATTGCGAGAGATTAAGACCGCGAACCTCAAGGCATCATCATGGAGAAAGAAAGCATCGAATTGGCAGGTGCCAGCAAGTATGGGCCGTATTCAGCCGGTGTCAGGGCCAACGGAATCATTTGGTTGTCAGGTCAAATCGCCGTTGAAGCAGGCGATGATGTGAAATCTCAAACGCAAGGTGCATTGGATAAAATCGATGCATTACTTGAAACTTCTCAACTTTCGAAACACAATTTATGCTTCGCACAAGTGCTGTTAGCAGACATCAATGACTTTGCTGCAATGAATGAAATCTATGGTGCTTGGGTCGAGGATATCGAAATCAGACCTGCACGTGCTGCATTTGCTGCTGCTGCTTTACCTGCTGGTGCATTGGTTGAAATTGTCGTTCAAGGTGCATGCCGAACTTCCTTCTGAGGCGTTGCTATGCCTGGTTCTCCGTATTTGGCTGAGCCGCCAAAGAGATTGACA
>CAJJCM010000042.1 GCA_905182635.1 uncultured Candidatus Poseidoniales archaeon
TTCTGTTGGATCAACAGGATCAATCGGTGGTAAATCTGAATATTCCCATTTTGCAACAAGCGTCACATCAGAAAAGGTATCTTTAGCGATGAGCGTAATGTCAAATCGACCATTCGAAGGCATTTCAATGAAGAGAGACTGCGAAGTTCCGTCACCTTTTGACTGAACGATAATCGTCTCACTGGTGAATTCAATCTCTGGCATTTGACGGCCACCAGGTCTTCCGTTGGCATCTCCATCTTCATCGAAACCACCACCCCAGTCAATCGAAATCTGTTCACCTTCACCTTCAATAATGAGCTGTCCTTCACCGCCAAAAGTAGATATTTCGAGATATTCACCCGGTTCGGTTAATTCGACGAAGAAGAACAGTTCTTCACCTTTCGGTGCTTCGATACCAGTGATTTCTTCACCATTAAAGAGTTCAATCGGTGTTCCATCATAGGACCAAACATATCGGTCTTCAAAAGACGCGGTAATCATGACATTTGCAAATATTTCATCGGTATAGACCAAAATATACCACATTCCCGGAGTCGGTTCGTTAAATCCAATCATGTCACCTGCACCCGGACTACCAGAGAGATGGTCGTAATTGACTGCATCAGGTGCCTCTAAATATTGCATGAAAATCGTTGCTTCACCATACCCTTCAGCAAGGTCGACTTCAAGGCGTTCAGTACCAGTAGGTACATCGATTTTGAAATATTGAAGTAATCCATCGTAGCCGCTGATTGGCCCATAAGCAACACTAGCAGTCAGTTCGACTGCATCTTCTGGAGCGATATTATCTGGAGCATAAGCAAAACTTGCCATAATGGTGAAATCGAGAGCACGCATGAACGTATAGGCAGTCACGTAATACAAACCAGGCTCAACATCATACAAAGTAGCCACTTCATCGTTTCCTGGACCACTGCTCCAAACTGCTTTGCTGCTCATTGAACCTTCATCATCAACCATGCCAGGCTCAAAGAAATCATCGTTAAACAAATCAAAAGGATCAGGGACTGTACCCCATGAGAGCCCGAGGTTTATGTTCCCCGTACCGCTGTATGTCTCGACTGACAAACTGGCGAGTGGTTCGGTGACATTGACGTAATAGTAGAGAACTCGTTCTTCAAAAGATGCTTGACGGCCAGCATCAATAGTTTGTCCTGTAACTGGAATAATGTTCTGAAGTTCAGTCATGTCCTCCAGTGCTGGGGGTGGGTCAGCAATAACCCAAGTGAGCGTTAACGTCAAATCTTCAATATCTTCTGTCGGAATGATGACAATCCACCAAGTTCCCGCTTCTGGCCAACTCCAATCTTCCCACAAGAAACTGAACTCAGCAACAAAATGTTCGTCATGCTCCCATGAACTCGGAATGTATTCATGTGACATATAGACATCGACCGTTATCGGTTCTTTACCGAACTGGCCAAACGAATACATATTGAAATACATCTCTTTGGACATTTCATCGATGTCACCATAGAACAGCAGTTGGTCACCGGCTTGAGCTTCATTAATTGTGTAATCTTGGTCGTTGGATAATTCAACCGCTTGAGTTACAATGGTCCCATCTGGCATAACCCAGTCGGCACCAATGATGGTTCCGTTGCGGCCACTTTGGTCCTGAGTCGCTGAACCTTCACCTTCGGGAAAAATCCAATTTGAAATCCATTCAGTGCTCGAGTTCGAATGATTTGTCCCGATTGAAATATTGTCGAGAAGGCCTTCAAAATAATTACAATCACACCCTGCACCCATTTTGCCGATGTACAATTCATCGCATGAGTCACCTGCTGTAAAACAATCATTGGAACCAAAGTCACCTTGTGGGATGATGGAATCTTCAGCCAGAATAGTACCGGCTGAAACTCCGTTAATTCGGAACTCACCACCGACGGATTCAGTGAAATCAACTTCAATAAGTGACCATTCATCTGCAACTACGCTGACGTTCGAAAGAGGGTGCTTGGAGAGACTGTATTCTGATGCATAGCCAACTGCACCGTTGTTTAGATACATACCCCAACCATAATCTCCTTTCATCGTGATAAATTGAATGCCTTCAATGGAATAGGGATAAACCATTGCCGAAAGGTGAAGACTACCGGATACATTGAGGTCATCATCGTGTGGGATGATGACATGGTCTGCTTCACCGTTAAATCGAAGTGAAAAGTCTGCACCTTCACCAACTTCAACCACACCATACACAGGGAAGTATTGAGGGTCGTCCTCCAAGTCATTCCAGGTTGATGGCATGATGTTGCCCAGGTTGGTACCGGCAATATGGACATAGTCTTCTTCTCCGCCCTGTGAAGGTTGACTGTCACCCCAATTATTGTAATAGAACGGGGTCCCATCTTGCCATTTGTAAAAACCATCTTCATCATGATCTGACAATCCAGTCCAAAGATGACGGGATTGGTTATCAAATGCGGCAAAAGTATCGAAGACCCATTGGTTTTCAGAAACATCATTTATTGTGGTGAGGAAACCATCTAACCCACGTGCTGCGTTGGCGGCATCTTCCCAAGAACTGGCACTGAGGAGGTGGTAGGTATGGTTGTTTTCGGGATTGATAGCTGTATCAAGAATTTCGATTCCAGTCGAATTTTCTGCTTCGACCGTCGCAAAGAGGGGGGAGAGTGAACTTAAAAAAAAGAGTGAGAGAACAATCAATGCCTGTGCTTTCATAGAAAAAACGATGTGGTGATGACTTATCAATCAATTGGTGCGATGATTTTACAATAAATCAATGTTGATTATTCAGTTCCTTATCATTTGAGGCGTTTTCCACCAATTCGCAAATCGGTATGGAGAGGCATTTGATGCTCCCAAGCGAACTCCTTGACAATACGCCATGCTTTTTCAGAACCTTCAAAATCCTTGACATCGATGATGTTATTCCGAGTATTTGCCTTGAATGCAGCTATGGGTTCAGCATTCTTAAACACCAAATAGGCAGAGCCAAATCCAAATCTCTCTTTGAGTATATCTGAGAAATACGGTGCAATCGGGTCACTCGGAGGCAGTACAAAATCTCGAATCGGAGGTATGTCCTGAGCCTCTTCGAGCAGATTCTTACGACCCCAACACACTTGGTCAAGGTCTTCGATAAGGAAACCCTTGACTAAAGTTTCATCTTCTTCAAAGGAAGTGAGAACAGACTTGATCTCTTCTGGCTTGAAAGGAGTTCCAGCCAAGCGAAGAATTTGTTTGAGTGTGATTACCGGATATTCTTTTACTAAATTACGTAAATATTCACGTCTCAGTTCAACACGGTCGATATTTTTGAGAAGTTTAACTGTTCGGAATCCACCTCTGAAATCCTGTACGATATGACCTGTACGAATTAAGGGTTGAATCAATTTTCTAAATTCTGATTGCGTCAATGCATGGCGTTCTTTGAATAGATTCGGGTCCGAATTCGAACTGAAGAAATCGATGATATCCCAAAGTTCATCTTCGGAAGACTCTCCGCGAATCGCTAATAATTTTTGGAAGTGTTCGTAGGTCGACCAAACTTGATGGCCCCGAAGGTTGACTCCTTGATGCAAACGATTGGCACTCGCCATACTCTTCAAGTCAACACGATAAAGTTCACAGCGCCCTCGCAAAGCAAAGTCATCACGGATTTCGTCAACCTGTTTGACTGCAGCACTTTCGTGCTCAAGGCGAGTTTTTTGGTGAAGATTATGCTGATAGAACAGAGCACGCTCAGCAATTTCCCTCGGTTGAGGGTCGACAACACCGCCACGTATCATGCGTTCGCCAGCCATTTTAAACCCAATCGATTCAAATGCGGAGCGAGTCTTTTCATCTAAATCCGCAACAGGCTCACTGTTAAAATTAGACATGACGGCTACATCGACCAATTGATCAGAATGATTTTCCAGTAGAATTTCAAAGGCAGCACAGAATTCGTCGAGATAGGCGGTCGGAATGTGTAAGTCTTTGATGACCAAATAATCGTTTACTTTGAACATCAGAACTTTCCCAATGGGGTCTATTCCTTTGAAAACAGGGAGATACCATCCACGGTCAAGCACACTTCGAACTTCCCAAATAAATCTCGAAACATAGGGGTCTGATTGAGTCAGAATTCGTATCTTTCGGTCTTCTCGATGAGGACTTTGGAGTGTCTCAACATCTTCAGGCATGCAGTAAAATGCTTCAGGGTCTGGGACCAAAGCCATCACTTTTGCAATACGACCGGCTTTCTCTAAATTCATTAGAGCAAGGGTCAAATCTTCAAAGGCACGAGAGACATAGAAACGAAGGGTATTTCCTTTGACCGGCCCCATTCGCCGAATAAGATCGACCAATGAGGTTTCGAAATCGAGAGCTTCATAGACGCCATGAACTCGATGGAATAAGGATAATCGACGTCTGCGCCCAGTTACATCTTCAAATTGTTTGACAACCAGCATTTGCCGTTCCAAATTAGACATAGCGTATTTGATGTCACGTTGCAAAGCCCGATGTTCATCACCTTTCGGGAAACCCTCCATGATTTCTTGTCGGGTTACATTTTCGCCAATCGGAATGCGAAGGAGTAATTCTTCCTCCATTGGTCCAATCCATGGTTCTGGCTTCAAACCAAGTAGCATTGGGATGGTCTCTTTGTTTGTATAGCCCATTCTGTTATGCAAAAGACGACCCATGATGATATCAGAATCCAGTTGCATGTCTTGCCAGTCCTTGAACCGGAAATCATTGACTCGGTACAAGAGTTCTTGCTGTTTTTGGAATAAAACGTGTGAACCAAAGGCCGCAAATCCATCTTCATATGTTTTGAATGTCTTGTCGAAAACAAGGTTTTGCACCCAACGGTATTCAACAACATCTTCCGAGCCATCAATCAATCGATGCTCATCTATTTTGAGGATATATTCTGCGTCATCAGTTTGTTTATAGAAACCAACAGACAGGACATTGCGAGTTTCGAGTTCCAATAAAATGCGGTCAACCATTTTTCTCGGGAACGGTAGTCGTTGGCTGAGTTCATCTCCTGTTTGTGGCCCTTCACTCCCGAGCATTTCAATGATTTTTACTCGTAATGCTTCATGTGGGTCACCCAGTTCTTTCTCTTCCCATGTAGTGGGTACTCGGCCATCAAATGCAGTTGCAACTTTGTAGGAGAGTCCATCGATATGAAGTTCCCTTAAGTCATCGACTTCGCCACCACCATTGACAGAAAGACAACCAAGAGTACCATGTATTTCTGCCATAAAAGAGCTGAACCATTTCCCATCTAATTCTTCAGCACCTGTACCTTCGAGTTTCGTGATTTTACCTTGCTGACATAGAACTTCAACCCACTCTCGGAGCAAGTTCATTTCGATGTTCTGAAGTTTCTTGTCATACAATGGGTTTTGGAACGATGAATCAAGTCCACCACCATGGGACATGAGCGTAAATAATTGCTGTGCGTTTTTGGGAATAGGAGCTTTATCAAGATAGAATTTTGAGAGTTGTTCAGAACTCAGTTCAGTTGCGAGACTACGGGTACCCAAAAGTCGTCGAAGGACTTCTGGGTCGATGTCTTTTATCATGAATGCTCGAGTTTTCATCGCCATCAAATCTTCAAAGGCTGACATAAACAAGGACATACCAAGTCGTGAAGGAACAGTCACTTTATTGTGAACGATACGGGCATCACCAGTGACACATAAATTGAGAAATTCTTGTAAACTCTTCATGTCGATATCACGGAACATAATTTCATTTTTCGCCTCACGCATGAGGAGACTGTCATCGATGGTACGATGTTTATTGAGCAGTGCATCTGCTTTTTGCTGGAATTGCTGAGGGCTAATTTCTTCAGCACCGATTCGTTTTGGAATAATCATTGAACGACCAGAAACTTCTCGGAAACGCTTTGCAAATATTTGGGTGTTAACGATATAGCGCTCAATCACTTCAATGTGGTCATTATTTCTGAACGCTTTATACATTTGTGCTGGGTCAACCTCTTCCGATGTTCGAATCAATAATCCATTTTCATCAAACGATAATTCAATCACTGAAATATTATTCGATTCGGCTAATCCGGCCATAAAATACCCAAGAGCAGTATTGAAACCTCTACCCCTGCATGTTGTGATCATATAGGTCGGATGACTACTCGAAATAACTTGCTCAACCAAAATGCGATTTGGGTCAGGTACTTGGAATGAATCGATAGAATGTTCTTCGAGGTGGCGGGCAATCGCATTGGCCACATCTTTGGAAAGGCCGTAAGCATCACGTAACAAAATTCGTGGGTCTTGTTCGCGACGTAACGCAACAATACAATGCCCAATGAGGCTGAGCAGGGCATTCGAAAGTTCACGTGAACGTGAACGTGCTTCACCTGACCAAGAAGGTACTGTTGGACGATGACCAGTCACAGATGCAACGTTGACACGGGTTCCTTGAATATTCGTAACCCGATAGGTAGAACCTCCGAGCAAGATGACATCGCCACCACGTAGATTCGAAACGAAGGAACCCGAAAGTTGGCCGAGAATTGAACCTTCAGCATTGAATACCAAATAGGAATTATCAGGAGCGATTGTTCCAATATTTGTATAATAGATCATACGAGAATAACCACGTTTCCCATAGAGATTTTCTTCCCAGTTAATCCAGACACGACGCTCTTCTTCGAGCATGTCAAGAACTTCGATGAAGTCATCGTATTTGAAATTCCGATAGGACCACGCATTGACAATGACTTCGTAGGCTTCATCGATATCAATGTCGTTGATAATCACGAGACCAATCATAAATTGAGCGACAACATCGAGACAATTTTCCGGGAAATCGAGTAGGTCCATCTCTCCCGTTTGAATCGCACCCTGTAACGCTGCAAGTTCAATCAGGTCATCGACGCTTGAAGGCAAAAATCGAGCACGAGGAATTCCACCAACATGGTGCCCTGCCCGACCAATTCGTTGCAATGCAGTTGCAATATCACCGGGGCTACCAATTTGAAGAACCAAATCAACAGAACCAATATCGATACCCATTTCGAGGGATGAGGAAGTGATAACTGCACGCAAGTGCCCGTGTTTGAGTCGCTTTTCGACATCCAAGCGCATTTTCTTATCCATTGAACCGTGATGTCCAGCAACTAAATCTCCCAAATAGGGGCGCAATTTAAGGACAATATTCTCCGTCATTTTGCGGGTATTTGCAAACACCAAGGTGGTGTTATGGGCTGCGATTAAATCAGCAATCGCTTCAACATTTTTCTCGAAAATCTTGAGTACAGAAAGATCGCTAAACTTAGGGTCAGTAAGGAGAATATCCAAATCGAGTTCCCTTGACCCAGAAACTTTAGCGATACAAACACGAGTATTATCACCACGACTTTCGCGGTCATCACTCGAAACTAAATATTCAGCCACCGTTTCAAGCGGCTCCATTGTAGCAGAAATCCCGATTCGTTGCACCGGTCGAGTGAGTAAGGTATCCAAATATGAGAGTGTCAAGGCCAAATGGACACCACGTTTGCTAGGAACCAAAGAGTGCAATTCGTCAACAATCATGTATTCAACTTCACTGACAATGGGTTGAAATCTCGGAGAAGTGATGGCAATAGCGAGACTTTCGGGTGTTGTAATCAGGATATGCGGTGGGTTGCGAAGCATCTTTTGACGCTCAGATTGTGGCGTATCACCCGTTCTTAATCCAACTCTGATTTCTTGTGCACGGCTCGGCAAATAGGATTCAGAAATCTCAGTAAGTGGACCGATCAAATTTCTTTGAATGTCATTCGCAAGCGCTTTGATTGGGGAAATATAAACGCAATAAATTCTTTTATCCAATTTATTATCCAATGACCTACGGACTAATTGGTCGATAATAGAAAGAAAGGCGGTCAGTGTTTTACCAGAACCTGTCGGCGAGCAAAGGAGGACATGTTCTTGATTAATAATGGCAGGAATCGCCAATTTCTGGGGCTCTGTAAAGTCTTCAAATTTATCTTTAAACCAATTTCGAACAGGTGGACATAACAATTCCAAGAGTTCCTCTGTTTCAAGAGGATTATCTAGGTAGTGTATATCTGCCATTTATTTTCCACAGTCCCGTGGTTCTCAGTGGTATGCAAGGGGTAAATCAAGGTGCCGATTGAAAGGGTAAACTCGTGTACGTTTATGCCCAGCCAATTCCGCCCTTTTTCCATCGGTTAACCGGCTCGGTCATAGGAGCCGGAGGCATCAGTAAAAGAGTTGACTGCGAGGCATCAAGTGGAACTTGAATTTCATATAAAGCACCGGTAGGACATGACCCAATACACGAAAGACACCCAACACACTGTGAGGCGACAACAATGACTGGACGCTTTTTGTGAGTACGCGATTTAGGGTTACTTGCAAGAGGCAAAAGTGCTTCAAATGGACAATGCGATATGCACAAATCACAACCGGTACAATCCGATTCGGTGATTGCGACCATTGATTGCCCCATGAAATGTCTTTAGCGGCGGTTACTCTTAACGCTACGCTTGCCCTATTTTCGGCTTGAAGAACGGTGAGGTTGAAAGGCCAGTTCTCCTACCGGTGTTTAGGCGTGGCAATGGCAGAACCTGATACGAACAGATTGGAACGTTTGTCAGGTATGCTCAAACGCAGAGGAATTATACTCCCTGCCTTCGAAATTCACGGTGGTGCCAAAGGATTGTACGATTTCGGTCCAGTCGGCGGACGACTTCGCAACAAAGTGAACCAAACATGGCTAAACCATTGGCTTTCATTGGGTAATATTGTCGAAATCTCGTGCCCAACGATAACCCCTTATTCTGTTCTTGAGGCATCCGGGCACGTCGGTGAGTTTTCTGACTTTATGACCGTATGTGGGTCATGTGAAGAAGCAAGTCGTGCCGATACACTGCTCGAGTCGTTTCATTCGAACTCTGAGTCACTGAAAAAAACTGAACTCCAAGCACTTCTCAACCAGTCACAGCCACCTTGCCCAGCATGCCAAGCGGTCGAATGGACAGAAATAACCGCTCAAAATTTGATGTTTAACACGACCATTGGTGCTGGTTCATCGGGGCGCCCTGGCTTCCTCCGACCCGAGACTGCACAAGGTATGTTTACTTCTTTCCCGGCATTGTATCGGCATAATCGTGAACGACTTCCATTTGGTGCAATTCAAGTGGGGAAAGGCTACAGAAACGAGATTTCACCTCGTCAAGGAATGATACGTTTGCGTGAATTTAACATGGCTGAATTGGAGTATTTCATCAACCCCCATGTAGAGGCTGCACATGATTTTTCACCTTGGAGCGAACAACAAATATCACTCATTGCAGATGGTCAAGGTGAAATTCAAATGAGTTTCAAAGACGCCATCGAACAGAATGTTATTCGCCATGCAACGGTCGGATACTTCATGGCCCAAACATTTGATTTTTTGACGAAGGTTGGAATCGATTCTCAACGTCTTCGCTTCCGCCAACATGAAGCGGATGAAATGGCACATTACGCATCGGATTGTTGGGATGCAGAAATTCTTGGTTCATATGGATGGGTTGAGTGTGTCGGCATTGCACATCGAGGATGTTATGACCTCGAGTCCCACGAAAAGGCAACTGGGAAATCACTCCGTGCTCGGCGTGAGTTCTCCGAACCTCAAATCATTGAAACTGATGGATGGACCACTGATGGTGCAAAAGCAGGTCCTGCATTTAGGGCCTTAGCTGGTGCTGTAAAAGCTGCTGTTGAGGCGATGCCAGCATCGGCTACCTTCCCTTTGGAACTGACACTGGCTGATGGCCAAGAAGTCACAGTCGAAGCGGAACACGTCAAGCGAGATCAACGAAGTGAAACAATTACCGGAGAATGGTACATTCCTCATGTTGTTGAGCCTGCATTTGGTATTGACCGTATCATTTGGCACATCCTCGACCATGCCTATGATGAAACTGGAAAGGATGGAGAGGATTACACCGTTATGCGCTTGAGTGAGCATGTTGCTCCAGTTGACTATTGCGTGTTCCCCTTGTTTGAAAAAGACGGTATGGGGGAACTTGCTCAATCGATTCACAGAACATTATGTTTGAAAGTAAATATCGTATCCATGTATGATAGCAGTGGCTCTATTGGTCGACGCTATGCACGGGCTGATGAGATTGGAGTACCAAAGTGTATCACGGTCGACCACCAATCACTTGAAGACCAAACTGTTACGATTCGAGACAGAGATTCAGGTGAACAACACCGCGTTCATATCGACTCTTTGTGAAACCTCTTTTTCACATTGGAATGATGAATTCTCCTGTGAAGGTTGAAGAACCCTCGGTAAATTGTCGAACCATGGCTGCTGTTACCGATTGGACGGAACGGCACCGCCCCTCTTCAGAACGCCAGCTTGAAGGAAATGAAGTTCAGCGACGAAAAATTCGTGCATGGCTGGATGAATGGAAAACAGGCACTCCTCGGAAGAAGTCACTGCTCTTGGTTGGCCCACCCGGGGTTGGGAAAACTTCAGTTGCTCGTGCCATTGCTCAAGATATGGGTTGGGATGTCATCGAACTCAATGCCTCAGATTCAAGAAATGCTGCAGCTATTCGAAAAGTGGCGACTCACGGCTCAACCCATCGTTCACTGTTTCACAATCCTGATGATAAGATGCAACGAACATTGGTTCTACTCGATGAAGTTGACCACCTTTCTGGTGGATTGACTGCGGTGAGTCAGAATCGCATCGAAAAGGCAATGCAGGGTGAAGACCCAAAGGGAAAAGATGTCTCATTAAAGGGTGACTCAGGGGGGAAGGCAGAATTACTCAACCTTCTTTCTGAAACCCGTCAACCCGTCATTCTCGCATGCAATGATATCATGGGCTTATGGGGGAGGGGTTCATCGTGGAGTTCGACACGAGACCGATTCTCAAAGCACCTTCTCACCATTACTTTTGATCGAGCAAGTGATGAAGCACTTCGGCGTATTGCACGACGTGTTTTACGCGAAGAGGATTTAGAATTTGAGGACTCAGCCATTGAAGCATTAGTCGATAACAACCCTGGTGATTTACGCGCATTAGTTCGTGATTTACAAGTTCTTTCTTCGACTTCTACAGGGACCCTTACCAAAGAAATGGTCACCAATCAAGCATATGCTGGACGCCGAGATACTTCTGAAGGTGTGTTTCCTGGATTGGACAAATTATATCGCACAAATGATGCGGAAGAAGCCATTTCTATTGGCCGCTCTATAGATAAGCCACCATCGGATATGATCAATTGGGTACATTGGAATAATGCCTCATTGTTTCCTAAAGTGGAATCAATTGCCCGTGCAACACGTAGTCTTTCGATGGCCTCTAAAACATATATGGGTCAATTTCGTAGTACTGCTCACCGCTCATGGTATTGGAGTGGGCATCTTGCAAGTCTCTCGGCATCTGTGACAAATACAACGCCGTTTGCAGGTCGTATATATCCATCATACCCAAATTTCTTACGTCGTCAGTCTACCCGTACTCGACCTTCGATTCTCAAAAGGATGGGGAGTTATTCTGGTATGAGCAAATCTGCGCTTCGAGAGGAAATTCTCCCACTTCTCTCTGCTATGCTCAAAGACTCACCTCAACTTGGTGACTCCGGAAATTTCGCACTCTCACTCAAATTCGGATTCACTGGCGAGGAGCATGCCTCACTTGCTGGCCTACCTCTTTCACGGAAAGCAACAAAAGAACTCATTGCAAAGTATGAAGTGGCTTATGAAAAGCAATTGAGTGAACAAATCTTTGAACCATTAAGAGTTGCGGAACCAGAGCAACAACCTCATGTCGAAGAGAAGAAGGATGATGAACCAAGTTCGCCAAATGGGCAAATGAAACTCTTTTGATTCAATCTTGTTTTTTCTTCTCATCTTTGTCTTCCATCAAACGCCGGTAAAGAGCGATTGCTGCACGGTCACTGTGAACACGCTTTTCTCTTCGCCAAGTTCGTGGATGAATAAGAATAACTGCAGTCAAGAGTTCAAGACGACCGAACCACATCAAAACGGATGTAATCAGTAAGGCACCGGAGTTCATTCCCGCCCAAGTGTTATTCGGGCCATAATCCCCCAAAGTAGGACCAGTATTGCCAAGTGAAGAGGCGACTAAAGTAGTAATGCTTTCAAAGGAATCCCCCGGCATGAAAATTGCCAAGAGGATACTGGAAATACCAAATAACCCGATCCAAACGATCAACATACCTACAATTAAACTGATTTGTTGACGTTCAACAACTTCTCCATTCATACGGATTCGGTCAACTTTCCTTGGTTGTGCAATACGGACCAATTCTCTCATTGCAACCTTGAAGGCCAGTGTGACACGGAGTAATTTCAAGCCACCAGCAGTTGAACCAGCACTTGCTCCAACAATCATCAGTATGAATATAATCAGATGTGTGACCAATGGCCAAGATGTATCCATGTAG
>CAJJCM010000043.1 GCA_905182635.1 uncultured Candidatus Poseidoniales archaeon
CTAGGGTGGCCATGGAAGTGAGCGAGTGCTACATAGCAACCAAAGGCCAAGATTGGAGAAAGATTGACGAGTGTAACGTTCACATGAATGTGAAACGCCGATTGCAGCGAACTATAATTCGGGGCAACGAGGGTGACGATCTCATGGATGAGGGTGCAGAATCAGCAGTTTACACGATTACTGGAAAAATGACAATGGTGGACTACAAGGAAATTCCAGGAATTTTCCGAACAGGCCAACCTTACTTCCACGACCCGTTCGAAGACCGCCAAATGAAAGTGGTATTCTCAAGTATAGATTATGAGAGTGCAACAGGAACTTTTGAATTCATTTTATATGAAGATGCAGAGCAATCTGAGATAAAATCTTAGATCGTGTGAAATCGCAATGAGACTAAAATAACAATTAGCATCGTTCTTTTGTTTCTAATCTCTTTGGCCCCGTATTCGAACATGAAGTCCAATCGGTCATCGTTTGTTCCTCCAACCCATGGGTGAAATATCTTTTGAAACGTTGCCACTGTGCTTCGAATTTGACTGTGCATTCGACGAACAGGTTCAAAATAGACGTACTGCTGCTCAATACATGGGCACACTGGAATCACTTGTGTGGCTCAACCGCTTCGTCGGTGAAACGCCTGGAGATTCAGAAATTGGTGGCTCCTCTCGGCAAGTTCCTCATGCTTGTTGGTCTCGTGTTCTGCCGACACCATCACCTTCACCAACTCTTGAACTTTGGTCGAAGGATATGGCTGCTCGTTTGGGCGTGCAACGTGGAAATACTGAGGTATTGGGTGGAGGTGTTCCAATCAAAGGTATGGACAGTTATGCTCAACGTTATGGTGGTCATCAATTCGGAACTTGGGCAGGACAACTCGGTGATGGCAGAGCCATTACTTTGGGTGAAGTGGAATGCCAAGATGGGGTTGTTGAATTGCAGTTGAAGGGTGCTGGAAAAACTCCTTATTCACGATTTGCAGATGGTAAAGCAGTTCTTCGTTCATCGATTCGTGAATTCCTTTGCAGTGAAGCAATGCACCATTTAGGAGTTCCTACGACTCGAGCCTTATCGTTGGTAGCCACGGGTGAACCGATTATGAGGGATATGATGTATGATGGTAACCGAGCATATGAGCAGGGTGCAATTGTCTGTCGCGTAGCGCCGAGTTTCATTCGTTTTGGAAGTTTTCAAATCCATTCTTCAACGGGTGATGTCGAGACGCTGAAGACATTGGTCGAACATACCATCCGAACTCATTTCCCGTTCCATTCACACGGCAATGACGCCGGACTCATTGCATGGCTCTGTCAAATTGCTGAAGATACAGCGTTGATGGTCGCTCAATGGATGCGTGTTGGTTTTGTTCATGGTGTGATGAATACCGATAACATGTCAATACATGGTCTTACCATTGATTACGGCCCTTATGGATGGCTCGAAGACTATAATCCAGGTTGGACACCCAATACCACTGATTCTTCAACACGAAGATACCGCTATGGACAACAGCCACAAATCGCTGCGTGGAATATCGCGCGATTGCTTGAAGCAATGGTTCCATTGATGGCTGATGCTGAACAATTGCATGGTGTACTTTCATCTTTCACAACCTGTTTTGATCAACACCACAATCAAATGTGGTCTGATAAATTGGGATTGACCGAATTTCGTAGTGATGATGAAGACCTAGTTCGCAACCTCAACAGTCTCTTACAGGAAGTTGAAACCGACATGACGATCTTTTTTAGATTACTTTGCTCTCTTCAATCACCAGATGCTGAGGCTCTTACCTCTGCCTTTTATGATGAAACTACAATCCCTAAACAAGCATGGAATGAATGGCTAGAAGCCTGGTGGTCTCGAGTTGATGGTCAACCTGTGCGTGAGGCAATGCTTCAAGCGAACCCAAAATATGTTTTGCGCAATTGGATGGCACAACTTGCCATTGATGCTGCTGAGAAGGGTGACTTTACGGTGTGTGAATCTCTCCATGAACTTCTTCAAAACCCTTACGATGAACAACCAGAACATGAAGAGCAATGGTTCCAAAAACGACCTGAATGGGCCCGCCATCGAGTCGGTTGCTCAATGCTGTCCTGTTCAAGTTGAGTTTATTGCCCCTCAATTCCGGTGGAAACTATCTATATGAGGTGCATTTCGATTCATCATGAGGAATGTGCATGACAAAAGGCAAAAGTTTCTGGGATGACATTGAGCCTTCGAGCGAAACAACCCCTGAACACAAACTTCCGCAAGAACCGGAGATTATCGAGCCTTCGAGTGAAACAGATTATGTCGCTCGAGCTCCAAAAGAACTTTCGGTAAGGGTAATTCCATTCGGGGTGTTGTTGATGTTTTTACTACCAATACTCCTCTTCTCTCTACCTTTTACCCTCTCGCAAGATTACACAGGGTGTTTTGGCTCTTTTGAATATATGGAAGATGGAGAACTTCATTGCGTCGAAGGTGATACGTTTCAAGCAGACTATACTTTCAGTGAAAACCACGTGACAATTTCGAGTTATTTTGGTGAAGATATTCGATGGGAGCAAATTGGAGAGGGAGGTGTTCTTGGGTATGCATATCTCGACTCAAATTATGATGACATAAATGCTTGGTATGCATACAATCTGTGTGAATGGGAAGCCGGTAATGAGTTGGGCGATGAACTCTGGTACTGTACTTCCGATAAGGAAAAGCGTTCTGAATCCGAGTACGTACAATCGTATTGTGAATTTCAAGATGTCCATTGGTATTGTACCGACTCTTTTGGTCAAAATGCAAGTCATTCTGACACTTCGAATGAGACTCGTGCAGGTGTTGAAGTTCAATCTCTTTGGACTTATTATTGTGAGAAAGTCGTACCCTTCAATCCATCCGATAACACTTCAATCAATCGGTTTATAGAAATAGAAGCCGGTATTGTACTGCCCGCTTGGTGTTTTACATCACCGGTGTTCACAGTGAATGAAAGTATTGAGCAAATCCTTCCGTTCAATGGAACTGCAGTCTATTTGTATCCAATGTATTTCTATGAAGATTCAACTGAATATGGGTCGATTGAACGGATACAATACACTTCTTCTTCAATGAGTTGGCAAACAGTTTCAATTCATACCTACAATGAAGATGGGTCACTGACAGTGGAGATCGAACAATCTCTAACTGGAATTGTCCTCCCGATTCTATTCTATTCAACGGTCGTAGTTTTGTTCTATGCTCTTTCAACAAAAAAATCTCATATCGAACACCTCGGGACTGAAAACACGCTTGTCGTTTCCAAAAGTTGGCTGAACAAACCAAGAAAAATCAAGAAAACCATTTCTTTAGATTCAAGTTCCTTGTTGGAATTGTACACTTCAACTCATACAAGTACAGATTCAGATGGTCACGGTTCCACTACAACCTCTCATCATCACAAAATCACCCATTCCGGTCGACCAGAAGACCAATTACCAAACGGCTTTAAGACCTCTGAATTGATAAAAGTAACGGGCCTTGAACGTCCCCGAGATGACTGATTTCATCCAAACACATGTTTATTATCTTCACTCGTGTGCGAAATCTGTTCCTATGTCTTTCCGAGTTTGTATTGCTTGCCATGGTTTTCGAGTTTACCCTTATGTTGGGTTCATGACAGGGCAACGGTATCAGTGCCAGGATTGTTCAGAAATGATGGTTATTCCTCTTGAATTTGAAAACGAGGCAGACTACAAAGAATACCTCGAAATCATTTCTGAAGGGAAATGAACAGTTAAGGCCAAACAATATAACAGCCTGCTTCAAGTCCACTCTATGGATGTGGAAACTCCTCCTTCGCATCTCAACTTTGATGATGTTCCTGCTGCACCAAATCTGCCGCCGGTTGGTGGTTGGAAAAAAGCCATATTTTTGCGTTTACTGGCGGCAATAATTATCGGTTCAGGTGTATTTATTTCACTTGAAGGAGTTACTATCGTAATTTTCTTGTTCATTATAGTCGTTCCATTTGAAAGATTATTCCCTCGCCAGAAGCATCAAGGATTCAAACGTCCACATTTGGATTTGGACATTGGTTATGCAATGGCTGCACCATTTCTCAATATTATAGCGCTTACAGTTGGCATTTTTGTTGGAATCGTTTCTTTGGCATGGATTCCAGGATTATTGATTGCACCCTATGTGGCAATGATACCGAGTCAATACAAATTGATTGTTGGCATTTTATTATTCGATATGACTACTTATTGGGCTCATCGATTCTATCACGAAATTCCAATACTATGGAAATTTCATTCCATTCACCACTCCACCGAACATATGGATTGGGTTTCTGGTTTTAGGGCTCACCCCTTCGATGGAACATTGATTGTACCAGCAATATTTTTCCTTATCGCAGCGGGTTTCCCAAATGAACAAGTTGGGTTTCTTGCGATCTTCCAAATTGTGTTCGGATTATTCTTACATGCCAATGTACGCTTCAGATTCAAGATATTCCACCGATTCATTATGACGCCAGAATTCCATCACTGGCATCACTCAAATGAGGATGATGCCATATGGTCAAATTATTCAACATTCTTGCCCCTGTGGGATATGTTATTTGGTACTTACTTCATGCCAAAGGGCGGTAGAAGGCCACAAATTTATGGCGTGGATGAAATTGTTCCGATGACTATGGCCGAGCAACTAAGGTATCCATTTGAAGGCAAAAAAAACCCACTCAGATTCCTTCGCCATCCTCTGCGCTCGATTTGGTCACTTATTCGGCACCCATTCCGTTCCATGGGGAGAGGATTAAAATTCACAGGAAGAATGATCAAGGGTTATTTGGCAATTATGAAATTGATGTTCAGGTCTGCAACAAGGCCTTGGGGTGAAAAGTATCCGAATGCTGCTCGCCATATTGAAAGAGTTGATGGTTATACCAGAAAATCCATCACAATTGATGATTGAGTGTATGATTCACAAGTAAAAACGCCATTTTCTACTTGAAATGACGGGGAAACTTCATATTGGCACCAGCGAGGCTGTTAATTGGATGGGATGCGTATGGTTGAGCGAAAGCAGGATTCTTTGAGCACTAATTTCCTTTTAGGATTGATGGATAATGAACAAAATTCGAAAGATGAAATCCACATAGATGTGCGTAAAGCACCGAATGTAAAAGGCGATCAATCTCTCTCACATCTTGCAAATCGAATTGTCGATGAAGTTCGTGTGACAACACCTCGTCAGCGTGCGCAAAGTGTGCTTGACAATGTCGGCCTTCATTCGAAGCCGAATGTATCTCACACACATAACAGTCACCTTCAGCATGTTGGTCAGCGAGCTCGAAAGATTTCATTGAATGAAGAACCCGTTCGACGGGTTCGCCGAGTCAAGAAACGGCCTGAAAGAACACAACGTAGTCGCTCGATGGGAAGTCCAACTCAACCGGCCCGTTCTCGGCCCGTACTTGGTTCGAAGGATGAAGTCCGGCGTTCTGCTCGTTCAGATACGAATTCCAAAGGCAAACAACGAAAACGGCGTAGCATGTTTCGTCGTTAAAGGCCGCATATACAACAAAGGGTGAAAAAGGAGAATCATACCCGCACAATGGGTGAGACCAATGGATATAGGGAATCCTAGTGAAGAACACGCTATGCTGCGTGAAATGGTTCGTGATTGGACAAAAGAGCATGTTGAGCCTCAAGCCTTAATTCACGACCGTGAGGAGAAGTTCAATTTACCCCTCCTTCGTTCAATGGGTGAACTTGGTCTTTTAGGGCTGAGTGCAGAAGAGAAATACGGTGGCGCAGGACTTGATGCTACCGCTTGTGCGATTGTTCACGAAGAACTCTCAGCATCCGACCCAGGATTTGCTCTTGCTTATCTCGCTCATTCAATCCTGTTCGTAAACAATCTTGCATTCAACGGTAATGAAGAGCAAAAAGCCCGTATTCTACCTCGAGTCTGCTCGGGGGAATGGATTGGTGCTATGGCAATGTCTGAACCAGATGCCGGTACAGATGTACTTGGATTATCAACGACAGCCGTTCAACAAGACGATGGCACTTGGCTGCTCAACGGTCGAAAGATGTGGATTACCAACGGTTGTCTCGATGATCAAGGCACTCCTGCTGATATCGTTTGGGTCTATGCCAAGACCGGTATCGATGACAAAGGGCGTGTCCAAATGTCTACTTTCCTTGTCGAGGCTGGAATGCCCGGCTTCAGTGTCGGTCAAAAAATAATCGATAAAACGGGTATGCGTGCATCGAATACCGCCGAACTTGTCTTCCAAGACTGCATCGTTCCAGCATCGAACCTTGTTGGAGATCCTGGTGAATCACTCTTGCACATGATGGGGAATTTAGAAGCCGAACGTTTGACACTTGCTGCCATGGCTTTGGGAATCTCTCGTCGCTCACTCGAAGATATGAATCGTTATGCAACGGAGCGAACTGCGTTTAAATCACAAATCAGAGATTTCGGACAAATGCAACGCTATATTGGCGAATCGTGGGCGAAATACCGTGCAATGCGTGCTTACATCTATGACACTGCATCACATATGACACTTGGGAAACCAGGCCATAGACTTGATTCTGATGGTGTTAAATTGTTTGCAGCGACCGCAGCAAAAGAAATCGCTGACGCTGCTATGCAAGTCATGGGTGGCTACGGCTATGTTGGCGAATATAACGTCGAACGCCTTTGGAGAGATTCAAAACTTTTAGAGATTGGAGGCGGAACAATTGAGTCGCATCACAAGAACATCACGCGTGACCTTTCGAAAACTCCTGATGCAATCACTCGATGATTTCAATAGTGCTTCGAATTCCAACTAATTTTTTGGTTGTTCTCCATGCAGTTGCTAACATGCTACTTCCGAGTAAGAGTGCTATTGCAAGAATCGTACCCCAGGTCCAAACATTCGATACTGTCGACATAGAATCATCATTCATCATCAACCCCATGAGCGTAGTAATCCCAACGGCCAATGATGCTTGAGTTCGAATCAATAGGGGCATTTTTAATCCAGACTTTCCTAATCGAAATAAAAGATACATGACCCAACTAAAAGAACCTACGGACCATAGAAGAAGATCCACAGGATAAGTTGAAGTAAGCATCAATTCTCTTTCTGTAACGAACTTATCAAGACCAATAAGGGCGACAATCCATAAAAGTGACGCTCCAAGAATATGGAGCATTTCTCCCATTGCCTCGCTTGTTCCAATCATTTGATTAGAGTCATCCTCAATTGTGTTTGTATCCAATGGCCCCTCAAATACCGGAATGAGTGATGAGTCCGTATTTTTTGCCAATATTCGTTGTCTTCGTTCCATCGTATCCATTCGAGAAGAAAGCCTCTGCATTTCTTCGAGTAAAAGAAGTTGATTTGTTTGTTGTTCATTCACGACCAGAATACGTTGATTTTCAAATTCAGGGAGTGTAACCATTGGTGGGACGTCATCAAGAATAGGGCTTGATGATAATTCCTCTTTTATCTTCTTCACATTCGTTTCACGCTTTTGGTCACGCTTCGTTTTCGAATCTTGAACAACTTTTTTGACAGCATCATTCGTCTTTGAAACTGCACTTTTACTTATTTTGGTCGCAGATTGTGCAGCATCGATACTTACTTCAGTGGTTTTTATAACGGCACTCTTTGTTGCAATAGCGGCTTTTTTCGAAAGTTCTGCTAATTTCGAACCAGTAATATTGAGGCGTTCCGTTAGCGTCGGACCATCGTTTGTATCTTCGCTCATATTCATTCGTCAGCGTGACACATTGTCAAACCTTCGATTCATTAGTATTCGACAGGTACTGGGTCAAGCATCCGCCATAAATACCAGCAAGCAGCTGTTCTATACGGTGCCCATCGTGTGGAAATTCGCAAAACTTTCTCCTTTGTATCTGCTTCTGGAACCAATTGCTGAACAGCACGAATCAAACTAATATCACCTATGCTAAAGACATCTGGGCGCATCAGAGTGAAGATGAGAATCATCTCTGCAGTCCAAGGCCCGACGCCTCGGAATTGGGTGAAATGTTTGAGTAACTCTTCATCTGTGTGGCCATTCCAATCTTGAAGTAACAATGCCTTTGACTCCAAGGCAAGACCATAGATATAGCTTGATTTTGGGCGAGAAAGACCGCATGAAGCCAGTTCTTCAGGCGAGTGTGCACGTATTGCGTCCGGAGTAACTTCCCCAATGCACTCGACTAATCGTCCCCAGACAGCATCAGCAGCAATGACTGAAATTTGTTGACCAACGATCGAACGAATCAAGGTCGAGAACAGGTCACCCCTGCCATTAAGGCTTTCATTTGGATATGAACGGACAACAGCGCCAAGAATCTCATCTTGGGATAGGGCTGTGAATGCATCATCCCACCATGTCGGCTTACCGGTCTTCATATGACCGAATTAGGCGTTGAGGTTTTGAGGTCTTGTCTCATGGCGTAACCATGCGAGACCAACTCAAAGAGATTCTAAGTTTGAAAAATGTCCTACGAACAGGTTGGGTTCGAGCAGGAATTCCTTCACCTGAATCAGTTGCTGCACATTCATGGGGTATGTCGATGCTTGCGCTTAAACTCGCTCCAAAGGAATTGGATTTAGCTCGAGTGCTCTCACTGTGTATTGTCCATGATATTCCAGAAGTACGTGTGGGCGACCTCACTCCACACGATGATACATCGACAAAAGCGGCTGATGAGTTGAAGGCGATGACTGAAATGGCACCCGAATGGGTTGCATTGTTTGAAGAGTATGAACAAGGCAAAACACCCGAGGCAAAATTTGTCAAACAACTCGATAAATTGGACATGGCCCTTCAAGCCGAAAGATACCAGGATGAGTATGGACTTTCACTCGGTGAATTTATTGAAAGCGCACGACTGCGAATCGATGATGAGGATTTACAGAACCTTCTTATTTGATTAATTTTGATAATGGAGTTCCGACAAAAACAAAAGGGTGAGTCTACCGCCTGTGTATCATAGCCCGATAGTGTAGGGGTCCATCATAGCGGGTTTTGGTCCCGTTGACCTCGGTTCAAATCCGAGTCGGGCTACCTCTTCCACAGTTGTTCAGCGTATTCGCTTGACAAAATCAAGTCGGGTCTTTGGGCAAGTTCATCAATTGATTCGTGTTGGCGTTGAACAGTGAGTGAGATGAGTATCGTCAAAATAGCAGTTCTTGGAGCCGGACAGATGGGGAATGGAATTACACAAGTCGCTGCTTGTGCGGGTTACCAAGTCACCATGATTGATATTCAACAAGAATACGTCGATAGAGGAATCGCTGCGATCGAAAAGTCTCTTGCAAAACTCGTTTCAAAGGAACGGATGACTCAAGAAGATGCTGATGCTTCACGTGCCAGAATCTCCCTTTCGATTGACCGTGGAGTCTGTGCGGATTGTGACCTTGTCATCGAGGCAGTGCCGGAAATACTCGACCTCAAAGTCAGTATTTTCCAAGAACTTGACAGCATTTGCAAGCCTGAAACAATTCTTGCATCAAATACTTCTTCAATCTCTATCTCAACAATTGCTGAGGCAACAAATCGTCCTGACAAAGTAATCGGAATGCATTTCATGAACCCAGTTCCAATCATGAAGTTGGTTGAAATTATCAACGGTAAAGCGACCAGTGAGCAAACAAATGCAACAGTCATACAAGCATCGGAGCAGATGGGGAAAACCGCGCTTTCATGCAACGACTCGCCAGGTTTTGTGTCCAACCGTATTCTGTGCCCAATGCTGAACGAAGCAATATTGACCTTTCAAGAAGGTGTAGCCCAACCTGAGGCAATTGATGGCATCATGAAACTCGGAATGAACCACCCGATTGGTCCATTAGCACTTTGTGACCTCATTGGACTGGACACAGTTCTTCACATCATGAATGTATTACACGAAGGCATGGGCGATGATAAATACGCACCAGCACCACTTCTCATCCAAATGGTTGCTGAAGGAAAACTCGGTCGTAAAACGGGTCAAGGTTTCTTCTCATACTGAAGGTGAAGCGTTTGGGGCTCAAGGATACGTTACAATTCTGGGCGATTGGCCGTTTTCTTTCAACAGTTGGAACCTCACCCGAACAAGCAATTCCAGATCGTAAAGAGGCAGACTTACGCATGGATAAGTTGACCAGACTAGTCGTAATACGTGCAGGACTTTCAGGACTGATTTCAGGATTTATCGTTGTTGGAATGGCCTTTTTCCTATCGGATTGGGAAGGTGCTGAAGGTTTGAGTGGTTGGTGGTTCATGATTATCATTGCACTCACCAGCACTCTAACAACTGCATTTGAATTGATGTTTCTTTATCGTGATTCATTGAGTACTGCTGCACGTATGGCGAAAATACTTGGAATACCACAAGAAGAACTTGAACAAGTTGAACTTGAAAATTCCATACCACACTGGCTCGTACATGCAGCTTTAGGGGCTCCAGGATTCCATGGTAGCATGTTTGGAATCGACCCTTTGGCAAAAATTGGTAAAATGGGATTGTTGATTCGTAAAGTACTCAAAAAAGTAAGAATTTTGGTAAGTGCGGCCGTATTTAAAATGATTTTGCGACGGATGTGGGTTCGGCTTCTTGGAAGAGTATCGATTCGTGCTTATGTCGAATTGGTTTCTTTACCAATCTTTGTTCTTCTCAATATGCTTGGAATGAATGGAATGATAAGAGATATGCGCTCTCGTTTAGTCGGTCGTGAACTGACACCCAAACTAATTGCACATGCTTTCCCCGAGGGATTAGAAAACTTACAACCAGGGCTTAGAAACGCTGTTCATGCCGGAATGGAAGAACAAATTACTACAGCACGTTTCATTCACCCAAATCAAATTCGAGTTCTAGAATTACTTGGTGAAATTGAAAGGACCAATGATTTGGCGAATGAAGAACAACAACGACGAGCAAATCGGTTCTTATTGGCAGTATTTGCTATGTCAGGGAAGAATTCACTGCGTTGTAGAAAATTGATTGGTCAATTAGAACTTCAATTAGGTCAAGAAGAATATAAACTGGTACGTCAAGAAATAGATGACTCAATACATAATTTGACTCCACTGGTGCGACCGTGGAATTAATACTGAAAGAGATAACTTATTATTCGCCGAGCCTTAGGACATTCGATGAGCCCCCTTACCGATATATCTACCCGTCGCCAAAGTTTACTTCTTACTTTCATCTTATTGTCCTCAGGAATATTGGGCGTTCTTAACATTCCTAATTCCGATGCCGCCTCAGCCCGTTCAAATGGAAATGAAAGTCTAACAGTTGATGTTCTCAGTGATTATTATGACCGGGGGTCAAACATTACCCTTTCTGTTATGGCAACAAATTTAGACCCTGTTACAGAATATACATTGGAATATTCACTTTGTATTCTTGAAGGGAACTGGAATTCTGAGGCTGAAATAATGGAACTGGAATGTGAGTATGAATTCCCACAGATGACTGGTTCCATAGATATTGGTTCAGGAAACATGTTCACATTAACAACGCATTCAATAGAAGACCCTGGTTGCTGTGGGACAAGTTCATCCTCGAACCTATTTGACAATGGGACTATGAGAGTTGATGTGAGTATTACTTCACAAAACGTCACCATTAATTCCGCATTCAGCAATGTCTTTGTTTTAGGAGGGGGTGCTGATGCAGCAGGTATTTCTTCGCCCAATGTACGTGGCCTCTTGGTCGGAATGAGTTACGGTGTTCATTCATTCTTCCAATTAGAATTCCCTATACTGGAAATTCTTACATTCACAACGAACTGTTCCCTGTTGAATGCGAACAATGAATCCATCACCTCATCCCATTCGACTTGGTCTGGCGGCGGCGACCTTGTCGACCCCTTCTTCCACTTAGAAGTGAGTGTTGCAGGTGATTATCGTCCATATTGTACCCTCACACGTGATTTTGATAATGCTGTTTTGGCAACTCAAACAGGGGCGAACTTTTCAGTTTTTGATGCGAACTATACTGGACTTGAAGCGTTCACTGCAGAAACAGATGAACAGTATTATGACCACAACTCAGAAGTTTCACTTTATGTTAATCTGACCGATTTGTATCCTGGTACGGAATACGCATTGACATACTCACTTTGCAATTCCCAAGTTTGGTATTCTGATGAGATCTCCAATTATGTATTCGAATGTGGTAGTGAGGTCGTGTATGGCGTTTCTGATGATGCCTCGACAACTACGGTAAATGAATCTGAAATCATTGAGATAAATGGAGAAATTATTTTCACACCAACAACTTCCTCTCATTCTGAAGTGATTACCGTTTCAATTCCTGATTGTTGTGGCGATTCGTATGAGTATTATCCAACGCACGGGATGTTGACGGTTGATTCTCTCCCCAACTCCTCGTTAACATTTGATGTCCATCTCGACATTTTGGGTGTGGAATTGTTCTCAGAATTATCAAATGTGTTTATACTTGGTGGCGAACTCTTGAGCAGTACTACATCCAATGATCGTAGTGCGATTTTAATCGGAATGTCTTCAACCGCACAAACGACTTGGTATCTTGATACGAACAATCGTTTTGTTCTTGCTTACACCATTGAGTGTGATTTAGTGAATTCGACAGGGGCAATTATCTCAACGCAAAATCAAACTTGGAGTCACAATGGTAGACCAAATGTACACATCACCCAAACCCCAATATCTGCAGGTGAACATCATGTCGAGTGCTCACTTACTCGTGACTTTGACAATACATTAATGGGGACACAAACAGGTGACACTTTCATGGTCATCGATGCCAATTATACCGGCAATGAACAGCACACAGCAGTAACAGATGCAATCTACTATCCTCATAATTCAACCATCCAACTCAGTATCGTTGCAACCAACTTGTATCCCGATACCACCTATACTGTTGCTTATTCATTATGTAAACTGGCAACTGAATACCAAGAAAATGGTTTGTTTGAAACCTTTTGCGCTGGAACACCTTGGTGGTATTGGGTCAATGTGGCACCGGAAGACCAAGATATAATTTCGGGAGAAGTTGATTTCACACCAACCAGTTCTTCCTACACAGAGGTCATCAGTATCGCCATTCCCGACTGTTGCGGAGATTTCGCAGATAACGTGACATGGGAACTTGAAAATGCTTCAATGGCTTTTGAATCGAAACTACTGATTCAAGACGTTCGATTAGATGGTGCAGATGAAGAGAGCAGTTACTTTGTGATTGGTGGAGAAGTCGTTTCTGCACACATGCTTCACCAACCGCAAATATTGTTGAATATGAATCTTATAATCGACATGAAATGGGAACTGGATCACCGTAACGAATTCATTCTCTCGTATGTCGAAGTTTGTAATTTAATCGATGAGAGCACACTCCTCGTCATTGATTCTATGACTTCTACTTGGAATCACAGGCCTGAACATGTCAACACTCAAAATTCAGTCTTTACACCGGCATCGGAAGGCGATTACCGTGTGGAGTGCTCATTGACACGACAAACTGATTCCATGCTGATGGCGAACTTTAGCAGTTCAACAATCACAGTTCTACCTGAAATGGTTAACCAAGATGATGCTACAGTATCCGCAATTGCGCAGCTTCAACCTGATGGTTGGGGCTCCGTATCAGTCTCCATGGAAGCCTTAGATGCTGGTCAAAGTTACACCATCGAGTGGGAAGTTTCTGATGTATCATCGGGTATTCTGACATTAATGGATTCTGGAGACTTTACCTGGGTCGAAGGTACAGACTCTGTTGAAGAGCATTTATTGGAGTTCAAGGCTTTAGCAGACTCTTCAAATGCATGCATCGCTGTAGATTTGTATGCGGTTGACGCATTGATTGATTCTGCAGTTAACAGCGCATTAATTAGTACATTATGTTGGGCACAAAATTCAATATCGGATGTTGATGCAGATGGAGTTTATGATAAATTCGACGAATGTCCGACAACTCCGACCAGTAGTATCGTTGATGCGACAGGCTGTTCAGATAGTGACAATGACGGATGGGATGACAGCATCGAAATTGAATGTGGTTCTGATACCCAAAACCCAACTTCAATCCCAATTGATTTCGATAGCGATGGTACATGCGACTTACTTGATACCGATGATGATGGTGACGGATTCGCAGACGAAATCGAATACCTTCGTGGAACAAATCCATATGATGTGACTGATTTCCCAACCAATCAATTACCCGTCTGTTCGATTTATTACACCCTTGAAGTCGATGGTTTACCGGTCGATATTACAGGCGACACAGTCGTTTCTACTTTGGTCATCGGGGCTTCTTCTGTCCAAGGCTTAGGGACGGGAATCTCTCCAATTATTACAGTTCCTTCTGGAAGTTATTTCATTGTAGCAGTTTGCCAAGATATTGATAACGACCCGATCACGCTTTCAATCAATGATGTATCAGTCGGACCAGTCGTCGGAGAAGTAAGTGCTGCTGCAATTATAATGCTCTCTGCCGATGTCGACGAATCAATTGAAGCAACCATTACATGGAGCGATGGCACGAATTCAGCAACAACTCTTGTTACAGTTAATCTTGAAAATACGGCTTCTTCTTCGAATGTCCCAGGCTTTACTGCTGCTCTTGGTATTGTTGCACTCCTTGGAGCTGCGTTTGTATCTGTTAAAACTAAGAATGAGTTGTAATCGAGGCTTGATTGAACATTGTGTTCAACCTTTACTGGGTCATAATCAAAAACCCTCAGCACTGGCTTAGAGTATGGCTCAGGGTCCTTATGTTGTCACAGGTGCTTCCAAAGGCATTGGCAGAGCAATTTCACAACAACTTGCAGCCCAAGGCTATCCTGTAGTTGCCCTTGCTCGCCCATCGAGAGAATTAGATGAAATCGGTGAGGAACTTGCCCTTTGTTGCCCCGGTTCTTTCGCTATCGCATGTGATTTATCTCAACCCAATGACATTAAGCAGGCGGCTGAACGAATCTGTCAACACTTTCCTTGGATTGCTGGCTTGGTTCATAATGCTGGTACAATATTTCCCGTTTCGCCACTTGCTCAGATTGAAATCAATGATTGGTCGCATTCAATCGATGTCAATTTGATCGGTGTTCAAGATTTGACACAACGCCTCATGGCGAATATGGGTGGTGCACAACAATCCCGAGTGACGACCATCTCAAGTGGAGCAGCATTGAGTCCTGTTGAGTCGTGGTCGGCGTATTGCGTTGCAAAAGCAGGCCTCGATATGTGGACTCGTTGCTTAGCAATTGAAGGTGCACAATCGAACATAAGCGCCATTTCAATCGCCCCTGGAATTGTCGATACAGGTATGCAATCAGCTCTACGTTCTGTGGATCCAATCGATTTTCCTCGGCATGCTGATTTTGTTAACTTTCATACTTCAGGCCAGCTTGTTCCAAGCGATGAGGTCGGCCTACAATTATGCCCACTTATACTCAACCATTCGATGGAGCAGTCTGGTCAACGCTACGATATACGTGAACTCTAATTCAATTCAAAAAAGAGCGAAGGGTGATAAGCCAGCACCTTGACAGCGCAAATAGAGGGATTCTATGCCAGGAACAGACCGTGTTGAAATTCGAACTTTAAAAGTTGGACGCTTTTGCGTTGTCGACGATCATGCCTACAAAATCTTGAGCATTTCTACGTCAAAACCTGGGAAGCACGGTTCTGCAAAGGCACGTATTGAACTGGTATCTTTGTTCTCTTCGAAGAAAATCTCACACGTTGGCTCAGTCACCGATAGTATCAATGTTCCAATGATCGAAAAAGGCAAGGCAATGGTTACCCACATCGATGGTGAAGAAGTTCATGCAATGAACATGAAAGACCACACAATGATGATTCTTCCAATGGACTCCGAAATCGAAGTTGCATCTGGACAAGAAATTCTTTGGATGGAAGCCCTTGGCCGTTACAAAATCGAAAGATGAAGTGACTCCTTTCAAACAAATTGTGAATCTCACAATTTGAACTTTTGACCGGTAATGTATTCATAAGCCAAGTGGGTTCTTGACAGGTTATGTCCGATGTTGGAACAGCAACAGCAACAGAACCGTTTTCAGTTAAGTCATCCATGGAAAATATGAGTGACCCAGATAAAAAAGCATTGAAGGGTTGGTATTTCTTTGATTGGGCAAACCAAGCTTATGCGCTCACTGTGATGACGGTCATCGCTCCTCAAGTGATGTCTGGATTATACAACTATGCAACAGGAACACAAACTGGTGACGCATTCTATGCGAAGGTTCTGACATTTTCGATGCTTTTCGTTGTGGTAACTGCTCCTGCTCTTGGTGTGATTGCAGACAAAATGCCGATTAAGAAAAAGTTACTCAAATGGTATACCGTTGCTGGTGTTATTTTCACCGCACTGATGGGGGCTGCACCTTACTTTGGTTCTGAAGGCTACAAAATTATGGCAGTCATGTATGTGATAGGTACGGTTGGTTTTACCGGTGGTAACGTCATTTACTATTCCTTCATGCCTTATTTGGCTGATAAGCGAAGTATGGACCACGTCTCTTCGAAGGGCTATGCCTATGGTTTCATGGGCGGTTCTATGCTGCTCATATTCCACCTTATCATTCTCTTGGGTCCTTTCGGCTGGGATGGTAACTTCCGTCTCTCAACCATCTTCGTCACCTCCGCACTCTGGTGGTGGGGCTATGGATACCTCATGTTCAAGTGGACTCCAGAACCTGAAATCCCCAATGAGATGGAATGGGGAGGGCTTAAGGATGCTACCAAAGTTGCTTATGGGCAAGTGTTCACGACATTCAAAGAAATCAAAAAGTTCAAGATTTTGGCAATGTATCTTCTTGCGTATCTTTTGTTCTATGACGGCGTCAATACCATTGCCAGCATGGCAAGCGCATACGGAGATTCCGTACTTCGTTTGAGTCTTCAATTGAATATCTATTTGCTTCTCACAGTTAACATCGTGGCAATCCCGATGACGTTGTTATTTGGTAAACTCGCCACTGCCAAGGGTACAAAATTCGCATTGATGCTTTCCTTGATGATTTATTGCTGTGTAGCCGTCGTTGCTGCAGGATTCGCACCTTTGGAACTTGATTCTTCTGTGACTGTTGATGAGAAAGGACAGCCGCAGGCAGCTGATGCAGAGCGGTACGACTTCACTTTCACTTGGGATAACGAGACTCAAATGTATAACCTAACGACACTGTACGATAAGGGATATGAGGGCTGGATCAGTGAAGAAGGTACTGGTGATAATGAATTCCGTGATGCTTATCAGGCTTATTTCCCGACGAATTCTACTGATTATGTTTCGACCTCTACGTCCTCTGGGTCGTTGGGTGCAGGAATTCTCATGTGCATCGCTATTCTTGCCATTCTGGCTACCTTTGGTGCAGGTATCCTCTATATTCAGAATCTCGAGATGGGTTGGAAAGGTGCTTTACTTGCTTTCCTACTTGTCGGCTCCGGTATATTTGGCATATCCATGCTCATTGATGGACAAGCGGATGAGACAGAAACGCTTTATTCGATTGATGCTGAAAATGCTTCGGCAATCGTTGCGGCCTTTAATGGCACCAATGACCATCGATGGTCTATTCTCTTTGTAGGAGGCCCCGAAAGTGGTAGCGACGAAATTGGTGATACACATCCAACCAACGTTGACCAAGGTGGCCTTGCTGATGGTTATGCTTCTTGGATGCGCTCAAACGTCTGGGCTCCACTCGGAATGGGTGTTACTGCCCAATGGATTACACTCGGTATGTTTGTCGGTGTTGCAATGGGTGCTGCAGGTGCTCAGGCTCGCTCGATGTTCACATTGTTGATTCCTCAAACACGAACTTCAGAATTCTTTGGATTCTTTGGATTCCTTGGAAAGTCCGCTGCAATGATTGGAACGTTCTTGTATGCGATTGCCAGCACCCAATATGACAGCCGTGTGGCGATTTTGACCATTACGATTGTCATTCTTTTGGGAACCTTCATCACCAGCCGTATCGATCTCGACGAAGGTATACGTGTTGCTGAGGAAGAAGACCGAATTGCTCGAGCGAATGGTGTCTCTTCTGAGACCACTCCACTCGAGTGACGGATTGATTCAACCGTGACAATCCTCGATGTCGTGTAGCGTAACATTATCAAGTGAGCCTTGGAGGAAATAACATGAAGACCTTTCAATTCCTCCAAACAGTAGGCACTTTTATTGTGATTGTTGTCATGATTCTGGTCTGGGGAGTACCTCTTGCGCCTACAATCGTCTACTATCACTGGGCGAATGACTTGATATCTTTTGAACATGAATGGGCTCAAGCTCTCGTAACTGGACTTGTTCTTTCAAGTTCTTTTATTGTCTACACGCTCAGCCTTTTGGCCTTTTCAGCAGTGTTACAATTTATTCTTCACATTCGAATAAAGGAGAAAACTATTGTTTCTTTGACATCGTTCACGACATTGCGCTGGGCTTTCTGCGGACAAGTTCTACGTTCGACTCAACCTTGTCTTCAACACTTTGTACCTTCATTTTTTGCAAATGCCTATTTCCGAGTATGTGGCGCTAAAATTGGTAAAAATACTCAAATCAATACCTTTCGATTAAATGACCCTGCATTGATTCGAATCGATGATGACTGTGTGATTGGTGGGGGCGCAATCATGAATGGCCATTTGGCGGAAAAAGGACAAATGATTTTTGCTCCGATTCACATGAAGACAGGTTCACTGCTTGGTACAGGAGCCACAGTCCAGCCAGGCGTTGTCATCGAAGAGCATGCTGTTGTCGCCAGCAATGCTTTGGTTCCTAAATATCGTACGATTCCAGCCGGAGAAGTATGGGGCGGTTTACCTGCTGTTATGATTCGTGAATCTTCGACTCGAGAAGAATTTTAAACATTGAACCTTGGCTGAATCAGCCACGAACAACAGCAACCTATTCAAACGGATTGCCTTACCTTGGGATATACGCGTAGCGTATGCGGGTGTGAAATCAATGGGTGTCGAAAAATCAGCATACCGTCAACCAGTCACTCCTCAGGGTTTGAAAGCGATCGAAGAGGGTACGCTTACATGGCTTGATAATGACATGTACAACAACCTCAACACCGGTGTGTTGGAGCAATATTTAGAAGAGAAAAACGTCAAAGAATCCTTTGAAGTATCCCATTGGAGCACACCTAAGGTGATTTACGGCATTGCGATTGGAGCAATATTTTCTGGAGTTACTGCCTATATCGGTCTCAAGTTAGGGTTGGCAATCTCTGCTGCTTGGTATATCGCCTACCTCTTGGGTATGGCGCTCAAATGGTCACCCTCTGAAGTCAACATCGCAACCTCTGCTACGACCGGGGCAACCCACGCCTCGACCGGATTCATCTTCACCTTCCCGGCCATTTTCCTTTTGGCATCAGACCCACGGTATTTCTTAGCTGATGGTCCACTGATTACCAATGCTGATACGTTTAATCTGGCTTTTGTTGGAATTGTAGCAAGTATGTTTGCAGGGTTCCTTGGAATCATGTATTTTATTATTTTTAGACGGGTATGGTTGGTTGAAGACCCCTTGCCACTGCCTGGTTTTGAAGCAACCCTAAAGATGCTGGATATCGCATCTGATGTCAATACCGGTGCGGTTGAACATGCCCGTGCATCACTGAAAACCATTGGTTGGTGGACAACAATCACCATGGGTGCGTTATTCCTTATCGAATATCCATTGGTGTGGATTGACGGAAAGAAAATGGCGCTTCTTGACTTCTTAGCAGAATCCGGACACATCGGTGACTATGGGCTTGCAAGTTTTTACTCACATGGTAAAATCCATCAACCGAGTGGAATCGAAGACGGCGTTTCACTCAATAATACACATTGGTCCGCCGAAACTGCGTGGAATCCATTTGCCTACACCTACATTGGTGTAGCACTCACTCCCTCGATGTTTGCTATTGGCTGGTTCATGAAAACTCGAGTTGCTTTCCTTGTTAATCTCGGAACTTTGGTCGGCTGGTTCTTCTTGGTGCCCTTGGTTGTCTACTTCAACTTCCCAATTTATGACGCAACCCTACAAGCCAATATCCCAATTCAAGACTATGCCGCCGGAGGTTCCGCTCCATTGCAAATGATTGCTTTCTCAAAGTCCGTTCGAACCATTGCCATTGGTTCAATTGTTGGTGGTGGAATGTTTGGATTGGCAAAAATGTGGAAAACATTTGTCAACATCTTTGCTGATATCGGTGCTGCATTCAAGGGCGAGGGGAGCCAAGAATACATGGAAGGAAAAGGCTGGTATGAATGGCCTCTCAAACATATTCCAATCTTCATGGGTATTACATTCCTCGCTATGATCATCATCTTTACAGTCGGTGGTTTCTCCGTTCTCGCCTCACTTGTATTCGCCACAGTTTTGATTCTGACGACCTTTTTACTCGGTGCGATTGCGGTTCGAGTCATGGGCGAAACTGGAATTGAACCCGTATCTGGAACTTCTTTCATTGTTCTTCTCATGTTATTAGGTGTGTTCTTGAATGCTCAAGACCTGCTTCAACTCGATACTCAAGATGCAGTGCTTCTTGGTCTGGTTGGAACAACGGTCTTCGGTTCGGCAATTTCAATGTCCGGAACAGTGATTGGGGATTACAAAAACAGCCTCTACATCGGTAACCGCCCGTACCACATCTCGAAAGGAAACATCATGGGCGTTATCCCTGGTGCAATTATTGGAGCAGGAGTTGCAATTTTCCTTTCCAAACAACTTGCAGATGGAACCATCGATTTGATGGCGCCCCAAGCCAATGCCTTTGCAACATTCTCAGTCATTTTTGCTGAAGGACAAGGTGACATGAAATTGTTAGCACTTGGATTCCTGCTTGGAATGTTTGTTGAATGGGGAACTGGAATGGGTACTTCGTTTGGACTTGGAATGTATCTGGATATCCCTCACACATTACCAATGCTCATCGGCGGTTATTCTCGAGATAAGTGGGAAGATAAACGTCTTCGTCCAAAGATTGAAGCAATCAAAGAAAAAGATGGTGCGACGATCGCTGAAAAGCAACGAGCCCTTCTTTTGTTGAGCACCTTTATGGTCGCAGCCGGTCTACTGACGGGAGAAGCATTCTTTGGAACCGAGTCAAGTATTCTCTCCTTTGTTGACACATTGGTAAGTGACCCGAACAGCCGTTCATGGTATTTCGCTCGAATGGTTGGATTTATCGGACTTAACGTTGCCATTGGTGGCGGAATCTATCTCTTGTTCAAGCGTGCTGGCGTCATCGGTGGAGACAGTGTCGACGCTGTGCTCGAAAACTGAGCGTGAAATGTATGTCAGAATCACCCAAGGCCCCGCTCTGGGTGTGGGGCTTACTGATTGCAGCAGTATGCGGCGTTTCCAGTGCAGGCGCCCTATTCCAGCATGTTGACACAGTTCCACCCTTGCTTCGTGCTTCTTGGCGCTTACAACTCACATCGCTTGTTTTAGCACCCTTTTTTGTCTACCAATGGCGGAAACAAGAGATTACGGTGAAAGCAAGAATGTTTGAACCGAAAACGATTCTCATCATTCTTGCCAGTGGCTGTGCATTAGCCTTACACTTTGGTTCATGGGTTGCCAGTTTAGATGCGACTTCTCTGACTCATTCACTGTTATTTGTCACAGCACATCCGTTAATCATCATAGTTGGAATGGCATTGTTGGGTACTTTTTTCATTGGTCACCGTCAACCAAATCGTCTTGAGGTTCTTGGTGCCTTGGTTGGTTTTTCTGGTGCTGCGATCACATTACTGGACCAAGGCCATCAGCAAGGCGACCACATCGTCACGATTTGGGGTGATGCACTGGCTTTCTTTGGAGCTGTATTTGTGGTCGGCTACATCATCAGCGGTCGAGTACTTCGTGAATGGATGCCAATTTTTCTTTACGCATTTCCCGTTACACTCTTCGCTTCGCTTCTCCTTCTCCCTGCGTCGTGGGCCTTGGAGCCTGAGTTTGCATCCTTTGGGATTATTGGGTGGACAGATGCCGAATATTTCCCATGGTTTTTGGCACTGGCCTTGATTGCAGGTTTACTCGGGCATACAGGGCTGAATACATGTTTGAGATACATATCTCCACTTATCATTTCAACAAGTGTTACACTTGAGCCTTTACTTGGTTCATTGATTGGCTGGGCTTTCTTCGGAAGTGGAGTTCCGGGGCAATGGACATGGGTTGGTGGACCCATTCTTGTCGTGGGGGTCCTCTTGGTCATCTACGGTGGAATCGATAAAGACAATACGAACAATCAAACACACCCGCCAACCGCGGAAGAATGAGGCGTAGTGATGTCAGCAACAAATCAACAAGGTTGGATTTTACTTACCAACGATGATGGCATTGAAGCACCAGGATTTCGATTACTGGTTCAAGCCTTGAACAAAGCCGGTCATCGAGTTGTGGTTTTTGCCCCACATGAAAACAACTCTGCTGCTGGAATGCGAATCAATCTGGGAACTCCAATGGAACTACGTCCAAGAGACGACCTCGTGACGACTTGGGGCTTGGATACTGAGAAAGCAGAAGCAAAATTGTTTGAACTGCAAGGAACTCCTTGTGATACCATGATTGTCGCTCTTGATGGAGGCCTTGAACATGCACTTCCGGGTATTCACCCCCGTCTCGTTGTATCAGGTGTCAACCTTGGTCCGAATATGTCTCAGGATTCGTATCACAGTGGGACGATGGGTGCTGCAAGAGAGGCTGGATTGTATGGAATGCCAGCAATCGCTTCATCCTTTACATCTTTCGAATTAGAAGGAATGGAAGATGCGATTAAAGCAACGGTAGAATTGATCGAAGTAGCACTTGGTGTTCTTCCCAATGAACCCAAGAATCTCCGACGACCTGAAGTGGATTTATCAGCCACACACCTTAGCCGGTGGCCAGAGGTTCCTGAACATCCAGCGTGGGAAAGTGACCCTAAATCTGCCCTTCGTACAGCATTCCAACAAGGAGAATTGATGTTGAACCTCAATGTCCCTCCAGGCTGGAACGGTGAAGTTTCAACGACTCGTTTGGGTATGCGTTGGTATCGTGATGCAGTATCATTTAATTCTATAGAGTCGGATGAGACGGCAACATTTACTATTGGAGCTGCTTCAATCGACCATTCCCAAGTCGCTCAAAGTGACTGTGATGTTGTAGCAAAAGGAAAGGCGAGTGTTTCATGTTTACCGGTTTGGCCACAAACTCATCCGCTTGCTCTTGATGAAAAACTCCTGACATGGGCCTTAAAGTCCTGTGAAGGTGGTTACCCTGCTTGGCTTTACGATTGAGTGAGGTTGAGGCTGGCCCCTTGGTCGAGCAAAAAATGGCAAACTGCAATGGCCATGTGACCTTGTAGCCATGTATCTCCGAGAGACCGAAGCGACATATTTTCTCGGAGGACATCCTCTGGTAATGGTTTGTCATCACTCAGAACAAAACCAATATCGATACCCGATAGTGTAATATCTCCAAATTCGCCTATCGAAGTCGAATGTGCAATGCCTTCCATTGGTAAGGGTTCATCTGCTTGCCAGAGTCGAGGTGCTGCAGCATCGAGGCAAACGATAGTTACGTCATTCCATTCAGCAATTGTGTGACTGATATCACCACCGCTATCGAAAATACCCGCAGAACGTTCGACCCAATGTCCACGTGCAGGAGTAGGTAATTTGAGGACTTTAGCGATCTGTCCTCCAACAGCTCGTTCTTCAGCATGGACTCCTCTGAGTAATGAGCCGACAAATTTGATTCGACGAGGAGGTCCAGGTCCACCCATCAAATGGAGGGTGACCTCAGTATCATGGCGAATTCCATGGCTTGTCAATAATCCAGCCATTAATGCACGTACAAGCACATCCATTCGTCCAGCAGCACCAGCCATGTCATTGAGTGGCACCTTTCCTTGTGACATCGCACGATGACCAATGATTGCAAAGCGACGCATGGTGTTCCCTCAGATGCCTCGTTCGACGAACGTTCGAATTGCTTCACACATCTTGTGTGTATTTTCCAAAACAAAGTGACTTCCGAGTGAATCTACCAAGTATCCTCTTGGTTTATTTTTATCACCGAGGTCTTCGAGGCGGTTGGCGATAACTGCTGTCATTCCTGCTTTTTCAATTTGAGCAGTTGCACGGTAAATCAAGTCCTTCTGTTTTATTCCTGATTCGAGTTTAAATCCGATACGTACAGCACCTTGACATAATTCCTTGAGTGCTTCAATATGCTTCTCACCTTCGATAAGTTCGATGTTCAATGTGCCTTGAAGGCTTGCTATTTTTCCTTCCGCAGGTTTTGCTACAAGGTAATCAAGAACTGCCGCAGTATGAATCCACGCATCGATCGAATCCTTTGCTAAAACTTGTAATTCTTTGAGCATGGTGTGGGGTTCAGGAGTTTTGAGGACCAATGGTAGCCATTTGTGTGCTGGAACCGACGTCACACCTGCAACGCAAGTCACATCGTGTCCATGACGGTACAAATCATCTGCAATTGCAAACCCCGTTGCTCCCGAACTGGTATTCTGAACGAATCGAATATCATCGATTGCAGAACGAGTTGCTCCTAAAGTGACAACAACCTCTTTGCGGTTTGATTTGACACAATTCATATGGTGTGCAAATCGTGCTACAATTTCTTCATGGTGAGGCGTTTTCCTTTTCCCTTCTTCTTCAGCACCCCAGTATACATGGATTCCATGCTTTCTGACTTCGTCGACAATATCGTCAGTTACCGGGTCCTTGGCTAAATCCAAATGCATACTCGGTATCATCATTACTGGACAATTTCTACTCCGTGCGACACTAAGTGCCATCATCAATGGCCCGTGTTGTAATCCGTGGACATAACTCGCCATCGTATCTCGAGTGGCTGGAGCGACCAAGATTCCATCGACTTGGTCAAGGACTTCCATGTTTCCATCCCAATCGGTAATCACTTCACCTTGAGTCGCCCATTCAACAGCGAGTGGAGTGATGATTCGTTGGGCCGAATGGGTCAGTGCGACACGTACATTCGCACCATGGCGGCGTAATTCACGTGCTAAGCGGACGGTATCTACAGCAGCAATTCCTCCTGATACACCGAGTAAGACCGTTTGTCCAGCAAGGCTATCGCCTCGCATGCTGACATCGGTATCGCGAATCCCCATGGGTAGTGGGAGAATGGTCTCCATCATGACTTCTTCCATTGGCGTTCTTCTCAGTTCATAGGTCGAGCAATGCTCAAACACCATGAGCAGTAGGATTCACCATGGCAGGCCGGGCAGACGAGATGGTCATTGCCGGCATGAAGCCTCATTCTATTGCCAACAGTGCCAATCCATTTCTTGCACTCCATAGAGGAATTTCATTTATTCTCTTTGTTGATAGCCTTATCATTTTACTGATTGTTTCACAATTGGTATATGGTTTTTCAAACAGCACTCAAACGACTGTTATGGGTGTATTGGCAGCATTATTGATGATCAATTGGCTGGCTTATCGTAACCGCCATCCGATGGTCTATTGGTTGGGCGCAGCAGTCATTGGATTGGCAGGTGCTTTCTTTGCAATCAATGCACTTACGGCACTTTACTCAGTCATCACAGGTAATGTCTCATCACTTTTATGGGTGTTTTTGTTTACTTGGGCAATGTTTGGCTCTTTTCGACGTTCGCTTTCACACTTCCATCCCGGTTACAAAAATGCATACGCAGGTCGTGTGGAAGAGATTCCAGGTCTTGAGTTAGAACCAGGCGAAATGTTAGCAGCATGTCCACATTGTATGGCAGTACTTGCTATACGTCCGGACCTTCTGAATTCAAAAGATGACTGTCCTTACTGTAAATTACCGTTGGTGAATTCACAATTAGCGTCAAAGTATGAAGAAGAGTAAGTCTCACTCCTTAAATTGGAATGCATCTGCTGATGGGGGTGCTGTTGGCCTTTGCGAATCTGGTTCTTCAGTTTCCATGAAGTGCTGAGTTTGGTCTTCAAAAACATCTAATTTCATACCCTCAGACGTTGCTTTTTGCCTTTGGAAGAAGTTTATTCCTCCAGCAACCAACCCAACGAGAATGAGGACTCTAAGAATTAAATCAAACCAAGAGTCCATGTTGGCATTTCCGGGAAAGGGGTCATGAGCATTGGCTATTCCATCACCATCAGAGTCGTATTGTGCTTCGGCATCAAAAGGGAATAAGTCGGTGTTATCACCCATGCCATCACCATCTGAATCGAGCCATTCAAAGGCACTTGTGGGGAATATGTCGGCGTTGTCTCCGACGCCATCAAAATCTTGGTCATAACATTCCAGCGAATTATTTGGCCATACATCGATGTTATCTCCGCAACCGTCCTGATCGGTATCAAGCCATTCTGTAGCATCAAGTGGGAAGACATCAGAATTGTCACCTACACCATCACCATCCGTATCGTTCCATTCACTTGAATCAAAGGGAAAGAAGTCACGGTTATCGCCATATGTATCGTTATCTCTGTCAGCCCAATCACTCCCATCATCTGGAAACAGGTCTGAAAAGTCACCGACTGAATCGTTATCTCGGTCACTCCACTCATTTTCATCAAGTGGAAATGCATCAACGGTATCACCAAACCCGTCACCGTCACTGTCAATGCATCCGAGTGGAATGAATGCATACCCTTCAATCAAAGGACATTCATCTCTATTGTCGCCATAACCATCAGCGTCAGAATCTGCCCATTCGGTACTATCGATTGGGAAGGCATCGGCATTATTGCCAACACCATCTTCATCGACATCGCTGCAATCCAAGGCATCGAAAGGGAACAGGTCAGTATTATCACCGCATCCGTCGCCATCGGAATCGAACCATTCGCTTCCATCCAGTGGAAACGCATCATCTCCATCACCATAAAAATCATCATCGGTATCGAAATCTCGTTTGTCGGAACCAATTGCATCCTCTTCAGCATTGGTCAAACCATCACCGTCCAAATCCACATCTTCGCTATCATGGCAACCATCACCGTCTAAATCAGCATCATGAACGCCAATCAAACCTTTTGGACAGTTGTCGATGCTATCTTCAACACCGTCGTTATCGTCATCCAGATCAACTTCATCGCTGCACCCATCGTCATCAAAGTCGAATGATGAGAGAGAAAATGGACAAGGGTCGACTGAATCATTGAGGCCATCATTATCGGAATCTCTCTGTTCAGCAGAACACCCAACAGCATCGACTGTAGAGCCAAATGGGGTGCTTGGGCATAGGTCGAAAAGATTATCGACGCCATCTTGGTCTTCATCTTGTTGTTCCCAAGAACACCCTGTAAGATTGGTTGATGCACCAGATAGAGTCCATGAACACGTGTCATAGATGTTGATAATTCCATCTCCATCGGTATCTGGCTCACCAATACCTTCGGTCGCATATCTTCCGATGAAACGGTGCATGACACGAGTTGGATGTGCTTTGTCAAAGAAAAGGTATTCATCGACGTTTGCCACAACAGTGTCTCCGTTGCTGCAAATTGGTAATGGGAGAAGTGAGACTCCACCTGAACATGCAGCATCGTGAACATTGGTCAATCCCAGGGCTTCTTTATTTTGCAAAATATCATTGAAAATACTCCACGCATCAATGTAGTGAATCGTAATACCTAATTCAGCTGTCAGATTACTCGCAAGCCCGTCGAGTTTTTGGTTGTAAAGAACGACTTCAGTAGCAATGTTGTTTTGTTGATTTTGAGTTCGACTCATCACCTCGGGAGTCATTTCCAATGGCGGGAGATTGGGGAGGAGGAATTCGTCTGCACCTGCTGCTTCGAGTTGACGGATGTGTGATTCCATATTAGCAACTATTGTATTTGCATTTGCAGTGCCATAGAGGAAATCATTTCCGCCAGACCATAGGGATACAACGGCGTCCGAAGGAATTGTAGTTTGGACATTCGAGAGGTAGTTGTTAATTTGAGTCCCGACGTTTGGGAGCAACAAGTAAGAAAAACCCTGTCCAGTTTGAGAACCTCCAAAGGCACGATTATCGCCCGCAGCAGTACCAGAACCAATCGTTGTCGTAACTCCATAAGAGTCCGACATGTATTCAAGCCAAACTCGGCCGTTGGAAAAGCGTCCTTGCCAATAAGGTGGAACATCAGGTACATTGAGTATTGAATTGTAGCCATTTCCCATGTCACTCAATGAATCTCCAAATGCGAGTAAATTGGAAATTGGCGGAAACTGAGCATTCTCAAAGACCATGAAATGCTGCTGTTCACTGTTGATGATGTTATTTGAGGCATCAATAATTTCAACGTCGAATCGATAGAAATGAGAGCCGTTGTAAAAATGCTTCAAGGGCAAATCAAAAGACGTCACTGTTCCACTCGCTTGAAATTGATACGTGCCATTGAGAATGACAGCATCGTTTTCATCATATAAATTCCAGTGTGCGAAAAGGTCAACACTGTACGGAGCATTGGTAATCTCTACGCTAATAATAACCGTTTCATTTGAGAGCCAATCATACTTGGCAATGGAGAGATTTGTGCTTGCAGCCCTGCCTTCTGCTTGGACGAGACCTGTTGCACTCTGCAGCAATATCATCAGAATAAGGAAAAATACCGCCTTGCGCACAAACTGACCACAGGCTGTAAGTTGAAAGCAGTTCGCCTCACATTCCGAATGATGAAGGGTCCATGTCCATATCACCATCTTTCATCATTTTTCGCATTTGCTTGTTGAGTTTTCTGTTGCCGCCCATACCTTTCATCATCTTGCGAGAACGGTTCCATTGGGCGATGAGTTCACGAACATCTTTTTCTCGAACTCCAGAACCTCGTGCCACACGACGAATTCGGTCTGCTTTGATTTTGGCAGGTTCATTCTTTTCCCAAGCAGTCATACTGTCCATGATGGTTCGGTATCGGTCGAGATTTCCTTGCATGTCTGCTTTTTGACTTTTCGACATCGCACCCATTCCTCCAAGCATATTTCCTGGGAGGAACGACATCAGTTTGTCAATTGTACCAACTTTTGACATCATTTCCATCTGTTTATACATGTCGTTGAGGGTGAATCGGCCACTCATCAATCGTTGGGTGAGCCGCATAGTTTCTTCTTCATCCATGTCATCCGGTGCCAGGTCGATGAGCCCCTGTATGTCACCCATTCCAAGGAGACGAGAGATAAATCGGTCCGATTCGAATTTCTCCAAATCAGAAACATTTTCTCCAGTTCCGATGTGAACAATAGGCGCTCCTGTAGCTGCAACGGCGGATAATGCGCCACCGCCTCTTGCCGTTCCGTCAAGTTTCGTGATGACAATACCAGTAACGCCGGCAAGTGAATGGAACGACGCTGCCACTGGTCCAGCAGCTTGACCGACTTGAGCATCGATGACAAGCCAACGTTCGCTTGCTCGAGTGATCGATGAAATTTGTTCTAATTCATCAACCAGTTCTTGGTCAAGTTGGTGGCGTCCTGCTGTATCTACAATGATTAAATCAGCAGCAGAACATGCTGCAAGGCCGTTTCGAACGATGGTTGGTGCATCTTTGGTATCGGGTTCACCATACACTTGAACGGTAGAATCTTCCAGCAATTGCGTCAACTGAGCATAGGCTCCAGGTCGATGCACGTCAGCCTCAATTACTGCGACACGAAGGCCATGTTTACGCCGGTACCACTCTGCTAATTTTGCCGTTGTAGTGGTTTTACCTTGACCATACAGTCCGACAAGAAGTAAGGTTGCACCATGGGGTTGAAATTGATGAGCGGGACCAAGCATTCGAACTAATTCGGTGTAGAGGATATTCATTGCATGCGTTTGCAAAGTGATTCCTGGTCGAGTTTCATCTTCTCGAAGACGCGCCTCAAGTTTCTCAACCAATTCCTTTGTTTGACGAACGTTGAAATCTGCTTCTTGTAATGCTCGACGAAGGCTACGGGTCATTTCCCGAAGTTCTTCTTCATCTAATTTACGTTTATTCTTGAGCAACCCAATGGAGCGAAAAATACCCTGTGAGAGGCCTTCGAGTGCCATGGCCTAGCGTGTTGGCTTTCCCATTTCAACCCACCCATTGTCGATAATGGGTTTTCACTCTTCAGTAAGCGGGATATCAAGTTGAAGGACATCATTTTCCAACTTGGCTTTAACTCGGCTGGCTTTCGTAGGGACTTTGGTTTTGACTTCCCGTTCTCTACCATTGAGGCCAACAAAGAGAACTCCTTCATGACTTCGAAGCGAGAGTTCGTCGCGTATGAGACCCGGATAATGCAAATAAATCCGTTCAATATCACCTATGACCTCACGCTTCATACCTCGATGTATAGAATGTTTGAGCGCTTTTCCGATTGGATGAGGTCCAAGAGAATCGTCAATTGCTTTGACGTCACCATAGAGACTGATTCCTACATCTCTCAAACGTTCGAGTCCGACGACTTCCGTGTCCATCAATTCCATTGTAGCGATTTCTACATTCTCCAATTCCAGTTTCAATTCCTCAATCCGTTCTAATTCCGCTTCGCGTCGGTTCAATAAAAATGGGTGATCGAATTCTGGCGTAAGCCGGTTTACCAAACAATTTGGAACGGGTAGTTTGTACTCGCTGAGTGATTGATAGGCACGCAGAGTTTCATTAATTCCCATTCGTTCAGGTATTGTGACCAATGTAAATGAGGTGATTTCTTCGTTTGATAGAACACGTCGGACATGGAGGACTCGACGTCGAAAACGCTCCAATTCTTCTTTCATCGCCTCACTTTCTTTACGGCCAAAAAGCATCGAGCGTAATCCACCTGAAACTCGCATCATTCGAATAATTCGGTCGGACCATGATTCAATCAATTCAGGAAGGGAGAGGAAACGAAGCGTATGGCCAGTCGGTGCAGTATCAAACACAATTACGTCCCATGTTGGGTCCTCAACATGGCGTAATAATTCATCAAAAGCAAGCGCTTCATCAAGCCCAGGAATCACCATGTCAGACGTTTGGATTTCTGAGCGCATTTCCTTCATTTCGCTTTTCGCATTCGGGTCAAGCATCATACTTAGACTTCCAAGGCCACCCATGCCGCCACTGGAGCCCATATTGTTCATCATATCACCAAGTTTTGGTAGCACCGAAGAGATTTTTGATTCAGGGTCCATTTCCAGCCCAAATAAACCATCTACGCCTTCAATTGGAGTCGGTTCGGAGCCAATTTCAACTCCGAGAGAATCTGAAGTCGAGTGAGCAGGGTCGCTGGAAACAAGCAACACACGAAGACCCGAGTCGGCAAGCCATACTGCAGTAGCAGCAGAAGTTGTCGTTTTTCCAACACCGCCCTTTCCACCAAACAACAAGAGTCGTGCCATACCTTGTCGAAGGCGTGGTGGTCTTTGAATGCAGCGCTTCCACTCAGAATGATGCAACGACTTGATGAAGGGAAACACAGCCCACGGCTCATGGCATCGACCTTCCTGCTGTTTCAGGTCGCGAGTGTATCTGCTTTGATTGGCATGACGCTTGGCTGGCGAGGAGTCATGACACGCTATTCAGGTTTCTATGACCTTCCTACTGCTTGGAGTAATGTCTTTTGGGGGATCTTAATCGGTGGTTTTTATGGTTCCTTCACTCATAATTTTATTGTTGTACCCTACATTCAGATGGTGACCAATGACCAGGCAGCAGTGGTCAACCCCATCAACCTCCTTCTCCTCTGTATCATGGCCTCCGTTGCTGTTCACCTGCTCCTTCGTCGAGATCGGGTGAGGAAAGGCAGTTCTCAACCAACCAGTGGCTGGGCATTGGGTCTTGCGATGGGTGGGATGTTAGCAATGGTATTCACCCTACGAATTCTTGAGATGTACGAATTGAATCTTAAGCTGGTCATCACAATACTGTGTTTGTCAATCTTCGGGCCTCGTTGTGAGGCCCTTATTTCATCGTTCCAAGGCCACCTGATGCTCCAGGGAAAACGCTGGGGTTCAGTCCTTCGAGGGACATTCTGGCGTTGTGCATATGTGGTTATGTTTGCTTTTTCTCTGGTCAACATCTCTGCTTGGCTCTTCATCATTCCAGCGGCCCTGATTTTCAATCGGTCTTCAGAAACATGGATTTGGGAATCTATTCCAAAGGAAGGAAAGAAAAGGCTTCGAAAGATTTGGGCCCGAAATGCTCGTGAACTCGAAAATGCTCATTCCGAAGATGAATCCCTTGAAAAAACCATCATTTCAGGCGAAAATGAATCTTCTCCAATCGTTCAAAACATTCAAAATATCATCATTCAGGACTCTGTAATCATGGGTTCAGTTACTGATGTTTCTGGCATCGAAGAATCATCAATCGATGCCGGTGGCGACGGAGCATCTACAGAAGCCGAATGAGTATATGCTTACTTATGCCCTATGTCACCTTTAGGTGCGATATAACCTCGACATTGCAAATAAGCATTATCGGGGTGTTCCGCACGCAACCGTTATACAACGCCGACGAGAGCAAATGGTTATGGGTTCCTGCCCCTATTGCCAAAGTGTCACCTATACGGGTGATACGATTTGCTACACCTGTGGTAGGATTTTGGCAAATATACGTTCCAGTAAATTTGCAATGGAGCAACAATTCCATAAAGGCAGTATGGATACAACCTACAAAATGACCAAAAAGCCAACGAAAGGAGGCATGGTTCAAACTCATCTTGGCCGTTCAATCAATATAATGAAAACACAGAGAAACCGAACTCGCCATTTGGTCTTACTGTTTTTTGTCGCTTTCATAATGCTTTCACCTCAAGTTCGTGAAAACTTATTTCAAAAATGGGCCCCTGGCGTTCAAGAATATTTCCAGGGCATAGTTGCACCCTACCACCTCTATCCGAACGAAGCAACCTTTACGCTTGATCGAACTATTACCGTTGTGAATTCAAATTCAAATGGGTGGTTGCATGAAGATATTGTGATTCCATCTGATGTTGATTCGCTAACCGGCGAAGACTACGATTTCAAATATGGCGATTCTGGAGTCTTGCCGAGTCCAACCACTAAAATTCAGAAAGTAGAGTCGATTAAGCTCTCTATCGACGATGGGGATTCAATGATTGATGACCTCATTAATATTCCAACGGATGGTTCGTACCTGTCTTATGAAAACAAAACAATCACATCAAAAGGGCATTATGTCTGGTGGCCAGGTTATGATGAATTAGATAATTTATCCTGCGGTGTAGGGAATTGCGTAAAGATGGAATTTAGACTTGGACCGGGCGAAATAGTAGTGTTTTCCTTCGAAGTTAAAATTACGAGCACATCGTATACCTGGTGGGATGCAAATCGCGTTGATTCTCGAGTTATCGGTGGGGATGAAGGTATTAACGTCGACAACAGTGGTACTTTCAGTGATGCTGAACTCCGTGGCTCTGGTGAAAAAGTCCGGGATTTCTCAAACCCAACTTGGTATGATAGAGGCGTAAGAAATGGTGAAAATGCAGGATATGCAATCAACGCTCAGCATGAGCTTGTCAATTCAACTGCTTCACTGATCTCTGCAAGTTTACCAGAAGGTCTCAAAGACAATGCATACGCATTTTCACGAGCTGCATTTGATTACTTGCACGAGCATGTGAGCTACGATAAGCAAGCACCGCTTATTGCGAGAAGTGGTCCACTTTGTCTTGAGGATTCGACCGGTGACTGTGACGAACAAACCAATGCTTTCTTGTCTTTGCTACGGGTAAAGAATCTCCCTGGTTGGTATGTATTCGGTGCTTTGGCCGATGGCGACTATCTGCATTGGGAGGGGCACGCTTGGGGCTACATTTTACTCCCTATGAGTGAATCATGGTGTAACGACCGAAACATCGAATTGAATACATGTTTTGTTGAAGCATCAGTCGATGTCGTAAACAATAAGTGGCTGTTACACACTCCGAATGCCTACATTTCTTGGATTGAAGAGCCCGATAGTACGGGGACTCTTCTAAGTAATTATTACTCTCCTGCAAGGTATTCATCCAACGGACTTGACCGGTCACCTCCGCATTATTCGACTGTTGGTGATGTCGATATAGTCGGTGGCAAATACCAAGTCAAGATTTTGGCAGAAAATTTACGGTGATACGTATGAGAATTATTATTGGCGGAGCAGGTCGAGTTGGAACCGACATGGCGCGTGCACTGCGTGCTGAGGACATGGATGTCGTTCTCGTAGATTCGGATTCACGCGCTGTAAAAAATGCACAGAGTCTCGACGTTCTCGTCATCCATGGTGATTTGCTTACTCGAGAAAAATTGTATGAGGCAGGAATTGGCGAAGCCGAAGTGTTTGTTGCAGCTACCAATTCTGATGAACGTAATCTTCTTGCGTGTGCCCTTGCTCACCATGCACACAATGAACAAAGTGGTCCAAAAGCAAAACCACTGTTATCCATCTGCCGTGTTCGAAATATGAATTATGTTCGCGAGCAAGATGAAGGTAAACTTCAGGAATGGGCAAAGGTGCATCACGTTGTTAATCCACTTGAAGGTGCGATTCGCCGACTTCATTCTGGCTTGCGTTCAGCAGCCATCGAAGAGGTGATTCCGTTCGGCCATGATGCGTTCATTGTCGAATTGGATGTTACCAGCAAGGCAACCCACGTTGTGTTCCAAAGCCTTCGTGATGCCAGCAAAATGATTGAGGGTGGAATTCCGTTAATTGTTGGTTTGAAGCGTGAAAGTGAAAAGAGCCTCGTACCAGATGGCGATTTCATGCTCATGCCAAATGATCGAATTGCGGTTGCTACAACAGGTCTTTCAAGTTTCAATCGAATTCTAAGTATTTTTGGTCATGAAGCAACGGATTTCCCAACTCAACCCCGAGTGGCGGTAATTGGTGCCAATAAAACCGGTCAACGTATTGCTGACGACTGGTTAAAAGCAGGTGCTTCAGTAACTGTTATCGAACGAGATTTACAAGTTGCAAATACGTTATCTGGTACTGATATTGGTTCAAATCCGTTACTGGAAGTGATTCACGGCGACCATTTAGATCGTGACATTTTGACAGAAATTGGAATTTCAGAACATCATATTGCTATAGCGGCTCTTGAAGATGATTTGGCCAGCATTGCAGCAGCTTTGCTTGCCAGTGATATGGGTGTGCAACGCACAGGTTTACTTCTCTATGATGCGGACTTAGTGAAAGTAACGCAGAGAATGGGTATTACGTTTGCAGTCGACCGTAAACGAGTGGCCGTCGATAATATGTTAGCACAAATTCATACCAAAACTGCGGGCGGTTATGCAATCTTATCCAATATCCCAAACATTATTGGAGTCAGTATGCCCGTTTCAGGGGATGCAAAATTTGCAGGAAAGCGGATTCTTGAGGCATCGTTTCCTGATTGGATGCGAATTGCCTTTATTCAACGTCGAAACACGAACGGTACTTGGGAATCATTGCGACCTTCTCCGGACAAAACT
>CAJJCM010000044.1 GCA_905182635.1 uncultured Candidatus Poseidoniales archaeon
ATTCAACAAACACTGGACTCAAATCCACATCAAGCAAATGCTGTTCAGTGAACGGCGGGCGTTGAGGGGAATAATCTGGATTGTCAAGATGCATTGGCCAGTCGGGATGGGCAATCGCAACTCGGGCTACACCAACCAAATCTGCACCTTCATCCATGAGCCACTTTGCATCTTTTGAAGTCCATACTGCACCTGTTGAAATGAGTGGAATGTGCTCAGGAACAATCTCTGCGAACCGCTTGGTAAGGCTTGGGCCGTTTTCATCTTCTTCAACACCTTGGAATACATCCCAGCATGAAATATGCAGCATATCAATGTCCATTTGACAAAGAATTTCGGCCAACTCGAGGCTTTCATGCAAGAAAACTCCGGCTTTTTCAATGATCGGTGAGATGCGAACGCCGATGATGAAATCAGGCCCTGTCGTTTTACGAACTGAAGTGATAATGTCACGCAAGAACTTGCTTCGGCCCATCAAATCCCCACCCCATTCATCTTCTCGTCGATTGGTCTCGCTTCCCAAGAACTGACAGATGAGATAGGAATGAGCACCGTGCAATTCCACACCATGAAAACCTGCTTTTTGACAACGAACTGCTGCATCGGTGAACGATTGAATCATCTCAAGTACTTCTTCATGCGCTAATTCTCGAGTGTATAAGCCATCCATTCCATCCTCGGTATTCTCACTTGCGGAAACCGGTTGAACCCCGTTGAGTGATTTGGGGGCTCGCATGCCACCGTGGAAAATTTGAGCAAGGCTCACGGTTCCTGTTTCGTTCAGTTGCGTCGCCATTTTGGTCAAGCCAGGTAATTGATGGTCTCCCCATACACCCATTTCACCCTCCCAGCCACGTCCGTGTTCAGTGACGTTGGCTGCAGCTGTTGTAGTGATTGCAAAGCCGCCTTTTGCTCGGCGTACAAGCCATTTGATTTCCTCATCAGAAAGTGTTCCGTCAAGATTACTTTGTTTGTTGGTCATCGCTGCAAGTACGCTCCGGTTCGGCAGAACATGACCCGTTCGAGGCAATGTGAAACGACTCGAGGGGTTCATGCTTCAAGCACGGACAACCCCTTTTTGATGCTTCGCACGATTCAAACTGAAGATGCCTTATGCAATCGGCTCATGACCAATTCACACAGTGACCAATAGACCTCATTCCGCTGTCCCAGTGTCAAGTTTAATGCCTCAAACGTCACTTTATCAATCGCTTTTCGGTCGGGCAATGGATTCGGTGTTTGGCTACGAAGATGGAGATAAGCATCGTCATGAGGGGAAAGAAACGCTCTTTGTTTGTCAAAGCCACATTCTTCGAATACATCGAGTATCTCTCGTTGGGTAAAGCGTTGGTAGACCTCATTGTCGAACGAAGAATAATGAGAGGGATGGAGTGTCAAATGTGCATTGAATTCAGGGCCATAGAAACTGAGTAAGCCCCCGCCAAGCCCCTTTCTGCCACACAGTTCTACGAACAATAAACTGAGTGTACTGTTGAGTGAAAGTATCACCTCTCGAGGATGGTATTGCTCTTTCAATCGACCCAGGAAAAAAGAATCGCTGACAAAATAATCTCCTCCTTCGATGAAAAATATTCGTGAGTTGAAAAAACGATTCGCTACAAGGTCGGGACGGCAATAGGTTGAACTTCTTCGTGCTGAAGCGATGTTTGGATGAGTGACTGCATTTTGTTCAGCCGGAATGACTCGGATTGATTTCACATCCTTGAACGATTGAATATACGGGAGCGATAGGTCGTTATTTGCAGCCTTTGATTGAACAGAGTAGCCTTTGGGTAGAACTCGCAAATTATTTCGAAGCGTTCGTTGACAAAGTTCTCCAATCGAAATGAACTTCCCTTTTTGTGCAGTCATCAGATGATGATAGAACGAAGGAGCATGCAAGTAAAGACTCCATTTTGAACCACCATAGATCTCACCCTCCATCCCTAAGCCGAGCAAATTGGATTGTTGAATCGAGGTATTCGTTTGATTAGCCTTTGAATCAATTGAGGCTTTAAAATCCGCATTGAGCATCGTAAAAAGAACCGTCGAATGTGGATGCTGTTGTTTGCTCATAAACGTCATCACCGTATTAATTTCTGCAGTGCTGAACTGCCGTGACAACTTGCTCCCGATGATTTCAATATCTGAAAAGTGGGTTAAAAACTCCTTTTGGAGCAACCGTCCATATCGTACATCCATCCACGTATTGGAACAGATGAAACTGCTCACCCCTCCTCGCTTCAATAACTGCGTCGCCCGTGCATAAAAGTACGCATACAAGTCCGACATTCCGGAAATGGTTCCCGAAAAGATTTCATGGACTTTAACATGCTCTTTGACCGCTTTGTCAATCGACTCTTGACGAACATAAGGAGGGTTTGCAATCACGAGGTCAAAACCTGGTTCATCCAAATTAAAAACTTCTGGGAAGTGCTGCCGATACTCAAAACCAATCACTGGGCCATTGTACTGAGGATTAGAGCCGGTCACTGAATTCCCTTCCACTAAATGCCGACTGTTGAAGGATTGAGGCGTTTGCATCCCAACATTAAGCCAATACCACAAACGCGTTTGAGTGACGTCCAAAGCAGCTTGGTCGAGGTCAACACCAAACAAACAATTTGATACGATTTGGAATTTGAAATCGAAAGCAGAAGCCAGGGGGTGGAGGTTGGAGAAGATGCGGAAAGACTCCTCAGCGACTCCGAGCAGTAAAGCACCTGAACCACATGCAGGGTCGAGGATGTTCATTTCGAGAAGTTCCTCATGTGTTGGAGAAGAACCATACCGTTTCTTCATCGATTTTTGTGCCATGAAACAGACAACATCAGATGAAGTATAGTAGGCGCCTTGATTATGCCGGTCTTGAACAAGTTCCTCAAATAAAGTCCCCAAGACTGCTGGGGTGATGCAAGCCTTACTCAGATGATGTTCGTATGACGAAAAAGTATACTTTTGAAACAATCCATCAGGACCAAAGAGGTCGAGAATCAGTGCATTCGGCACCTTTTCAAGTTCCGGATGATGCAACTGAAAAAGATGTGATTGAGCAAGTTCCGGTGAGGAAAAAAGAGGTACGAGCGTTGAGGTGTAGATCGGAGAATTGGATTCTAAGAATTCAAAAGTGGTCCAGTTATTCTCAAGACAGAATTGAAAATTGACAAAACGAAGAAAGAGTTTTTTCATCGCACTATGCAGTTCTTCATCATCAAAATGTTCGTGAGACAGAAGAGGTTTCCACCGTTGAAATACCGAGATGTACTTTTTACAAAACTCGGATTCCATGGCCTCAACCCCTGCTTCACAAGGGAAGCAGTATCTTGCCTAAACCATCTGAGTACATGATTATTCGGATTCTTCCGCTTCCACTTTGTCTTCCAAACTATCTCGGTGTGTTTTGGCAGGCAGAATCCGGTCGAGCCATTTCGGTGACCACCAATTGGCTTTGCCCATCAGGCGCATAGTTGCAGGAACAACCAGTGCACGGACAATGGTTGCGTCAATCAGGATGGCAAGAGCCAAACCAAATCCAATTTGCTTGAGGATGATGATTGAAGACAAACCAAAGGCGCTGAACACGACCACCATGATTGCTGCGGCACCTGTGATGAGGCGTCCTGTCTTTTGCAATCCATTCGCAACAGCAAGGGTATTGTCTCCTGTCCGCTCCCATTCTTCATGGATTCTTGAAAGCATCAATACTTCATAGTCCATCGACAATCCAAAGACAATACAAAAGATAATGACGGGATTTGTTACTTCAAGAGGTTGAGGTGTGAAATTGAGTAATTCCGCCCCATATCCCCATTGGAAGACGAACACCAACATTCCAAACGAGGCAGAAATTGAAAGGATGTTCATGATAATTGCCTTGATTGGAATTAGGACACTGCGAACTTGAATGAAAATTAGCACCATGGTTGCGATGAGAATAAAAGCCAAGGCGATTGGTAGATTATCTTGAATCGCCCAAAGCGTATCAAGGCTGTAGGCTGCAAAGCCTGCAACTTTGAGTGAGGAATCATCGCCTAAAACTAAAACGCTGGTGAAATCATTGCGGTCTTCACGAAGGTCTGCTACGAATTCATGACTGTCCTTACTTGTGCTCGGCCCATCGATAGCATACACCACATAGGTGACATCGCCAGAGATGAATTGTTGACGAAGGTATTCTCGAGTCGCATTTTGCTCTAAAGTAAGAGATTCGGCAGGCGTGGACCAAAATTGAACCACGCTTGATTCATTCATGTCAGCCTGCGGTAAAGCATAGCCAAAAGCTTCGAGAATCCGGTCATCTTCAACTTGAGAGACCATCCAGCGATGCATTTGACGCAGATTTGTTTCATTCAACGGGTCAGTACCGTCAAAATCAATCACAACCAGGGCCGCATTGGATGTACTCTGCGGCCAAAGAGAATCGATGTGATCTAAACCAAGTCGTGATTCATCATCTGGAGGAAGAGCATCACGATTAGCAAGGGAGAATTCAGCTTGGAAGAAGGGCAACCCTGCACCGAGTAAGATGATGAGGGTTGGAATCAATACTGCCCAAGGGCGCTTCATCACCATATTTGCGATTCGAGCCCAGATACCGTTTTCTCCATTCTCCTCAATCTTGAATGAAAAGGGGAGTTTTCGACCGGTATTGATTCGAGGACCAAGAAGTGACAAGACTGCAGGCAGAACCAGTAAGGAATAAATCATCGCAATGGTTACCGCTAATGTCCCACCGATGCCGAGGCTTGGCAAACTTGTGTTGGTGAAGAACAACATTCCCATCAATCCAATCGCAACGGTCACGCCACTGAAAAACACCGCTTTACCGGCAGTTGCAACTGTCATGGCTGTGGCTGTACGGATATCTTCTGAATCGCGTCCCATCTCTTCTCGGAATCGATTGACGAGGAAGAGTGAATAATCAATCGAAACACCAATACCGATGAGTGAAATGATATTGAGCGCATACTGTGTAACATCGGTAACATTGGACAGCCAAATGGTGACGCCCATCGCCGATAAAACTGTGACTACACCTACACCAACCGGTAATAGGGCAGCGGCAAGCGTTCCAAAAACGATAGCGAGAATGATGAGCGTGAGCGGACCAGAAACAAGTTCTGCTTTGAGAAGGTCTTCTTCGATTCGATGGTCGAACGTGTATTCAATTGCAGTTTTGTCAGTCTTCCAAGCATCAAATCCCTTATCGATCTCAACGGATTCCCAATGCTCTGCATAGAGGGCTTTGGCATCTTTACGTGACATGTTGAAGACAACGAGATTCCGAGCCCAAAATCCATCTTCATTCTGAGAAGTATATTCATCGCGCTCCTCGCCTTCAGTCTCCCAAGAATATTCTATAGAAACATCTGCTAAATCTGTGAAGGCAGAGAGAGCATCTTGTACTTCTTGTTGCCAAACTTCGGAGGAGTCATTCAAGGTCGAATGGCGTACAAGATACACAAAACCCTGCCCACTTTCGGAATTGCCTCCACCTTCGGAAAAGGCATCATTCATGATCGAAAGAGCTTCGACAGATTCAAGGTCTCCCTCTCCCCAAGATTCGGACCAATTCGGTCCAATCGCCATCAATGAAGCCATACCTAAACATGCGAGAATGCCAAACACCAAGACTTGTTTGCGGTAATCGTGGGTGAATTCACCAAGTTTGTAGAAGGCTCGGCCTTCAAACATTCGAGAGTCTGTAGACGAGTCCATTATCTCTTGGCGGTCTGGTACCATTTATCAATGGATGTTTACATCGTTTACATGGACCAGTTCTTCAACATCCGTCAAATGGTTAGAAAAGAAGAATCAATGCGTATATCAAAGTCTTCGTTCAAAAGTATCTCGGTTTCTTATCCATCAAAAGCAATCCACCAAGACAAATTCCCGCCCATACGCCCAGGCCCATCATCCCGAAAATTGTACTGTCTCCCAACACTGAAGTGGTAATTAATACAATGGAATAAACGAGATGAACTATACCAACCCAAAATGTTCTGAATTTTGTGAACGATAAAATCAAACCAAGTATCCCAACGATGAGATTAACAATCGGCATCAGAGAGAGGAGTGAAACTGCGAGCACCAGTATTTC
>CAJJCM010000045.1 GCA_905182635.1 uncultured Candidatus Poseidoniales archaeon
ATACAATATTTGGAATTGGTGCAGGTTCTGCGTCAGAAGCAAATATGTCATCCATACTGTCGAACATTGAGAGTGCTGCAAAGGAAATGGTAACGAACATCAATGCGGCAATACCGAATGCCTTCCAAGTTTCAGCCTGCTTAAACACGCCAAAATCTGCCTGTTCCCACAGTCCCATATCCCCACCAAATCATCGCACCATTTGAACATAAGGGATGAACCGCCACTGGTACATTGATTGACTTCGAATCATTCATTCGAATGAAAAGAATTGAATTCCTTGCCAATGGACTGTAAAATGTGTGATACATAACAGAGATGAACCAAAATAGCAGTTCTACTACGGGTAAGCATGGACTTTGCAATATATTCAATCTCGCTGATCGTGAGTTATGCATTCACACGATACGTTACTGAACACACTACGATTCATATCCGCATGAAGGGCTTTTGGATTCACCATTGGATTATCGCCACGCTGTTCATGATTTTGTTATTCGGATTGGGAATTCAACACGCTTGGGCCTGGGGGATACTTACTGGAATCGCACTTGAGGGATTACCAAGGAAAAATTGGTCAATACGAGATAAAGAGTTGTAAAGTGGGCTCGGAGAGATTTGAACTCTCGATCTTCGCCATGTGAAGGCGACATCATAACCCCTAGACCACGAGCCCTAAGGTAAACGGTCGTAAAGCCACGGCGATATAAGCCTCCCCGTCAAACACTTAGGTTAACGGTGAGCGTTGAGATGAACCATGCCAACTTCGAGGCGGTCATGGGTCGGATGGACTTCGATGAGATGTACCGGAACATTGACGACTTCTGCTAATTCCTCAGCGAGCGAGAGTGGCAATTCGATACGCTGATGTTCAGCATTATACCGAATCCAACCCTCGGCGACTTGCAGTTCTTCAATCAATTCGGCGACATCATCAGATGCATCTTCAAGTGTCGTAGGAATTGAGCCAAACAGAATGGTGTCATCATCACTCAAAACTTCATAGGGTCGCAAATTCGCTTGACCTCTACGGCGGAAACGGGCTCGGAGTTGTCCGGCATCCTTGTAGTGAGAAGAACAAAACTTGAGATGGAAGCTGAGGTCTTTTGCTGCATCTTTTAATCGCAACGCCAATTCAGCAGAACCCTCTGCCGCTGCGGTAATTCCACCGCTAAGGTTGAATCCCCGTACATCCATATTTTCTTGGTTGCCAACAGTTATTTCCAACTCATTGAGATTAAGAAATTCAACAGGCGAATCATGTAAAGTGTCGAGTAAGGCGAACAGTTGTTCCTCTTTATCCGGTTCACATGGTAATTCAATTCCCACATGGATTCCTGCATCAGCACAGGCTTGAATCACGGGGAGGTATTTCGGCAGAGTACCAGCTAAGAGGTGGAAACGAATTTCATCTAATCCTGCTGCGCCAAAATCAGCGGCTCGGTCAATTTGGAAGGGGATGGATGTATAGAGGTGAATGTGATGCTCTTTTCCAAACGCTGCTTTGAGTTGAAGAACAGCTTCCAATGATTTCTCCATATCCAGCATAGGGTCTCCACCGGTAATTCCTGTACCAGTGGCTCGCATAGCGTGGCCTTCTTCGATGACATCTGCCCAAGAAGAGCAACGTCGTTCGTTGGCAAACATGTCTGGTGATTCACGTCTATTTTCGGAGAGTGGACAATAATCGCAACCCCAGTGGCATTTTCCTGTGACAAATAAAACCAGTTTACTGCCATGTTGACACTGGATACATCCTTCGGCCTCACCGTCTTCAGCAGGGAGGATTTCGGTCGCCATTGGCAAAGACACAGTCATTGAACTCAAACACTCCTGTCGTCTTTGGTGTTTCAACCTCTCCCTTGCTCACATTCCTCATTGAGCCGAATTGGCTTGGTTAAGGAGCCAACGATGAAATCGATAATCACCTGTGAGTTCAGGATGAAAAGTCAGTGCCAATCGAGGCCCATCAAGAACACCAACGATTTCCTCTCCAAAAGAAGCAACAGGTGTACATTCAATGCTGGATTGGTCAAATCTCGGAGCCCGAATAAAGACGCCGTGAAAGGTTGTATTGTTTTCGAAAGATACACTGCCACCTACTGGAAGCGGTTGATGGTTAAACTGGTCACGCTCAGAAGCCTGAGGTGAAATGCTTTCTCCAGATGGAATTTCAAGCGAAACTTCCACTTCTGCTTCAAAAGAATCACGTTGTCGGCCCCAAGCATTTCGTGAAATACCAGCGCGAAGAAATGGAATCCGCGTGTCTCCGGGGTTGGCGAGAAGAATCGCTCCTGCACAGGTCCCAAGAACAGGGCGTTGGGGGTATTGTTCCATCCATGAAAACAATGAAGAAAGGAGTGATTCACTTTGGCTTGCTTTTCGCATTGCGGTTGATTCCCCACCGGGTAGAACAAGACAATCGAGGTCTCCATCGACTTCATCCTCACTCCGCAATTCTACAATCTCAAGGTTGATGTTGAGTTGTTTGGATGCGGCACGAAGTGCCTCAGCGTGCTCATGACGAGCGCCTTGAAGCATCGCAAGTCCGACACGCACCATGGCTGATGGTGGAGGCACTTGCCTAAGAGTTCGACGACAAGGTATTGGGAGCAATACCATTGAACGAGAAGTTCCATACATGGACTTGAAGAACCTCCATGTGTTGCCACTACTCATGGACATCAGCCAAGACTGTTTCCTCGTTCCGGGCCCTGTTCGAATGGGACAATCCTGCCTCGATGCACTGTCAACTCCCGTGATGACCGCACGTGGTTCCGAATTTAGAGATGTCATGGCGCATCTTAACTCGGGGTTGCGAAATGCCTTCAATTTAGCACCCTCTGAACCTGTTCGTGGTGTTCAATCTTGGTCTGGTGATGATGATTACAAAGTCGTCGTTGTGTCTGGAAGTGGAACCGCTGCAATGGAGATGGTCATAGCAAATCGATTCCGTTCCAATGATTTAGTACTGGTTCCAACCAACGGTAAATTTGGAGAAAGAGTTGCAGAAATGTGTCAGCGTTTCTGTAATGTAAAACATCTCAAATACGATTGGGGGCGCGCTTTTGACTTGTACGAACTCGAACAACAACTTGAACGAGGTTGCTATGAAGCGCTTTTGATTTGTCACAATGAGACAAGCACAGGGATTACTCAGGATGCTGCTGCGATTGCAGAAATGTGCGCTCGGCACAATACCTCGCTCATTCTCGATGCTATCACATCTGTTGGAGGTATGCCCGTACATCCAACCGAATGGAAGGCTGAAGCGGTTGTAGTTGGAGCTCAAAAGTGTACGGCCGGACCTTCCGGAATCGCAGCAATTGCGATCAATTCAAACTTCATCGAACGGGTTCACGCAATCCGAGAACAAGGCGATTCAAATCCGAATTACTACCTCGATTTGGTCGCTGCTCTCAAAAAAGGAAAAGATGACCAAACGCCTTGGACCCCATCGGTCAATCTTGCAATGGGCTGGAGTGCTGCCCTGCAAGTTCTGAAGGATGAGTCAAATAAGGGTCGTTGGGACCGATGTGAAATGATGGCCAATGGTGTTCGCAATCTCTTTATTGACCTCGGTTTTGAACTACTTGCTGACACAGAACAACGAAGTAATACTGTCACTGCAATACTCTATCCCGAAGGCATCGATGATGCTTGGAGAGTTCGTCTCAAAGAGGAGTATAACACACAAGTTATTGGTGCACAAGACCATCTCAAAGGTAAAATGTTCCGTGTTGGTTCAATGGGCGAAACACCAGTCAGTGAAATGATCGAAGGATGTAATCGTATGATTGACTGCTTCACCTCTTTTGGAATGGAACTTCCGAAGGTGGACGTCGAATCTTATTTTGCATGAGGTGACACTATGACGAGGTACATCGTGCTCGGGCGTTTTCAACCCTTTCACATGGGCCATGAATATTTGATAAAGTCTGCTTTGAGCCACGTTGAAGATGGTGACCAACTTGTTGTCGCCATCGGTTCAAAACAAGCAGGATGGGAGCCGGATAACCCTTGGACAATAGAAGAACGACAGGCAATGATTCAGGCTTGGGCTGAGCAAGCAAATGTGGAAATGGAACTTGTAGCCATTGAAGACATCAATGACCCGCCAAATTGGGTTGCCCATGCAGAAAAAATACACGGCAATGGAATACTCGTCACCACAGATGAGGCTACAGCCCAATTGTATCGTGAGGCTGAATTTGAGGTACGGGTCCCCAAAATGAATCAACGTGAACAATTCGAAGGATGGCGTGTCCGACAAACTGCAAAAATGCTGTCAACAGTTTACGACGATGATGCCGTACGTGAAGTGCTCAAGGCAAGCATTCCCAAGCCAGTCATTGAATGGTTGATCGAAACTGATGGGTTGTTCCGGCTTTCAACTTTTGAAACTGGTGTCCATGCAGGGTGATTATTTTTTGAAGAATTTCTTCTTGACTTCTTTTTTCATTTGCTCTTTCATAACACTTTGAGCCTTTTCTTCTGCTTTGGCTTTGATTCCACTCGCCATGGCCGTCATTTTGTCCTTAGCAGCCTTCTTGACTGGCTTTGATACTTCATCAATGACATGGTGTTTAGCAGTGTGTGCAGCAATCTTTGCTGCTTTCTTGGCAACATTACCTGCGGCACCGGCTGCTTTACCTGCGATTTTTTTGACCATGAAGTGATGAGAGCCGCTTCACACAAGAAACTTGTGGTTTCATTCATCCGATGCGACTACGACACGTGCCGCCAAAAGAATTCGTTGCTTGTACATGTACCCCGCTTCAAGAACATCAACTACATGACCTGTAGCAAAGGCATCTGATGCTGGAATCGTGGTGATGGCTTCCATTTTCGCAGGATCAAATGATTGGCCTTTTGCTTCAATTGGAGTGACACCATCCGCTGAAAGTTCATGCCACATCTTGTTTCTCAAGAGGCGTAAGCCTTGGGCGACTGCTGAAGAATCATCTTTGTCAAGGTTGTCGAGTGCACGGTCCACATCGCCTAAAACGGTGAGCATGCGTCGAGCAAGCCCCATTCCACTGTACTGTATGAGGTCTGCTTTTTCTGCCATCAAACGCTTTCGTACATTCTGAACTTCTGCATCTTTGTAGGCAATTTCTTTTTCTGCTTTTTCTGCTCGAGCAAGTGCTTCTTCTAAGGGGTCGAGTTCTTCCACTTCAATGGAGTCTGCCAAGTCAAGAGTCTCGATTCCTTCTTCGACAATTGGTATTGAGTCATCGGTTTCAATGATGTTTTCTTCCGATTCTTCCGAAGGCAATTTGTCACTCATCATGTAAGGCGTTACGGAAGTGGTCTTTGAACCTCTCCATTAATCGAGAAGGTACTGTCGAAGGTTCCAGAGGCCATGTCCCCATTGGTCAGCCTTGAGATGTTCTCTACCCAAGACCCCGACAAGTGAGGGGGCAGCGTCACAAAGCGTAATTGTGTAGACCAATGCTCGGGTTGCTCGGTCATGAGCCTCATAGGTTGGAACTATTTTGGGGTCCTCTGTTTCGTCGAGTGTTTCACCGAGTTGTTTTCTGCGCTCCATCCAGTCCAAACATACGGATTCTGCGAATTCGCCTTCAGGGATTCCTTTGAGCCGCTGAATAAGTTCTTGCCACGTGGATTCTGCATACAGTTCTTGACTGTCAGCAATTGTTCGTCCCAATGCCACATCCAAATAGAGAAACGCTCGGCCTTCCCACACTTCCCATGCGCCTGGGCTGGCCCATTTCATGAGTTCGAGCAAACCTTGGGAGCCAACGGATGAAGTGCGTAAGACCTCCAAAACTGAACCTGTATGTACCCCTCCAATCGAATCCATCCAATCGAGGATTTCGGCTTCACAATCTATATCGAAAGCACGTTTTAATCGTCGATCAAAGGCAGGTCTTTGGTCACGGAATTGTCCTTTTTCCATTCCCTGATAAAGTTCGCTCCATGTGTGATTGAGAAGCATCTTCAAACTTGGTTCATCGACAAGCAAGAGAACCAGTTCTATGCCCATAACCGAATCGAAAGGGTTGATTGGTTTGATGTCATCGGCGCAGAGGGGAAGAAATGAAAGCAGTATATCCACGGATTCTAGAGAAGAGCATTGAAGAAGAACGGTTGGTCCGAGACAATTGGAGGCTTTGTTATGGCGACGATTAAGGAGCAGATCGATTTGATCCGCGTCGAGATTGATAAGACTCAAAAAAACAAGGCTACAAACGCTCATATTGGCAAACTTAAAGCCAAAATTGCTCAATTGAAAATCAAGGAGGAAAAGGCACATGCGCACTCAAAAGCAAGCGGCGGCGGAAAAGGGTTTGAAATTAAAAAATCAGGCGATGCTACTGTAGCCTTGGTTGGTTTTCCATCAGTTGGAAAATCAACATTGATCTCTAAAGTGACCGATGCCCACTCGGAAGTGGCAGGTTATGCCTTTACGACGCTGACATGTATTCCTGGTGTGATGGAACACCGAGGTGCGAAAATCCAGATTCTGGATTTACCAGGACTCATCAAAGGGGCGGCTGAAGGGAAAGGGCGCGGAAGAGAAATTCTCAACGTCATTCGAAGTGCTGATATGGTGTTGTATATCGTTGACCCTTTCCAAGATGCCCACTTCAATGTCTTACATCGTGAATTACACAACGCTGGCCTTCGACTCAATGAAACAAAACCACCTGTCTTCATCAAGCGTACAGAGCGAGGTGGAATTGATGTTCGTACGACTGTTGAGCAAACATATCTTTCGAATGAGGAAATGAGTGAAATCATTCGTTCATTCGGATACACTTCTGCAATTGTTACGTTGCGTAATAACACTACTGCAGAGCAAATCGTCGACTGTTTAGCAGAGAATAGAATCTATGAAAAAGCAGTTATTGCAATCAATAAAATTGATATTGCTACCGAGGAAGATTTAGTGCGCTCACGGAAATCCTTACCTGATGACTGGCCAGTCATGCGAATCTCGGCATTCAAGGATATTGGGCTCGAAGAATTAAAGGATTTCATTTACGATAACCTCGGATTTATGCGGGTCTATCTCAAACCTCAAGGACAAGATGCAGACATGGAGGAGCCACTCATTGTCAAAGACGATACAACGATTGAGCACATCTGTAACAAATTGCACAGGGATTTTGTTCGCAAATTCCGCTATGCTCGTGTGAAGGGGCCAAGTGCGAAATTCGACTGGCAACGCGTCGGCCTAGACCATCTCCTCAAAGATGGTGATTTGGTAACAATAGTAGTTCGTCGTTGATTTAATCCCATATGCCCATGTCCATTCGGGCATCTTCGGTCGCGTGGATTTTTGGATCCCAACGAGGTGCCCAAACAAGGTTGATATGAACGCTTGTCAATCCTTCAGTTTGTAATGCTGCTCGATGGGCAGCAGCCATGATCTCAGGTGCTGCTGGGCAACCAGGAGAGGTGAGAGTTAAATCGATCTCAGCATGAAGTATTCCGTCCTTTTCTTCAAAACGAACATCGTAGACAAGCCCTAATTCGACGATTGATAATTCCAATTCTGGGTCTTCTACTTCATCTAATTGCGTCATAACATCTTGCTTTTCAACCATAAAAATTCCTCACTGAAGTCCCCGAATATCTTTCATCACTTTATCAAACATATTTCGGAATCCGTTTGAACGACTTGGAGAGAGTGTGCTAAGAATTCCCATTTCTTCTGCGAAACCTGGTGACAGAAGTAAGACCTGAGCAGGTGCGTATCCGTTGACAGCAATACTCAGAATGCCCATGAGACCTTGGACAAGTTTTGCATCTGCACCGGCAAATAAGAGTACCTTGCCGTCGTCCAACTCAACATGTACATGGGCTTCGGATTGACAACCCAGAATCCTCGACTCGTCATCCCATCGTTCAGCGGGGTAAGGTACCACTTCATCTGCCATATCAAACACCATTTCAAGGCGTTCCATCTTGTCATCAATGTCTTGGAATTCTTCGATCAATTCGGCCAATACTTCCGGATAGGTCATCCGAATCTCTCCGTAATTTCTTTGAGTTGTTTGATAAAGAGTTCAGCTTCATGCATCGTATTATACAAATAAAATGAGGCTCGAACCGTACTCGAAATACCTAATCTATTGAGCAATGGTTGTGCGCAATGGTGACCAGTACGGACTGCGAAACCTCGTGAATCAAATAAGTGAGCCAAGTCTTCACTGTGGATACTTGGATGATTGAATGAGACCACAGCACTGTCATTCTTTTCATGACGGCCATAGACGGCCATACCCATTGAACGTAATTGCTCAGCAACCCAACTTCCAATCTTAACTAAGCGTTGATGTTCTTTTTCTAAATCAAGTGTTGACATCCAATCCAACGCAGCACTCCAACCGACGGCTTCTGCAATTTTTGGTGTTCCTGCTTCGAATTTATGTTCATCAGTTTGATAGGTTGAACCAGTGATTGTGACGGTTTCAATCATATCGCCACCACCCATGAATGGTTGCATCGTTTCAAACACCTCAGCATCGATAAGAAGGGCTCCAATACCGGTCGGCCCACACATTTTATGAGCAGAAAACGCCATGAAGTCAGCACCGGACTCTTGGAAATTAATACGTTCATGTGGAACGCCCTGGGCTGCATCAACCAACACCAAAGCACCCCTTGAATGTGCAAGTTCGATGATTTCTTCCATTGGATTACGAACACCCAATACATTGGAAGTATGTACCACACAGACGAGTTTTGCACCGTCTAAGGATGCAGCATATGCGTCCATATCGAGCGTAAAATCCTCCATGACTGGAACATATCGCAACTCAATATTCCGCTCTTCGGCAAGCATTTGCCAAGGAACAATATCCGAATGGTGTTCCATTTCTGTCAAGACGATAACATCGCCTTCAATTAGATTTGCTCGGCCCCATGAATGGGCGACGAGATTGATGGCTTCGGTGGTACCACTGGTGAGGACTGCACGCTCAGCATTGAACCAATCCTTCAACTTGGTTCTGCATGCTTCGTACCCTTCTGTTGCTTCACCAGCCAGAGTATGTACTGCTCTGTGAACATTGGCATTTGAAGAGGTGTAATAGTTGTTCATCGCATCCAAAACGACTTGTGGTTTCTGTGTCGTTGCTGCATTATCGAGATAAATCAACGGAAAACCGTTGACTTTACGCTTGAGGATCGGGAAATCATCACGCAAAGCCATGTAATCACCGCTTCAATTCGCATTCAAGATGAACAGTAAGACGTGTTCGCATTTCTTCGATGAGATGTTTGTTCGTCAAATTTGAAAAAGCGTTGAGAAGAAAACCATTGACAATCATAGCTTGTGATTCTTCGGGGGTCAAACCTCTTGACATCAAATAATGCATTTGCTCCTTGTCGACAGGTGCACTAGCGGCACCGTGAGCAGCGGATACATCATCAGCATGAACTTCGAGTTCGGGGATTGCTTCCGCCCTTGCTTTTTCGGAAAGAAGAAGATTACGGAAGACTTGAGATGCATCGGATTTATTGGCGCCTTCAGCAATCGTGAGCAAGCCAGTACCGATGAAATGACTGCTTCCAGCACATGCTGAATTCATCACTAAATCGGAATTTGTATGGCCGTGAAGATGGTGGATTTCGACATGCTCATCTTCATGCCGAGCACCAACTGCATTGACTGTGACCGATTGGCGTATTGAAGCGCCTGTTCCATTCAATGTACTGCGAAGGTCAGATTTGCATCGGAACCCGCCTACAGAAAGAGTCGCATGTTCAAGTTCACTATCACGTTCAATCATCCAATCTTCGCAACGAAGGAATTTGGTATTCGAGTCGAGTTCATTGATGAAACCAAAAGAGAGTTGAGCATTTGGATGAATCTTGCCTGTAATGTGGAGGCCAACCCATTCCGGTTCGCCTGATATATGAATAAAAACGACGGCTGAACCTTTGACTTCAAGGTCTAAATGACCAACCGCCACATGACCCGATGCTCGGGCATTGATGTGAATCGGTTCAGGTTCTTCATGGATGACTAAACGATTGTATGAGCCTCCAGCAGCCTGTAAAAAGGCTCGAGCAATCTCATCAAAAGAATCCTCGGGCTGTTGTATTTTTTCGAGTGCCTCTCCGCCTTCGAGTGAAAAAATCACATCGTCAGCAATTGGCACTTCATCGGTAACACTGGGATGGATTCGAGGCCAAGGAGTATAGCGCCACAAATGTTCTGAACGAGGTGGGATTGCCATCTGTTGGTAGATCATCCAATGGAGCCCTCCATTTCCAATTCGAGTAGCTTGTTCAACTCCACTGCATATTCCATGGGGAGTTCTCGAGTAAAGGGTTCAAAGAATCCATTGACAATCAAGCCCATTGCTGCATCTTCAGTGAATCCACGGCTCATGAGATAGAACAGTTGGTCACTTGAAACCTTAGAAACGCTTGCTTCGTGTTCCAAATCAGCAGTTGAATTACCGATTTCCATCGTTGGGTAGGTATCCGAACGTGAACTGCCATCAAAAATAAGAGCATCGCAGACAATTTTTGACCGGCAACCTGTTGATTTTGGGCTGACTTGTAATAATCCACGGTAAGAGGAACGTCCACCTTTCTTTGAAATTGATTTTGACAGAATATTCGATGTTGTGTTTGAGGCAAGATGATGAACTTTTGCACCGGTGTCTTGGTGTTGTCCTTCTCCAGCATAAGCAACCGATATCACTTCTGCGTGTGCACCTTCGCCCTTGAGGAGAACGGAAGGGTACTTCATGGTCAATTTGGAGCCGATGTTTCCATCAACCCATTCGATGGTTGCGTTTTTATGAGCAACAGCACGCTTTGTAACTAAATTGTAGACGTTACTCGACCAGTTCTGAACGGTGGAATAACGAATTTTTGCGCCTTCCATTGCAATGAGTTCAACCACTGCAGAATGCAAGGAATCAGTTGAATAGGTCGGAGCAGTACAGCCTTCCACGTAGTGAACAGAACTCCCTTCATCAGCAATGATGAGGGTTCGCTCAAATTGTCCCATGTTCTTGGCATTGATACGGAAATAGGCCTGAACTGGCATTTCAACACTAACGCCTTTGGGGATATAGAGGAATGAGCCACCTGACCAAACAGCAGTATTGAGGGCAGAGAACTTGTTGTCGCTGTGAGGAATGACCGTTCCGAAATACTTTTTGATAAGTTCTGGATATTGCTTAAGGCCTGAGTCCATGTCAAGGAAAATGACGCCCTGTTCTTCTAAATCTTCTCGGATGGAGTGGTACACTGCTTCTGATTCGTATTGTGCAGTCACGCCACCGAGCCATTTTTGCTCAGCATCTGGAATTCCTAGCCGGTCGAAGGTGTTCTTGATGTCATCAGGGACTTCATCCCATGATTTTTCTGTTTTTGTCGATGAACGCAAGAAATAGATAATACTCTCAAAATCAATCTGGTCCAAGAGTGAACAATTGCCCCAGTCTGGCATCACACGTTCAACGAAATGACGGTAGGCTTTGACACGTATATCCGTCATCCATTGAGGTTCGTTTTTGAGTTCTGATATATCTCGTACCACTTGTTCTGAAAGGCCCTTATCAAAACGAATTGTTGAATTCTCAGGGTCATGGAAACCATAGCGATAGTCGCCGATTACATCTTGTGCTTCATCCGTCATCTCAATTCCTCAAGCAGTTACATCGAGCCATTCATAGCCCCGGTCTTCAAGTTCAAGCGCCAATTCAGGGCCGCCAGTTTGAACAATTGCCCCATCGATCATTGCGTGAACGAAGTGTGGTTTCACTAAATCCAGTAGGCGTTGATAGTGAGTGATAATCAAACATGCTGAATCGACAGCAACTTCATTGATTCCTTTGGCCACGATTCGCAATGCATCAATGTCCAATCCAGAATCGGTTTCATCGAGCAAGGCGAGTTGTGGTTTCAGCAAAAGCATCTGCAAAATTTCGAGTCGCTTCTTTTCGCCACCGCTAAAACCATCGTTGACATAACGTGAGAGGAAACTCTTGTCCATGGATAATTGTTCCATGGCTGCAGTTAATTCTTTGCGGAATTCGCGACCCTTTGGTGGCACGTCTCGTACCGAGGTTACGGACTTCTTGAGAAATGTTCCGACTTGGACGCCTGGGATAACGGCTGGATATTGGAATGAAAGGAACATACCAGCACGAGCCCGTTCAAAAACGGCAAGTTCTTCCAACGGTTGACCTTTGTAAAAGATGCTGCCTTCGGTAATCACATAGGCTGGATGGCCCATGACTACATTCGCCAAAGTAGACTTACCTGCACCGTTTCGACCCATGATTGCATGAATTTCACCACGCTGAATTGTGAGGTTGACACCTTTGAGAATGAGCGTACCTTCGACACTGACATGGAGGTTTTCAATTCGTAAGATCTCCTCCGCCATCACCCTCACCTAATTACCCCACGCAGAGCCCCTTTATCAAGTGGTGTAATCGAAGTCAATACCGGTTACAGCGAGGATACCACATCAATAATACACTTGAAGAAGAAGAGCGGTGAGCGAGAGGCATGACCGACGATGACCTCGTGGCAAAATATGCGGCCGAAGCAAAGGCAGCAATGTCCGCCGAAGCAAGCCGTCGAATCGAAGATATGACCGACCCTGTTGAAGAAGAACGTCTTCGTTCATCTTCGTTGCTGCCATTCATCGGAACGGGTGATTTCGTCCCGGCTCTACTTTCACGTTTGGGTGATGTTCGTGCAGCTCTCGATGGGCACGGAGGTGGCATTGCAGTCTCGTCACTTGAGTGGGGTAAAGGCGATGCATCAGAACTCGACCTTGTGTTGGATTTGACCGGTGCTTGTCTCTCATGTGGCGCCGCCCCGGGAACGCTTGATGGTGTGAAAACGGATTTGGAAGCAGATAAAGAAATCTTCCGTATTCGCTTTTCTTCGGCTCTGCTCGATACATTTGATGAATTGGGAAGAGAATTCATTCTTGCCCACGGTGCAGTCGAGTTTGTTTGAATGATTCATGCCAACTTGGATGGATGGGTTGAAAGACACGAAGGAAAGGGTCGATGGTATGGGAGCATGGACTGAAGGCCGTCGAGATGACCCCCTACCATGCCGTGAAGTCGACAGAGGACTGTTTGAAATCACAACACGCGATGGTCGAGGACGCATCGGACGCTTGCATACTGAACACGGTATTCTGGAAACGCCAGCCTTGTTGCCGGTCATCAATCCAAACATCAGAACCATTGAACCCCGTGAAATGTGGGATCGGTATGGAATTGGCGCCCTCATCACAAATTCATACATTATTTGGAAGCACGAAGGACTCAAAGAAACTGCAATCACTGAAGGAGTTCACAAACTCTTGGACTACCCCGGCGTGGTCATGACTGATTCAGGTACCTTTCAGGCATACATCTACGGTGATGTCGAAGTCGGTGTGGAAGAAATCGTTGAGTTCCAGCGAAGTATCGGCGTTGATATTGCGACCATGCTCGATGTATTTTCACGACCAGACATGACAGAGGGTCAGGTGGCAAAGTGTGTTCAAGAAACGATTGAGCGCGCACCAGCAAGCATCGCAGCATCCGGAACCACAATGCTCAATGGTCCGATTCAAGGTGGGATATTCAAGCATCTGCGAACTGAATCGGCTCAAGGCATGGGTGAATTCGGTTTCGCCATACACCCAATTGGTGGAATCGTTCCTGTAATGGAACGTCACCTCTACAAAGATTATGCCAAAATCATGTTGTCTTCGCTGCCATATCTCCCTCCAAATCGACCCGTGCACATGTTTGGCTGTGGTCATCCAATGTTGTTTCCAATGTCAATTGCTTTGGGCGCTGACTTATTCGATTCTGCCGCCTATGCGCTCTTTGCACGTGATGGTCGTCTGTTGACACCTTGGGGCACTCAAAAAATCGAGTCACTGGTCGAATGGCCTGAACGAATGCCTTGTGTTGTTGCTTGCACGCCGGCTGATGTTCGAGCGTTGGGCATGAAGGAGAAGACTGCACTCTTAGCACGGTATAATCTCGAGGTAACTTTATCGGAACTCGACCGTTGCAAACAGGCCATTCGAGATGGAACCATTTGGCGTTTGGCTGAGCGACGAAGTCACCAGCACCCTGCCCTTCGTGAGGCCTTTTTGTGGCTCTCTACAAGCCCTCATAATAAGAAACTCAACTTACAATTCTTGGAAGAACTTGTCCTTGATGACCGTGACGCTGCTCGCGACATTGACCAAAATGCTGGACAGTGGGAACATGCTTGGAATTGGATTGTTGAGTCGCAAGAATCTCCCCGCAAAGGCGGTGAGCCGTGGGGGGGTGAAGACACCCAGGTCAGACCTCATATCAATGCTGCAAAGAAGGCATTGAAAGAACATTGGAAACCTCACAATAAGGAAGGGAAAGGGGCAGATGAAGTACTGATCGCTTACGGTTCTTCGGGACCATGGCGAGAACGTTTGAGTGACCTCATGGCTCGACTGGAGCATCATTGTCCAGGATTGGAAGTGATGATCCAAACGCCTATTGGTTTACTCCCATACTCGCTTGAAGACCTCAATCCATTCACGCACATCGATGGGCCTCAATGGCTCTGGCGTCGCCGTCCGAATCCTGCTGTACTACGAGAGGAACTCGGGCACTACGGTTTGGGTGAACGACGTATCATTCTGGTAGATTTACTTGGAGACGGCATTCAATCTCGGGCGTTCAATGCACTGCATCAAGCAGGTGTTGTCGATGGAATCACCGATACCGATGCCAGTGCTCAGCCCTTGGAAAAAGAACAGCGTGATGAAGCGAAATTACGCCTTCAGCGTCGACATGTCGCTGATAAAATGGTTCTCTTACTCAATTTGAAACACGATTTAGTTCAGACGATGTTAACTGATTCCACCTTCGTGGTAAATCGATTGGGGCGGGTGAAAAACGCAATGCTTTCAAACGGGACGCATATTGTTAGTCCGAGATTGACCGACGGAGGGTTATCACTGACCACCGGTGGAGCGCTTGAAATCCATGCACTCCGGGAGATTCCAATTCCAAATGGATTTGAAAAGGGTGGAGGAGGAAGTCATCTCTCAAAAGGTCCTGCTTGGGTTGTCGTCAATGACGATGCTGAACCCTTTGTTCGCCAAGGTCGAAATGTATTCCATGGTTTCATTCTTGCATGTGACTCGTGGGTTTCACCTGGAGATACCTGTCTGCTGGTCAATCAGAAAGGTGAACTTATTGGACATGGAATTTCGCAGTGTACTCCCGCAGATATGCAACATTTCCAAAAGGGTGTGGCAGTAAAAACTCGCGGTGGAATGGCACAGTAAGTGTCTCCGAACCCTCTGCAATCCGAGGTATACTTCAAAAAGCGCCTCGGCTCTCTTGTTCTTGGGGGAGAGGGCTATGCAAGACGACCTCATCATCAAAACTACAAATTTGACCAAATCATATGGTCCACATGTAGCATTGAATAAACTCAACCTTTCGGTCCCGAAAGGCGCCACTGGCCTACTTGGTCCAAACGGTGCAGGGAAATCCACATTCTTGAAAACCATCCTTGGTTTAATCCAAACTACAGAAGGAGAAGGTACTGTTCTCGGCCTAAATATTCGCACCCAAGGTGATGAAATTCGCTCTCGGATCGGGTACATGCCCGAATACGATTGCTTGAATCCCGATATGGAAGCGATTCATCAAGTACGGTATTCGGGTGAATTGCTCGGCATGAACCCGACAATTGCTCTTGCTCGTGCACACGAAACATTGCAGTATGTGGGATTGGGCGAACAACGCTATCGTAATATTGGGAGCTACTCAACAGGAATGAAACAGGCGACTAAACTCGCATGTGCCCTTATTCATGACCCGGAATTAATTATTGCCGATGAACCTTCAAATGGTCTTGATATCTCTGCACGTAATTACATGATTGAAACGCTCACGCATACAGTTAAGACTGGAAATCGCTCAGTACTCATGGCTTCACATTTAATGGATGATGTCGAACGAGTCTGTGAGAATTTTATCCTCTTACACAAAGGGAAACTAGCCGCTCAAGGTCGAATTGAGGACCTCAAAGCCTTTGACCGTGAAATTGAGATTCACGTCTGGGGCGGAGCATCACGCTTGGAGGAAGCGATGATTGCACGGGGCATGGGCGTTCGAAGAGAAGGCAGGGTTATGCGCATTCTCCATGAACAAGAAGACACGACTTCTATGATCTTACAATGCGCTGCCGATGTCGGTGCACAAATACGTCGAATGCATGAATACGAAGCATCGTTGGAGGACTTGTTTCTCTCGATTATGGAAAACCTCGGCTATGAAGTGAAGACCAGTGAAGACTTGTTGTCATCTCCTGCACAAGCACGTAAGGTTGATGCGCCCGGATATATGGGGGGTGGTTCAGCATGACGACTTCGGAGAATACACCACCAATGGCTGCAGCGATTACACCACAACCGGTTGAGTATGCTGCTGAAACACCCGTCACCGGAAAGGTACGACTTGAAGCAGCCTGGGGCTCGACTGAAGGTGATGAAGACTTTACAACAACAGCTTCTTCGGCACCAAAGCCTGATGGACAGGTATTCAAACCTCAATACAAACAGTGGAACGGCCAACTCAACCCGCGTTGGATGCGGAATTGGGCCATCCTACGCCACCACTTACTCGGAATATTCAAGAAAGGTCACCGACCCTGGGGGATGCCAATCCGATTATATCTCTTGGTGGTCTTTATTGCGTCGTTAACTGATGTCGGTTTGACGTTGGTGTCAGCATTAATCGGTGACTCAGGCCTCCATTCAATATGGGGTGTGAGCCGTGATAATCTCTATGGCCACGTGCTCGGATTCTTCCCACGGAATATGCTCTACTATCCAGTTATTGCTGCCTTGTTGGTGGGAGGCGTCATCTCTGAGGACCGACAACATGGCACCTCTGCGCTCTATTTTTCACGTCCAATTACCCGATTTGATTATGTTGGAATGAAATTTCTTTCTGTTGCCCTCATCCAAGGATTGATCATCTTGGTCTCATTATCGCTCTACTATTTTGCTGAAATCGCAGCAATGGGGCGTGGCTGGGCGTGGATTATTGACACATTACCTATGTTCCTTGCGACTGTTTTCAGCGCTGTATTATTGATTTTCACCTACACCAGTATTGGACTTTCTTTGTCAAGCGTTTCCAAGGGCAAATTTTTCCCGGGGATTGCTTTACTTTCAATTATTCTCGGCACCAAAATATTGGCATTTATCGTCTCAAATCTCTTTGACCGCGAAATCCTTTATCTCATCTCACCCTACGATTGTCTGGCGCATGTTGGACAAGCCATTATCGGAACACAACCAACCTATGACCAATACTCATGGACTTGGTCGTTGGCGTCACTTGTGGCAATGAACGCCTTAGCATTGTATGTCTTAACCACACGCGTTTCTTCAATGGAGGTGACTCGAGAATGATTCCAGATTTTGACCAACAAGGGGCGGCAGAAACCAAGCAATGGGTGCCCGAAGTATCTGCACCTGCAATACTTTTGGAGAATGTATCCAAAAGTTATGGCCGGATTTTTGCTTTATCAAATATAACTTTAGCTTTGAACGGTGGCGTCACTGGTGTATTGGGGATGAATGGTGCAGGGAAATCTACCTTGTTCAATTTACTGATGGGAAAACTCAAACCAAGTCAAGGGAGCATCAAATTATTTGGTACTGACCCTTGGAAAAATCCTGCACCTTATGCACGCGTTGGCTTTGTACCAGAGCATGAAAAGATGTATGATTGGATGACTGGCTATGGCTTTGTTTCGACGTTTGCACGACTCAATGGATTGACACGCGATGAAGCAAGTGTTGAAGCAAATCGAGTCTTAGAATTCGTCGGATTAACCGATGTAGCGTATAAAAAAATCGGACAGTATTCCAAGGGCATGCGCCAACGAGCAAAAATTGCTCATGCATTGGTCAATGACCCAGAATTGATTATTCTTGACGAACCACTCCAAGGCTGTGACCCTCTTGCTCGAACAACCATCATGAATCTGATTCGGGAACTGGGACGAATGGGGCGAACAGTACTTGTCAGCAGCCACATCTTGCAAGAAATTGAACGTATTACTGAACAAATAGTCATTCTACATCAAGGGCGGTTACTTGCTTTAGGAAATTTGCATTCAATTCGAGAACGCCTTGACAAAATCCCTCACAGAATCTCAATTCAAGCAGAAAACCCAAAAGAATTGGCAAAGGATGTGATCGACATTGATGAAGTGTACGGTGTCTCGTTCCCAGATGGGAAAAACATCTCGATCCAAACTCATAATCTTGGTGCAATTCATTCACAACTCCCTCGTATAATTGTTGACAATAATCACAAAGTTTCAACCATCGATAATCCCGATGACGATTTAGCTTCAATTTTGGGCTACCTCACTTCAGGAGGGGGGATGTGATGGCGACCAAACCGGATACCATCTATCGCGCATTTGACCGTAAGGCTTCTGCCATTGTCGAATTCACCCTCCGCCAATACCGGACAAAAACTTCTACATGGGTTGTTCTCGGCGTCGGTTTTACAGCACTGGCTTTGATATTCTTAATCTACATCGATGTGATGGGTTCTGAATTTGAGTCGGTTGATAACGATGGTGATTCTACAGATTATGATAACGACGGATATCCAAAGGGACAAGAACTTCGTTTAGGTACTGACCCTTGGGACAGTGAATCACATCCGGGATTGTTTGACACTCCGATTGAACCGGACCCGATTTCGATGTACATCAATGAAGATGGTTTTGATTGGGATATTAATTCCAAAATAGGTTCACAAACAACGGGAATTGATGACGATGGAGATTGTTTGAATTCGAACAAAACAGATTCACAAAAGGATACCGATAACAATGGTATACCTTGCGATATTATCGTCGATTTCTACAGGTTGTCCGATGGTCGAATTTACTCCAATGTTCTTGCTGATTCAGGTGTTGACGAAGATCCGGATGAAGATGCGTATTCACGTGAAGCAATCCATATGGCATTCGTTCTCTCCATTGGGAAATTGGGTTTTGTTCTCTTGCTGGGTATATTCTTACCTTTATTCATGGCAACTGGCCTTATTCGTGACGAAATGTCTTCTGGTACAATGCACTTTATGCTTGCCAAACCAATTGCACGCTCAGAAGTATTCCTCTATCGTACATTGGGATATCTCGGAATCGTTTGGCCTTATGTCATTGTTCTTGGGATTCTTGGTGCTCTGGTTTCTGGCTTTGCCGGTTCTGGTGATGCTTTCTTTCGATTTGCGGACCTCGGCGTTTGGTTGGCTATAATTTTCGCTACCATGATGGCGACGCTCGTGTATGGAATGTTATTCAATGCACTTGGTGTCTTTTGGAAATACGGAATTATTCTTGCCATACCATTTGCTGCATGGGAACTGGGAATGGCTTTGCTTTCGATGGGTGCACCAGATGCAATGTTACTGAGGTTTTCAGTGATTGGATGGGCATTGATGATTGTTGATGCTGCGGCAATGCTGGTCTGGCCAAACCTCGATTTATTCATCGTCATGGGCCAGTGGGGTGGTGGAGGACAAGGAAGTGGATGGGACTTTGACTCATCCTTAGAAGGGTCTGGACCACTGGATTTCTTTTCATCCAAACCCGGCCTCGGACTTTCGGCTTTCACTGCAATGATTGTAGCCACATTAGTGATGCTGTTCCAAGCAGCGATACTCTGGTTCATTGGTGGCGCTATATTCAAGGGTAAGGAGATTCAATAATGACTGAGATGACTGCATTTTCGGGAGACCTTTCCAAACTGTGGTCCTTGCAAGAACGCCCACCTCTCAACCACCTCACTTGGGATTGGTGGTGGTGGCTGGTCATGCTCGACGACCCGGATGGGCGTCCGAGTGGTCGACAACTGATGGTACTCTGGTCGACCAAAGACAACGCTCTTGTTGAAGTGAACGGGGTGCCTTGGATGCCAGCAGGGAGGCCCGGAAGTGATGATGGAAAAGCAATGGCATTAGATGGAATGGTTTGTGCATGGTGGTTCGATGGAAAACAAATGCATGAGCCTGTCATTCAACAAATATGCCGCATTATTTCACTCCCCGATACCCACCCCAATTGGCCTAAAAAGTCAGTTCAGTCCGGCAAAGGTGGTGGGGCAGTCGTACCTCTTTTGGACAAGGACCTTTCAATGGGATTGAAAAGTGATTTGAGTGCGTTTTGGATTCGATTAGCCACGGATGAAGAGGCATCACATCCAAAGGTCCCGAAAATATTTGATCTTCAACTCACCCCTTGGAATTCGGCGTTATCGACAGCACGACAAGCGAGTGCAAATTATGCTGCAAATATGGGCTACGATATCCTTCGTCTGCATGGAACACGTGTACAAGGGACATTGGATGACGAAGAAGTATCAGGCACAGCTTATTTTCAGAAAGTTTGCGTTCAGGCACCCTCGGTCCCTTGGTATTGGGGAATGCTCCATCTCAACGATGGCTCGTACATCGATTGGTTCCTGCCACATCTCTCCTTTACGGTCAGTGCCCGTGACAATCGCCCTTGGAAGCGTCGAGACACCGGACACCTCGGACTTTCACAGGGTGGCTTATTCCATGACCCAATCAATAAACGGACCGAACGTTTTACCAAAGTACTGGTACGGAAACTGGCATCTGAACTAACAGAAGGTGAGCATGGTCACACTCCTGGCGCTCCTTTACCAATTTTTGAGGTCAAGATGTGGAATGGGCGAACCAAGATTGAACTTCGTGTTCAGGCAATCGAACGGGCGCACTGGACCTTTAATCAACCAACACGTGGTGGCCTGAAGTCTCATCTTACCTACAATGAATATCCTCTTGAGTTGAAGTATCTAAGAATTCAAGATGAATTCGGGACACGCAAAGAATCAGATTATGAATGGGCAAGAGGAAATGCTGAACATTCATGGGGATTATTGCATTAACCGCAACGGAAAGTGCAAACCTTTCTCTCCATTTAGATACTTCACTGTGCAAAGGTATTATGTGCGTGGAGTACCACACAAGGAGGAGGAGAGATTTCAATGAGTGAAGAATCCGATGCCGATGAAGAACCAAATGTAGATACTCAAACTACTGTTGAAGCGAAATATGAAGCTGAACAAGCACGCTTATCGAAGACATTTCGTTTGATTTCTGGTGAAGAAGTGTTATTGACAAAACGTCCGAGTGCCTTTGCCTTCATCGGCTTGTATTTACTTGGACTTTTGGTCCTTGCAATTCACTTTATTTTCGATAACGCAAATTCACTCTCCTCAGAAGATTCGAGTGGATTTCTCAAAGTCACCTTAACGATCATTGATATTACGGGTGGAGAAAAGTGGCCTTTTGGTTTTATTTTTGTTATGCTGTTCGTCACTTGGATGAATCGCTTGATGAATGCTTCAACATCTGGCCGATGGGTCACCATTGGCCTGCTCATCATCACGTTGACGCCATTAGTCATTCAATTGGATGACTTATTGCTCTATTTCACTGATAACATCATTGGAATGAACAAACCAATTGGAGGTTTTATCCCACTTGATGAATACAACTACACATTATTCGGACTGGGTTTTGTTGGAATCTACATGGCTATGACATTCTATTACCAGCGAAGTTTCCATTACGCTGTCACCACAGATGCTGTCATTTTTGAACACAGTTTCTTACTTTCACGTTCGCACCGCCGAATTCTCTTCGATCGTATTTCTGAAGTGATGGTGGAACGTTCACCGGTTGGCACTATCTTTGGTTTTGCTACCGTCACCATAATGACCGATTCAGGCGTCGGCATTGTAGAGGAAAATACAGGGTCCGGAATGGCAGGCGCCATACCTGGAACCACTGAAAGAGATGGAGACTCAGCGGTAGAGAAAGCAGGCAAAGGCATTCTTCGTTCGGTCATTGGCCTACTTACCTATCAACGAACCATTCGAGTTGTCCGTCCAGATCCAAAACACTGTATGTATAACATTCGACATTGGGAAAAGGCCAAGGCACTTCTCAACGAAAAGCACAAGGAACACAGTCAATCAAATCTCCTTAAAGACTTGAAAGACACAATCGTCGCCTCCGGCGAAGAGAACTGATTTCTACTTGGTTCGCCGTGTGCTTCAAAAACTGAATACAACCCCGCAGAGATAGAGGCGATGATATGAGCAACGAAGAAATACTCCAAGGACCAATCGAAAAACTACGCAGTGGTGACCTAGACGGCGCTATTGCTGACCTAGATGAAATGATGGGGATTCACAAAACCAATGCCGAAGTTCATCATATGTTTGCAGAATTTGCCAACATGAAAAATGCAGAAGCACAAGAGGATGTCATCCCAGGTGGGAAAATCATGATGGCTTACAAAAAAGCCATGCAAATGGACGAGGAAAACACAGAGTATATCGGTGACTTCGCAACTTTTGCCCTTGAATGTCGCCGTATACCTGTAGCTGTGAAAGAATTCCAACGCTATGCTCGGTGTCTTGAACTTGAAGACATCCCCGTTGATGAGATCCTGTTTACTGCGAGCCGAAACATCGTCGATGCTATCGAAGTGATGGACCCAAGCAAGCAAAATCCAATGGTTCAACCTTGGTTGAAGCAAGCGCTCATCTGGTCAGTAGGTGGATTAGGCTTTTCACCTGAAGATGCAATCGAGATGCTCCAACGTGAAGATTGAGGTGAATACATGGCGGACCCGAGCGTTCGTCTCGCCTTTCGTATTGGCTACCTCGGTGATGGATATCATGGAAGCCAAATCCAACCAGATGTTAAAACAGTCCAGGGTGAATTGATTCGAGTTTTTCGCAGTCTCAAATGGCTGGATAATTCATCGACTGAACATAACTTAGTCCTCTCCAGCCGAACAGATGCTGGCGTCCATGTACGTCTCAATGGAGGCGTAGTTACAATCGACAGAGAACTTTGGAATGCATTAACACCTCGTAAGATGATTCGAGCATTGGATGACCGTTTACCCAAGGATATCGCCTTCCTTGATGTTCGTGAAGTCAATGAGCAATGGAATCCACGTATGGCAAATTACCGAGTGTACCGTTATCGACTTGAAGGAATTGAATTTTGGAAGTATCCCGGTGAACAATTTGTCGATTGGTTGAAGATGTTTGAAGGAACCTACGACGCGACCAATTTTGCCCGTCTCGAGGAAGGGAAAAACCCGATGCGAACAATCCTTTCGTGTACGCCATGGATTGTCAATGGACGAACCATCGGTTTTGAAATCAAAGGCGAGGCTTTTCTTTGGAATCAAGTTCGACGAACTGCTATGGCCTTACATCGAATGTGTATCGGAGACCTTGAACCAACCGAAATTCTACAAGCGATTCGACATCCAGAAATTGAAGTTGATTTTGGAGTGGCTCCACCGGATTGGCTCATACTCTGGGGCGTTGATTGGAATGAATTTCCTTTACCAATGGCAAAGCAGGGGGACACACCCCTCACTGCACCTCCAATGGGACCGGCAGTTGAGCGCACAATGAGAAAGCGATGGCGAGAAGGTGCACGGCATGAACTCAAGAATCTCTTATATCAGGAATGGGCGGGCATTGGTGAATTACCAATCGTCAAACATACTCCGGTCACTTGACGGAAATCTGGACGATGTTGCCATCTTCGAGTGAAAGTTTTTCACGCAAGAAAGCACAGGCAATGACTTCTACGACATCGGTATGCCGTGTCAGGTCTGGAATTAAAATGGCACACTCTACCGTAGCATCGCCTGATTCTAACACCGCCAAGAATGCTGTAGCTCCACCAAATGAAACGCCATCACGTAAAAATCCACGAATACGATGAGCATCGTACATCGAAACATCGACGTTTGATGCAGCGGAACGATCTGTATCAGATGCATCCAGAGTATCAATACCAGATTTTCTTCGTAAGGCAATGTAGTGTACCAAATCTTGACCTTGAATGGTAAGATTCAATGTCCCTGGCCAAGCAGTCCCGCCAAGAAGATGTTTGAATTGTTCTTGATAATGCGGTTGTGCCATGAAGATATGCGCGCGGCCTAAGCCACTGCTCACCGTTCCAGTCAGACGCATATCATGCCCAATGCCCACCCCTTTTTGAGTGCATGGTTACAACATTGTGATTTCATCCCCTCAAGCCCGAAAGAACTTGAACGGTGAACTGATGCGTTCAGTTGGGGAGAGCATATGCCGGGTGACATGACATGGATGAAAACTCGATTTGATGAATTGTCGGAGAACTCTCTCCTTTGGGAACCGCCTACTCTCGAAAGTCCAAATCAACCTCGCTGCCAGATGAACGGTAAGCCGACAATCATGCTTTCGGCGAACAATTACCTCAACCTCACTACCCATCCAAAAGTTAAGCAAGCTATGCTTGATGCGACCATCAAATACGGTGCTGGAAGTGGAAGTGTCCGCGCTATTGCTGGAACGATGGATATTCATTTGGAAGCAGAAAAGAAAGTAGCAGAATTCAAGGGTGTTGAAGCATCTCTCATTTATTCCGCAGGTTATACAGTCAATGTTGGATTCATTCCAACCTTGGTCACCGGACCTCAAGATGTGATTATCAGTGATTCACTCAATCATGGTTCAATTATTGATGGCGTTCGTTTAACCAAGGCGAGTAGGGGTGTCTATGCCCACAATGACATGGGTGAGTTGGAAGCAGTCCTCAAAGCCCATGAAGATTCTGAACGGAAACTCATCATCACAGATGGTGTCTTTTCGATGGATGGAGATATTGCTCCACTCGATGAAGTGACACAATTGGCGGAAGAATACGGGGCAATGGTCTACGTCGATGATTGTCATGGAGAAGGTGTACTTGGCGACAAAGGTGCGGGGATTGTTGCGCATTTTAATCTCCAAGGCAAGGTTGACTTTGAGACCGGTTCATTTTCGAAAGCACTTGGTGTCCAAGGCGGTATTCTTGCTGGTACGGAAATGACCCGTACGCATGCACTAAATCATTCTCGCTCATGGCTCCTTTCTGGCTCGCAACCACCGGGTGTTGCAGCAGCTCAAAAGGCAGCCATCGAAGTTTTGATGGATGAACCGGAACATCACGCTCGACTTTGGGACAACACGAACTACTTCCGCAAAGAATTGCAATCTCTCGGATTCGATACCGGTAATTCGGCCACCCCTATCATCCCGGTGATGTGTGGAGAATCAAGCGTTGCTAAGGCCATGACCAAAGCACTTGGTGACGAGGGCGTAATGGCTGGTGCGATTGTGTTTCCAATGGTTGCTCGTGACAAAGCCCGAATTCGAACGCAAATGTCCGCAGGACTTACCCGAGAGGATTTGGACGAAGTGCTCCGTTTGTTCGAAAAAGTGGGACCAACACTCGACTTGATCTGAACTCATTCCTCTTCCAGTGCATTGATGACTGAGAGTAACTCTTCATCGCCATCGGTGATATCTTCAATCTCATTTGAATCATTTCTGTGGTCTATATCAAGATGTGCGAAGGGATTCACACCATTTTCCAATTGACGCAATAAGCGCCAGCGAGGTGCCCATGAAAGGTGGACATACATCGGACCTGGAAGCAATAAGAGGAGCCAGATGAAACTTACTGGCAAAGTCAACATTTCCGTTAGAGAAATCGACAGCAAGGCAAATCCAACAAATGGCATTGGATAGAGTATGTAGCGAGGAGGGGCCACTGGAAAGCGTTTTGAAATGCTCACAATAATCAATGACATCATACCCAGCAGGAGACAAGCAACCATAATCAATGCTGAATGAAATATCCAATTGGTAAACCAACCGTTTGAGTCTTGTGCGAATCGGTAAGGGAGAAGCAAAGCAAGCGATACTAAGAGTCCGTAAAAGGCAGAAATATTCGATGGGTGTGAGAGCCAAAGTGGTAACTTTGTGAACCGACGTGAGAGTGATGTACCTAAGAGGGTTTCACGCTCGTTCGAACTGAGTACCGTAAGATACCCTTGCCATCGCGCAGAAGATTCCACGTTCTGCGGTAGAGGTTGAGGTTTTCAATGTAAAGGCTCTAATTTAATGCAAACATCTCTTATTCCCTGCGGAATTTGGAAAACAAACCTTCAGGTTCAATTTCTATCGACTCTTGTTCTTCAAGCCATGAACGTTCAAGTAAACCGGATTCAAGTTGCTCCCGCTCTCGGGCAGATTCGATTGAATCTTCAGTGCCATTTACCGCATCACGCAAAGCGATGGCTTGATTGATAAGAATCACATAGCGTTTGAGTGCTGAATGAGTTTGAGGTAATGGACTAAAATGACCAAGGACTGCATATGTCTCATCGTCACGGATGAGTAAGGAGCCCCCAATTAATTCATCATTGGTCAGTCGAACTCTGCCCGCCCCCACATCACCCCAAGTACCATCTGAATATCGGACCATGACGAGTGCAGCCCCAAATTCGAGGTCACCCATGAATGGATGATTTAGATTCACTGCCAAAGGAACTCGAAGTAAAGGTGATTTGAGATAGATGAAAAAGGTACCGAAACCACCAATGAATATGATTCCAATAGCGGCAAGAATAGTACCGCCCAAAGAGAGTTGATAAAAGAGTTTCACACTCGAAAAGAGAACATACAGAAGACCAGCAAAAAGAAGGTAATAGATGATGAGAATACCGAGAAAACGATACACGAATGGACGCGCAAGTTCCAACGAAATGAAGCGTCGCATTTCAACCGACAATTCACCTCGCCCCTCGCCCATATTTAACCATCGACCCGCTGTCTTTCAACTTCACGGTGCCTTACAGAAATGTGAAGTGAACATACATCCGGCTCAAGGTGCGGATTGAAGAAAAGTCCATTCTATGTTCAATCGAGCCGCACCCTTCAAGAAGTGTCTCGTAAGCATCACCCCGTAGAGGTGAGGGGAGATGGTAGAACTACCGCAAGGAGATGTGACTGAAGTTCGCCGTGGCGGACCCGAAACTTTGCGTTTACTGTCGATCGATATGGCGCGATTAGGAACCTCAGGCTACATCAGAATTGAACGCAGGCCAAAGGAGCAAATGCCACGAATTGGCATCGTTGCATTTCGAGAAGGTAAACCGATGCTCGCGTTGCATGAAGCAGATGCAATCACAATGTCTCTCGAAGCCTTACTGGATATTGAAAGTGATGCAGTGCTGATTGATGCTTTGCTCGCTATTCACGAACTGCCTTTACCTGACCTCAACCAAATTCTCAATCTTCACCAAGAAGCACTCTTTCAGGTCGATGAACAAACGGAACAAACGGATGAAGGACATCAATGGTGGTCAAAATCTAAATTGAGAGCGAGTACTTGGAATCGAGAAGAACGCTTACCCGTTATCGAAGTCATGGTGGAAGCACCAGAAGCAATTCGCCAACGTAGCAAAGCCCTCTTGCGACGATTTGATGGGATTGAAAAAATGTTGCGCCCCGGAGATGCTTACTTTTTCGACTCAATGAATCCAGCACCCCTGTTTGATCTTGCTGGACATTTGGCTGTTCATGGGCGCCCATTGTATGTACTTGCGAGGCATAACATTGAAGCGCTCAATGTAGAGCACAACATTCCGATTGCATCCAGCTCATGGCTGTCTCAAAATGGAGATGTGCGTTCGACTGAACCAACATTGGAAAATCTTCGCCGGAAAATTGACGCGTTTCTTTGGGAAAATCTTCGCGCAGTTGTCGTTCTTGAAGGTGTTGAATATCTCTCCAGCCTCCATGGCGATGAACGCGTCGTTGATTTCTTGCGCGATATTGTCGACGGGGTACGTCTCGAAGACCATATATTCTTGGCAACAGGTGACTTCAATGCATTTCCAATGACGACCCGTCAGCATTTATCACGCTACATGACTGACCTTGAACCGGCGGTTCTTGAGCATTGGAACCTCGAACCTGAACGTATACTCGACCACCCGCTCTGTGCGCCACCAAGTGATGAAGAAAGGCAATGGATTGAACAGCAATTACAACAGGCAATTTCGCCATCCTATGCAGGGGACTCTCCCCCACAGTCAACCGTCTTTGGAACAATGGAGGGAGGAATTGAATCGCCTGATTCAGAAGATATACAAGCCGCAACGGAATCTCTTGACACAGTTGTTCGTGAGTGGGCTGAACCTGAAGCAAAGCCTTCTGATGCCATGACCGAACAAAGTGAAATCAATTTTGTTGAAACATTGAACCAAACTCGTCCGGTCGAAACGATACTCGAGTCGAGCGCCGTCGAAGAAAGTCAAGACTTGCGAGAAGAATTCGTACAGAAGAATGAACCAACTCAAACGAAACCATCTGTTGAAATCGATGAATCGGTGGCTGAAGTCATTGTAAATGACATTGTTCGTATCAATCAACCACGAAAACCGCAACGGATTCGAAGGCGAAGAAAACCAACCGTTACCCGAACAACTCCTCGGAATCAACAAGGTATTCAAGCCGCAGTCGAAAATGCACAAATTGCAAAGGATTTTGTGGACATTGAAAGTTCGCACACAAATCCACGAAGCACATTTTCGAATTCACTTGAAGCCTACGAGAATCGCCAGAACAAAGCGGTTGAAAGTATGCGAGTGAAATCATCAGCGAAGAATGATTCGTCGCTCTATGATGCGACACGACAACAGGTCAACAACCAAGAGTTCAACCTACCAGATACGCCTCTTCCAAAGCGGCCACTTGAATCACTAAAAGGGCGCCAACCAATCAATACACCAACTAAACTCACGCCTTTACTCGCACGACCTGGTGTGTCAAGTTCACCACAACCGAAAGAAGCGATTCGTGAATCTGCTTCTCGCCAGCAAACAGAATCACCGATTGAAATGAAACTCAGTGCTTGGGATATCGAAGACCGTGCGCGATTGAAAAAGGAATTGGAAGGTGCGAAGAAATGAGCGACCGCCGAGATAATTTAGCTCTTGCATTGGAGTTGGCAAAACAACATCTCAACAAATCCGGAACTGGAATTGACCGAATCAGAATTCCAACAAATAAGGATTCGCAATCCTCTCAATCGAAAATGAATCGACTGCTTGGAAAACAAAACGTTCAGGATCAGCGACAAGGAACGCTTCTACAGAGAACAGGTATTGTCGAGCGACCGACATTTGATGTAGTCGCAGATAAGGTATTGGGGAAAGAAAGCAAACGTAGAAGACCCTCTCTCGACCTTAAATCAAATGGTGACTCATTAGCAGATATTGCTGCACGCCGCATACGCTCTTTACGGCAACGAACCTATGAGGAAATTGAACAACATACGGGCGGTTCCGAAGAAACAGAAGACGGTTATGTCGGAATGGAGGAAGATGGTCGTCCTGTGTGGGAGCGGATTCTCGATGAACAACGAGGTCGTGTGACTCTGGCCTTACCGCCGGATTTGGCACCTGTTGATTCCGATTCACCCTTTCACCATGATGTGACTGTCCCTACAGAGGGGGCATGGCCTCAACGTTTGCGCCCTGAGAGTCGCATGAGTTTCAAACAATGGTTCACCACCAACGAAAATTATCGCGCCACGCAGGCAGCGGAAGCCATTGTCGATTCCCCAGGAGGGTCACTGAATCCACTGATTTTTATCGGACCTACCGAAACTGGCCGCTCACATCTCCTTCATGCGACTGCACAAGCTGTTCTTCGCCGCCAAGAAGGGAATGTATATCTCCTCTCTGCTGCAGATCTATCTGGCCTTCAGCATTTACCTAAAGGCTGGCAAGATAGTCTTGTAAATGCTCGATTGCTTGCCATTGATGACCTTCATGAATGTGCCAGGAACCCTGAACTGGCGCATGAACTCGGAACAATGCTTGATTATGCGCTCAATATGGGTGTCCATATCCTCCTCTCTTCGAATTCTGAACCCGAAGATTGGCCAACATCGCGTTTATGGGAATTAACTCGCAATGCTGCTTCGGTTCACCTCGGCGCTCCTAAACCCGCCAGCATGGTACTGTATGCTCGGAGTTTGGCTCAAAAGAAGGGATTCATAATGAATGACGGTCAACTCGCCAGTATGGTTTTACAAGACATAATTGGCTGGCGTGCAACCAAAGCAAACTTCGATTTGGTCGCTCTCGCCCTCCAATCCGGTCGAGATATTCTCGATGGCGATGATGTAACTGCACTGCTTTCAAACCAAATGGAAGAGGGAACTGAAGCGGTGCCGATTGAACGCGAAAACGTCGAAGATATTGCAACTCGATTAGTCGCTTCTGCCGTCGATACCATCTACAGCGACACGGTTCATGGTGGTATTGAGCTGTATTCGGAACTCCCTGAAATAGGAGTCGATACGTATAACCCTCCTGAAATCGATACACAAGCGTTGGCACAAGAAGCAGATGCCCGTCATGCTGCTTATCTCAAAGTAGCACTCGAAGACACTGCACCTTCTGCATCTTCGGTTCTCGCGTTGCATGAGCGAGAGGAGCACCTCATCACACGTAAAGGACACATCGAGGAGCGTGATTATGGGCGTGCTGCTGACTTACTTACCGAGTTGGATGAAGCGTTTGATACACAAATAAATACTTTTGAAAGCGATTTCCGCCAAAGTTCTGTGCAACTTGCCCACATTGAAGCAAAGCTAGTGGATCTGTCGAAACGAACCTCCGAAGCATCGATGGATGAATTGATTTCGATTACTGATGAATTGAGGGCAATGGAAGGAAATCTCATTGAATTGGATCCTGAACGAGACCCCTGGCCCGATATGGAAACGGATGACGCCCCAAAGAAGAGACGCAAAGTCGGCCGGCGAAAACCAACTTCAACAGAGCAATCTTTGAAGAGCCATGAGCGTGAAGATGAAGGGGATATTGATGTACGAAAGAACAGGGCGTCGGACTTACTTGATGATGAAGAAGTGACTCGGATAATTCGACTCGACCGAATCCATTCAGTCCATAGACTCGTCCCAGGTGAAGAAGTATGAGAGCGCCATGGTGGATGAAAGGCGTTGCCTTTTCATGCCAAGCAAGTTGCGGTAAGTGCTGCGATGAACCCGGTGGTATTGTCTATCTCTCAGTAACTGATGCTGAACGAATATCTTCGGCAAATGAAATGGAGGTCGAGGACTGGCTTGAACGTGATTGTCGGCAAACGCTCGATGGGCGTTATGTGTTGAAAAGCCGGCCTGAAGATGGAGTCTGTATTAATTTGGATGAAAACAAACAATGCATGATTTACGAAGTTCGCCCACAGCAATGTGCTGCATTCCCATGGTGGGGTGAGAACTTAGCCACCGACCGAGCCTGGAAGAAAGTGAAAGATGCATGCCCTGGGCTTACTGCAGATGATGCAATTCTTATCGATGGTGAAACGGTCCGAATCCATATTTTCGCTGACAGAGAATCTACCAAGGGATTTCGTTCGTGGCCACCACATAGTAAAAGATAGAATCTCGATTCATCTTAAAAAAGGTCGCTTTTGAGGCTTTATGATTTGCATAAAGAAGAGCCGTCTTTATACGAAAGAGGTAAGTGGGTGGTACCGAAGGGGACATTATGGCTGAGAATGAGGTGCTTTTGGAAGTGACAGAGAAGCACCTAAACACTGGCCTGCGTGGAGTTCCTGTCGGAACTTGCCGCACCTCTTTCGTCACACCCACTGAAGGGGTTCATTATTGCGGTTATCCAATCACTGAATTGGCTACTTTCGAACCGGAAGATATCGTTTATCTGCTGTTTAACAAGGAATTACCAAACGCAGAACAGTCGGTTGCAATTCGCCAAGACCTCGCCTCTCGTGCTGCTCTACCTGGCGACCTTGAATCGGTACTGAAAACTCTACCTAAATTCGGCCACCCAATGGATTGGCTGAGTGTGGGCATCCACACACTCGGAATGCTTGAAACGACCAATGATTGGAGAGAAGATGCACTCAATCTCATCGCTCGAATGCCCCGTTTGATGGGACTTATCTTTCGAATCAGAGAAGGCAGAGAACAAGACATTCCTGCTGATGATACTTCGCTTTCGATGGTTGAGCGTTTTGTCCGAACACTCGATTTGCATGATACAGACCCTGTGAAAATGAGTCAAATAATTTCGACCTACCTCGTCCTTCATATGGACCATGGTGGCGGTAATCTCTCGACCTTTGTCGGCAAGGCGACTGCATCGAGTAAAGCCACAGTATATTCTTCAATGGCAGGTGCAATGAATGCCTTGTCTGGGCCACTTCATGGTCGGGCAAACCAATCATGTTTGGAATTTGTTCTGAAAGTTGGAACGAGTGACCCTGTTGAAGTTGAAGCATTTGTTCGGGCTGAATTGAAGGCAAACCGACCTATTTTTGGTTTTGGCCATGCTGTTCTTCGGACTGAGGACCCTCGTGCAACAGTCCAGTTCAAATTGGGTTCAGAAATCTGTCCTGATGATGAAAATTTCAAAATCATCACTACGCTTCGCGAGGTCGTACCTCGTGTATTGTCCGAAAATCCGAAAATTCGCAACCCAAATGCCAACGTCGATATCGCCAGTGGTGCTTTATTGCACCACGCCGGCTTGACTGACCCAACCTATTACACCACTTTCTTCGGATGGGCACGTGTTGCAGGAATCGGCGCTCAAATTGTTGATGAACGCAGTGTGTTCCGCAATGGAAAAGGTACACCAATTTACCGACCGAAATATATTGCTGAAGCGCAAACTTTGCGTCATGTCGAGTGATACTCACTTGAACACTGGCCGTGAAGTCTTACCTGAACCGCGATGACCAATGAGCCGAATCGCCTCCCATGGTGGAGTCGCATCTTTGGAACGTTCAAGAATGCTTGAAGTCGATTCTTCCCACTTCCATTTCTTACGCCACATCTCGACCAACTCGTTACGGCGTTGCAGATCACATTCGGACCAAGGGGTCGTTTCACATCGGAGTTGATGTAAGATTTCTTTATGATTCTCGTGAGTAGCGTTCATCAAGGTTTGCTGCTGAATGGCATCCAAAGGTCGAGTAGCAGGGTGAGTCCAGCGTAAATGACCCGAAGGGAGCCAAGAGGCTTCTGGATCGGAACAATCAGTCAAACCCGTCAAGCCTGCAGCCAGTACATCATGTTCGAGGTCCAATGGAGTAGGCCAAACATAAATCGGAAAACCACGTTGCCTCGAACTTAATCGCTCCGCTTTCGCACCATATAATCCACCGGCATAGCCCAGAGGAATCCGACTCATTGGAGGTGTGAAATACTCGATTGCACATGGAGTCATTGACGCACCTGCTCGACGATTTGACTCAATTAATCGGGCAATTGAAGTGGTAAAAAACTGGGTCATACCCCGCATACGTTTGGTGTGATGGTTCCCGAAAGGTGGTACATAAGGGGCTAACGCAGCCCAAGGACGTCCAGCACCGGAGGATTGAACCGAAGATTCCATACCCGTATGAAAGGAATAATACACCGTATTCTCAGATGGGATTTCAAACTCTTTGAGAAGTAATTCGGTTTGTTCCATCATCATTGCTACATGTGAAATATGCTGCTTCTTGCCGAAAAATCCGCCCCCATAGAGCGCACGTGGATGCGGACGTTTGAATTCAACACAGCCCATTTTACCCTTATCTCTCCATTCAGTTTGGAGTTGGGTATCCTCTAACATTGAACGAAAAGAAAGAAAACCGAGTGACGTTAATTCATCGAGGGTATGATTTTCAACCCAAGAATAAGCGTGAGGGAGTTGCTGTATTGGCACGGATACTTCCGGATCGTGATGAATTATCAATTCTCCATCTCGAGTCATACGCACATCGAATTCAATTCCATCATTGGATTGAATACCATGCCTGAGACTTTCAAGTGTATTCTCTGGTGCCTGTTGCCACATCAACTTCACCAATCAACTCCACGGGGGGCTCCTTTCTAAGGTCTACCATCTGAATGTGAAGTACTCGAGGAGATGCTGGAAGTGACCTAGCCTTTACTTTCCGGTCATAATGTCTTATATCAACTGGCACTGCCCCTTGAATATGACCCCCTACCAAATCATGATGGGGCTCATTTTACTCCTCACACCGATAATTTGCTGGTTTTTTACCTCTCACAATATATCGATGCGTACGCCGTTTAGAAAATGGGGGCAGGTTATTCATGACCAGCGCTATTACTTGCATGCAATGGGTTATATTGTCATTATCAAATGGAAGGCAATAACTGACGCATTGAATGAACCAATCAAACTCAAAACAGGTCATTGGACTGAGGCTGTCTATTCACTTGAAGGTAATCTTACATTACATATTCAAGAGTTTTTTCTCAATGATACACTCACGACGTTCCTGAATTTCCATTATCTGTTTATTTACTTGTTTTTGATTTATGTCACTACAGTATATTTTGCCTACACCGGTGACAGGGATATGACTGATAAAGTCACTTTGAATTATTTGTTGATTTATGCACTTGCAGTCCCCTATTATCTCTTTTTCAATGTTGAAGTCACCTCTTCATGGATTCCAGGGATGGAATCCTTACTTTACCATGAAGGCTGGTACAGTGTATTTTATGCAACTCACGACCCACTGGACAATGCTATTCCTTCTCTGCATGTTGCGATCCCCTTTGGAATTCTTCTCTTGAACTACTTGCATGTCAGGGAAAGCGGTGGAACCATGAAAGAATGGCGCCACTATCGATATCACATGTTTGTCTTAATCAATACACTCTTATTCATGTTCACCATCTTGTATCTCGGAATTCACTGGTTCATCGACATACCATTAGGAATGCTTATCGGAGGGGTTGGTGCCCTGTTTATTCATCATCTCCAGCCGCGATTACGTAACGACCATGGCAGTTTTTTCAAAGGGTTAACAACCAAGAAAGTCCGACAACATCTGCTTGTTGAAGGAATAGTCACCTTACTCATGCTGACGACCATACTGATGGCAGTTCAAGTACAGACTGAATCGGTTGATGAGCGTGTATCTTTTCAACTTGGACCGGAAGATTCTCGTTTTGAGATCATCCAGGAATTCGTTCCCGGGGCACAAGTCCATTCCAATGTTTCAAATCTCGATGATTCTTTGACAATGGAAGTGGTAGTGCTCATGGTCGGTATCGCCCCAGCCGCAATGGAAAATGGTTCAATTGATTGGTCGATTGTGCAATCGCTTGGTGAGACATATACCATCGGACCTGGAGAAACTCGCCAGCTGGTCATCGATGCACCAAGGGTATTCCACTATATCATGATGCATAATCCAAGTGATGCTGATTCAGGCGATGTTATACAAGTCCGGATATTAAATGATTATCATGAAGAGAAGATGGGGCAAGCAATATTCCTGTCATTAGCATCGTTGTGGATGACGGCCTTTGTCGTCAATCGAATTCGACGATTGAAAAAATACAATCGTAAGATCTACGATTCTACACCATCCCACCTGTGGGAACAAGAATGACATGGTCAATGAGTGTGTGTTATGAGGGTCAGCCCCGTGCATACATCAATGGCAGAAGCGGAAGGTTTGGTCAATGCAGTTGATGAACTGCTTGATTCACCCGGGGGAGAAATTCTCGTTTCATTCCAGTTGTATCTTCGAAAAAGAGTCAAAATGCTTGCGGTCGTTTTTGCTCTTGGCTTTATGGCGACTTTTCCTCTGACCAAGAATTTCATTGCCTGGCTTATCGACCCAACCCGATTACCTGCTGATGTCAATATTATTGTCATCACTCCAGTCGAGTTTATTTTACTGCAAGTCCGACTTGCAGCACACGTAGGCTTGCTCTGTATTGTGATTGTATTCTTATTGGAAGGAAGTTTTCAGGCGAGTAAAAACTTAGCACTCCGTCAACGTTTAGCAGAATTGGAAATTCAACCGCCACGGCCAAACAAGACTTTACTTGCCACCTTGTGTTTTACAATTCTACTCTTGATGGGAGGAATATATTATGCTTGGAATTGGCTCATCCCTATGCTTCTTGAATATCTGACTACGGATGCACAGACTGCAGGTTTGTCGACAGAATGGAGGCTTACAAGTTACATCGGATTTATTGCGAATCTTGCGATTGCATCTGCCATAGGGTTCCAAGCACCACTGGTTACTTTACTGGTGTTAAGAATGAAAATTGTTCGTCGCACAACAGTACGTTCGTATCGCAGGCATATCTGGTTTGGCGCCTTTTTGCTGGGAGCATTTCTATCGCCCCCAGACCCACTCTCACTTTTCTTGGTGGCGATGCCGGTTGTGATTTTATTCGAAGTCGCTCTCATGATTGATGCACTGTCTCGTCAAGAGACGGCATCGAGTTCTTGATGGAAAGCGGAAGAGTCGCTGTTGGAACTGCCATTCGACCTGGCGTTTGATTGTACATCATTCCGTGGAAATCAGAACCACAGGTCACCGAAAGACCAGAATCCTTGGCTGCTGACCACAATTGGAAACGGTAAGCATCACTGTGGCTCCGGTGAAAACATTCGATTGCATCGACTCCTGATTCAAGACAAAAGGTAACCAAAGCGTCCGTATCGATGCAGTAATACAAGGGGTGGGCAAGTGAAGTAATCCCTCCTGCTGCATGGACTGCTGCGCATGCTTCAACAATACTTGGTTTAGGTCGTGTGATATGAACTGGCTTTCCATCACCGATCCATTTATCGAACGCTTCTTGCCGAGTTTCAACATAACCTGATTTAATCATTTCATCTGCTAAGTGCGGTCTGCCAACGGAATCACCTGCACGAGCGAGGACGGCATCAAAATCTACGGGCATTCCAAGTTCAGCCAACTTTTCGACCATGGCCATCATCCGTGGAATTCGACCCTCACCCAAAGGGGCAAGCCAAGCCTTGAATTGTTTATGTTGCTCATTGTGAAATTCGATTGTAGGAAAATATGCCAAGAGGTGCCACGAATCTGAAGCACGTTCTTGATTTCGCAGTTCAAGAATGTTGACATCAGCTTGCAATCCAGGCATACATGTCAATTCAACTCCAGGAATAAAGACAAGGCCGTGTGTATCTGCGGCTGTACGGGCAGTATCCCATCCTGATATCGTATCATGATCGGTTAAAGACCAACAATGAACATCCGAATCAGACATCATTTGAGCAACATCCTCAACTGGATGCTGTCCATCACTGTTTGTCGAATGGCTGTGAAGGTCAAACTTCTCAGTCCACATATGATGAGCCAAGCGCCCAACCTCTATTGAATTATGCAAATAAATCAGAACAAATCATCAAGATTTGGAAGCGTGGGGAGTACGGTATCTTGTACTTTTTCTTGGGGTTGTTCTGCAAATAAATCATCCAAATCCGGCATCTCAGGCATCTTTTCGTGAGGTACTTCGATTTCCGGCAACGATTGAGTAGCCCCTGGTAGTGGAACCTGAGCGACACCAGATGTTTGAAACTCATGTGACGATGCCACCTCTGGCAAATCCGGTGTTGAACGGACTTTTTGTTCCCCGGGCAGAGGTATACTCACGACCCTCGCTTTTTCGATGACCTCTTGTGTAGCACTTGATGACTTGAATACTTCACGGAATTGTTCAGTTTTCGCATGTGGAGCCGGATTGTTTCGAACGGCGTCAGCTCCAAAGTTTCCCGAATCACCAGAGGATAAGGCGGCAATCGCTGTGCTCATTTCTACGGGTTTTGTCACTTCATTTTGGCTTAATACAGATGCAGCAAGTACTTGTGAACCCGAGTCACTTTGCGGTGGTGTTTCAAATCCG
>CAJJCM010000046.1 GCA_905182635.1 uncultured Candidatus Poseidoniales archaeon
ACAGCATGGCAAATGGGCGCTGAATGGGTTGAAGATTTAGTTGAGGGATTGGTCAGGACCTTGATGCGCATGGGTCTCATCAATTTGGACCTCATGGATTTACGAGCAATCGTCGAGAAAAAAGGCGAAGCTACCATGTTGGTTGGCATCGGTAAGCCGGATGACCCCGAGGCTATCCTCAAATCTGCAATGATGGCGCCACTGGCTGAACTCGACGTGAGTGGTGCTCAAGGTTGTTTGATTCAAGTTGAAGGAGGAGTCGGAATGACCATCGGGCAACTCGATGAAGTTGCTAATATGTTCACAGAGGCTTTGGACCCAAATGCTCAAGTTATCTTGGGTGCACGTGTGAGTGAGGACCTTGAAGATACAATACGGGTTGTGACTCTTCTTTCTGGAATCCAATCAAAAACCTAATCCTTCAATTCAATGACATCGCTCCATTCGACGTCGTCACTGATCGATGGGCCAACAGCACCATCCCATTGGACTTCAATTTCATCGAGTAAGGCCACGGTTTCTTTTGTCGATTCTGTCGTATCTATTTGCTCAGTAATGACCACTGCATCTTCAGGTTGTGGAGATGATTTTTTTGTATTTCGAGCGATGTTCACTGCAAAATCATGTTGCTCAAGTATCTTAGCAAGGACGCTTTTTTGCATCCAAGTGATTGTCAAGAATGCAATGATGTGTCCTGTTACCATCACATAGGTGATGTCGGAAAAAGCAGTTGCTAACATTGCGACACTACCTGCATATGCGTATCCAAAGGAGAGCCCCCAAGGCAGTGCATTTTCCGATGAAATAAACTTGAATTTAGCCCCTACAGACTGTGAGGTAATCGACCAGATAGCCATGAAGACTGTGAACATCATCAACAAGACTTCTTCGATGAAAACTTCGATGCTTCCTGGTGACATCACCAGTTGGCGCCAAATTGTAAGTAAGTGCCAAGTTGCAAACACATGTACAAGCAGCGTCCAACGTGAGGTGAACTTTTTGAGCGCTTTATCTCGAAGTGCCATTTGCCGGAACTTCCAAGTCCAAGCAACGGTTAAGCCGTATGCGCCTATTGCAAAGGCGAAGAACCCGATGTTTGAGATGATGGCGTCACTCGCATTTACTTCCTTTTCATAGAGGGATTCAAACGCAATGATTCCGAACAATGAAAGAACTAAAATCAAACTGGTTTGAAAGGCGATCATCGTCTTTATATTTCCAGAGGTGATTTGCTTTTCAGGTAATTTTTGGGCTGCAAGCGAAGATGCCCAAGAACCGAAAGAACGACCTTGTGCAACAGCCCAAAGAATGAACAGTGCTCCTAATCCAATTGGGAATGCTGAAGGTAAATCAACAGCTGATTCCTGCCCAAAGAGCATCAAGACGAGTAAGCCAAGAGCGCCAGATATCGCCAAAGGGAAAATACAAATTTTGAAACTTAAAAGCAACCGAATGATTGGGTTCCTCGTTTCCTCTTTTTCGGTTCGGTCTGCAATCGTGATCCATGAATTGACGCGTTCGTGGCTTGAAAACAGAGCAGTGAGCCCATAGCCACATGAAAGTGAGATAAATCCAAGTGCAGCAATATCGCCAGCGCTGTCGAGATTTGCTATCCAATAAAGAAGGGTTGAAAGCAAGGTGATTAAGGCCAAATGAGGGAGCGTCTTAGGGGAAAGTAAAGTCCGAAGCAAACCAATCAGTGAAGTTTCGTTTGATGCCAGGTCGGATAAGATGTTGTCAGCGTTTGGGGATTCCTCCACCGGCCCGACATCTTCCACCATGGCGCATCCTCGCGTGTCTCTATTTTCAGTCTATGCACGAATTTCACGGTCAAATGTATTGAAGGAGGAGTTCATCCACGCTACGATGGCTAAGCGCTTATCGAAGGCACTTCGAGGAAAACGCCGATGGGTTGGCATCGAATGTACCTCTCAATTTCAGTCGCGTTCTTCACTCGCAACACATCTTTCCAATCTGTTTGAATCCATCGAGCAATCCGGAGCGTTCGAATTAATGGAATTTTACGCTGCAGGATCGGAGGTCGCCATTGACACCGTTTCAGCCTTGGACGGTTCTGAGCCGCGCGGCTTCGGGATTTTGCAAATCCCACATTCAGCATATCAAGCGGTTCGCCAGTTGCTCGAGAGGGAGGATTCACTTTCAACTCACGCCGTTCACAGCCTGACCAGCAGCGGTAAAATCCGTTTAGTCCGGGAACGATTGAATCTCCCTCGTCCAATTCGTGGTCGTTGATACCATCACCTTCATGTGATTTCGCTTGCACGTGGTGACATGGCTGGAGGCGGAACTGCACCTGCAATGAAAATGAGCGATGTATTCATTCTCCTTGGTGTGACTTTTTTAGTTGGTGGGCTGTTTATCCATGGGCTCGTATCACCCATACCCATCAATGCAGACACTGAGCCCTATTCGAATGGCGCATCCTTGTTGAATGGTGATACGATAGAATTCACCATCACAGCGGAAAACGATTCTTCTGTAGATGTTGAAATTCTCAACGCAAAAGGAGATGTAGTTTTGGGTGAATCGTTTTTTGTCACAAGCGAAAATAGCATCTCGGTCTCTTTCGAAGCTGACGAAAAAGGATTCTTTTCCTATTCTGTAGAGTTCACCGAAGGGTCGGGTGAAGTCGTTGTTGATGTTGATCGTAAATTACTCATCGACTTCATTATTTATCCTCTCGGAATCGTATGCGTGATGTTCGGATTTGCAAAAAGGAAAGATGAGAAAATGACTGAGATTATGGATGCAGTCTTAGAATCAAGTGATTAATTATGTTCGTAATCCGACCATAGAATGTCTTCACCATCTCCAATAATATGGACTGTATTCATCTGGTCCCGAAGTGTGATTCTACCATCGGATTCTACCCCCTCAAATATCATCCCTTCCGTTCTATAGAAGGGTGCCCCAAGTTTCTTTATTCCGTCGGAAAAAATCGAGGTATAGTGTGAAGTTATCGACTTGACTTTAACATCGAGGAGGCCGGTTTTCCGCTCAAACCAAGAAGCCACAGCAGCTTGAATGACCCGTTGGAAATCGAGCAGTGAGATTTTGGAATCCAACTCTTGAAGTGTGGCGATGGAGTATCCATCTTTTTTGAATTCGTGCGAAGCGATGTTGCACCCGATGCCAAGAATCACACGTGTTTTTTTTCCTTGACTCAAACTTTCGACTAAAATCCCGCCGACTTTGCGCAGTTCACCGCCCTTCTCGATAAGAACATCGTTCGGCCATTTCAAAACTTGAACGTCGGTCGATTCGGTGAGTGCAGCGATTGCTTCAAACAAAGCCAATCCACCCTGGAGTTGGAGGAGCCCAGGATTTGGAGTCAGCGTGTGTTCGTGAATGACCCATGACCCTGCAAACGCGACATCTTCATGCGACCAAACGCGCCCTCGACGCCCATGACCCGCTAATTGGCGGCCAGCTTGCAAAAAATCACCTTCCTTTTCATTGGAATTTAGCAGTGAGGTGTTGGTCGAATCGAGTTCATCTTTGTAGATCTTTGAATTGAGTTGGTACGGCCTCCAAATACCAAGAACTTCCAAGCATTCTCCATCATCAAATGTATGCGTTATTACGCTACGAACTGCAAATCCATTCCGAAGGCACAATGCTCGTGCGGACTTCCCTCTTTCGTTGTGTGATACGAGGAGATAGATGACGCCTCTGTCGGCAAGAATATTTGTAGTTTGGAGGAGGTTCAAAAGACGGGTAACAAGGCCTTTGTCATCCGTGTCAAGGAGTGCGGCTTCTTCGAGTGGACCAAGATGTTGTGAATTTATTTGCGGCGTCAAGTAAGGGAGGTTCCAAACGATTACGTCGTGAGGAGAATCTCCCGCCCATTGTCGAACTTCACCATCGGCTTGGGGGCCAGGTCCACCTTCTCGGACGTCGATTTGGATGCCGTTTTTTTGTGCGGAGTTCCGACTACTGGCCACTGCAAAAGGGTTGATGTCACAAGCGGTAACAGAGAACCCAAGTTGGGCTGCAAAAAGTGAAACAGCACCTGAGCCACAGCCAATTTCAAGTAACCGTTTTCCGTTTGGGTTTGGCAGGTCATGAAGGACCCGTGCAAGAAGGTCTGTGTCCTCTCTTGGAGGGTAAACGGTTGGAGGTATGGTGAGGTGGATTTGACGGTTTTGTGGTGTGACCCAAAATCGTTGTTTTGCGACCCGGTCAAATCGCTCAATTTCTTGCTCGGCGTCATTTGACCCGAAGTATTCATCGCCAGACATTTGGTTCGATTGGGGCCAACCTTTCGGAGTCTTTATGACTATCCAATCTCTCCAAATCGTGCAACCCGAGCCTAAAACCGTCGTTCAACACTCTTCGGTCTTGGTGTAATACATCAACTCCTCTCCTAAACTGTACCAAATGCCGCTTGCGTAAGGTATAAGAACAGTAGGAAAGTCGGCCAAAAAGCCCAAGTTACTATTTTGGGCCTGTAGCTCAGTCAGGTAGAGCGTCGGACTTTTAATCCGATGGTCGCGGGTTCGAACCCCGTCAGGCCCGCCTGAATGAGTTGCAGGCTCGAGAGAGTGGGGTCGAACGGGGTCTGAGTATGGTAGTAAAAAGCGCAACAAAGAAACGCCTCATGGAGCTTGGAGTCTCCGAAGAGTTTGCACATAAATTAGCAACTGACAGAAATATGACCGATATAAAGGCCATGTCCTCTGATGAAGTCGCCTCAACCCTCGGAGTTTCAAAAGACTCAGAACAATTCATTAGCACCATGTCGGTTATTGCCGAGCAAGGTTCTCGCCGACGTTCAAAGTCGAAGAGTAAGAAAATCACAATCCGTGCTAAGGCTATCGATGATTTCGACCGCCCAGAAATCACCATGCGATTCAATGCACTCAATCACCATCTGGTCCCTCATCAGGAATTGGTCGGTGAAGCAAACATTTCCGTTGAAGAGCAATTCGCCGTTGAAAGCGAGGAACTCGCTCCTTGGGAAATGGTTCAACCTGATGATGAAACTGGCGAGCCACGATTGGCTAAGGAATGGTTGCCAAAAATTCTCATAACCGACCCAGTCGTTCAAGTCATTAAAGAAACTGCTGAAAATCAAGACAATGCTCGTCTTGCAGCAGACCCAGAACACAAACCACTCGCCGCAGGTTGGATCGCCGACCGCGTTGTAAAAGTCATCCGCAAATCACCATCTGCGGGTAAAACAGTTGCCTATAGGCTCATAGTAGAGGGTAACTGAAAGGAGGTATTAATATGCAAGAAATTATTCAATCATTTTTTAAAGAACGTAGCCTCGTTAACCACCAACTTGCTTCCTATGACGACTGTATTCCATCAGGGGACAACACCATCTCTCGTATGGAAAAAATCATTCGCAACATCCGTGTTGGAACCGATGAAGAAATCCACGATGATGAAGGCGGTTACATCAAACTCGACGTCGTCGACCATGACATCACCATTCGTTTGAAGAACATCAAACTCGGTGAGCCTACAATTCGTGAAGCAAACGGTGCCGAACATCCGTCCACTCCTATGGAATGTCGACTTCGAAAGTTGACCTATATGTCTCCAGTGACAATCGATTTCCAAATCACTCGTAACGGTGTCCCTTCTCCAGTAGAGACTGGTGTTCAAGTTGGTAGCATGCCTATTATGGTTCGTTCAACTCGATGTAACCTCCATGCAAAACACATTGCAGGAGAACGTCAACTCTATCCAACGACCTCAACTGAAGACTCAGCTTTGTGGGACGACTTGCTCCGAAAGCGTGGCGAAGACCCTTTGGACCCTGGAGGCTACTTCATCATCAACGGAACTGAGCGTGTTTTGATCTCAATGGAAGATCTTGCACCAAACCGTGTTACTGTTGAAATCAACAAGCGCTATGCAAAGCGAACCGAAGTTGCAAAGATTTTCTCTCAAAAAGACGGTATGCGCAAACCATTGAATGTTGAAAAGCGCCGTGACGGTATGCTCATGGTGAAAATCAGCACCGCTGGAACCACCGCAATCCCTGTTGTTTTGTTGATGCGTGCTCTTGGAATTGAAAACGACCAAGAAGTATTCCAGACCGTTGCAGGTCCGACAGAGACTTTCAAGTATATCGTGGCAAACCTCAACGAAGTCAATGACAATGAAGAGTATGCTGTTCAATCTATGGTTGAAGCACACGAATGGTTGCAAAAGAAATTCGCTGCAGGCCAACAAAAAGAATACCGAGAACAACGTGTCAATCAATTGCTTGACCGTGAACTCCTTCCTCACCTCGGTGACCAGCCAACCGACCGAAAGAAGAAAGCCATTTTCCTTGGCCGTATCGTTCGCCAAGTTCTCGAAATGGCTTTGACCAACCGTGAACCAAACGACAAGGACCACTATGCGAACAAGCGTGTTCGTCTTGCTGGTGACCTTATCGAAGATTTGTTCCGTGTTTCTTCAGGCCAACTTGCTCGTGACCTCAAATACCAACTTGAACGTCACCACAACCGTAAGCGAGAATTGAAAATCACTTCATGCCTACGACCTGACGTTTTGACTTCAAAGATTATGCACGCATTGGCAACAGGAAACTGGGTCGGTGGACGTTCTGGTGTCAGCCAATTGCTTGACCGAACAACCTACCTTGCATCGTTGTCCCACATGCGCCGTGTAACCTCGCCTTTGGTTCGAAGCCAACCTCACTTCGAAGCTCGTGACCTGCACCCTACTCAATGGGGCCGCTTGTGTCCAAACGAAACACCTGAAGGTCAGAACTGTGGTCTTGTAAAGAACGCAGCTCAAATGATTGACATCTCAGAACACATCAGTGAAGTCGAAGTCCGAGAACAACTCGATGAACTCGACGTCAACAGCGAACTTGAAGATTGGAGCTCCGGCGACCGTATTCACGTCAACGGTGACATCTATGGTATTCACAAGAACGGTAAGAATTTGGTTCGCCACTTCAAATCTGCTCGCCGACGAGGAACCATCCCTGCTGAAGTCTCCATTCGTCATGACAAGGAGAACAAGGATATTTTCATCAACACCGACAAAGGTCGTATCTTGCGTCCATTGGTCGTTCTTTACGACGGTGCGCCTCGTTTAACTGGCGAACACCTTCAAGCCCTCCGTGACGGTGAAATGACGTTCAAGAACTTGGTCAACGACGGTGTCGTTGAATGGGTTGACGCAGAAGAAGAAGAAGATCTTCTCATTGCACCTCGACCGTTCGTTCTTCCTGAAACTATTCCATCAGGTCCATTCATCGGACGCCCACTTACCAACGAAAACGTTGAGTGGGTCAATCTTGGAGAACCAGGCGCAACCGATGCACAATTACTTGCAAAGGTTCGTATGCCAAACGGTGCTTGGGAATCTGCTGAAGTTACGGTTCCATTGTTGTATGATGAAGAATACACACACTGTGAAATCGACCCTCAACTTGTGTTGGGTGTTTGTGCTTCTCTCATCCCTTACCCAGAACACAACTCAACACCTCGTGTTACAGGCGGTACTGCCATGGTCAAGCAATCATTGGGTCTCCCAAGTTCGAATTATCGAATGCGCCCAGACACACGTGCTCACATTTTGCACTACACCCAGACTTCGATTACTCGAACAGCCGCTATGGAATCAACGCACTTCGATGAACGCCCAGGTGGTCAAAACTACATCGTAGCAATCATGTCTCTTCACGGATACAACATGCAAGACGCTGTCATCATCAACAAAGGTTCAATCGACCGTGCACTTGGTCGTTCCACCTTCAATCGTACCTACAACGCTGAGCGTCGTCGGTTCCCTGGTGGACAAGTCGAAGAAATCGAAAAGCCAGGAAGTTCTTTGCAAGAAGTCAAGGGACTCAAACCTGAAGAAGCTTATCGACATTTGGAAGCTGATGGTTTGCCATTGCCTGAGATGTATCTCGAAGGTGGCGATGTGCTTGTTGGAAAAACAAGTCCTCCTCGTTTCCTCGAAGAGTCTGCTGGTGGTGCTTTCCTCCTCGCTCAAGAACGTCGTGAATCTTCAATGCTCGTTCGCCATGGCGAAAAGGGCTACATTGACAACGTCTATGTTACCGAATCACTTGACTCCGGTCGCTTGGTCCGTGTAATGGTTCGAAGCCACAAGGTTCCTGAAGTAGGGGACAAATTTGCTTCTCGACACGGTCAAAAGGGTGTTATTGGACGCCTTGTTGAACAAGAAGACATGCCATTCACATCCGATGGTATCGTACCTGATTTGATCATTAACCCACACGCTATTCCTTCTCGAATGACTGTGGCTCACGTTCTGGAAATGATTGGTGGAAAAGTTGGTGCTATGGAAGGACGTCGCATTGATGGAACTGCATTCCGTGGTGAAAAAGAAGGTAGCCTCCGTGATGGACTTATCCGTAATGGACTTGCACATACTGGACGTGAAACCATGATTAACGGTGAAACTGGAGAAATTTATCCGGCTGAAATCTTCATCGGTTGCATTTACTACCAACGATTGCACCATTTGGTGTCGTCAAAGATTCACGCTCGTTCTCGAGGTCGTGTCCAAATTCTTACCCGTCAACCTACCGAAGGTCGAGCCCGTCAGGGTGGTCTACGATTTGGTGAGATGGAACGTGACTGTTTGATTGCCCACGGTGCTTCCATGGTCATCAAAGATCGATTGCTCGATGAATCCGATGGTATCGACATGTATGTCTGTGCTCAATCTGGTCACATCGCTTGGTATGATCCGAAACGTCGCACATACGTCAGCCCAATCCATGGTGATGGCGCTGAAGTCTACAAAGTACAAACTTCCTATGCATTCAAGCTGCTCCTCGACGAAATGAAGAGTTTAGGTGTGGCCATGCGTCTTGAACTGGAGGACCGAAGATGAGCCAAAATAATACAATGATTCCAAAGCGTATCGCTCAGATTCGTTTTGGCCTAATGGAACCAAAAGAAATCCGACAAATGTCTGCTGTTGAAGTGAAGACTGCAGATACATACAAGGATGACGGACACGCGTACCGCCAAGGTTTGATGGACCCTCACATGGGCGTTATTGAACCTGGATTGGTTTGTCCAACTGACAACTGTAAGTATGACGAGTCCCCTGGTCACTTTGGCCATATTGCTCTGGAACTTCCAGTTATTCACATTGGTTTCGTGAACCTCATCAAGACCGCTTTGAAGGCAACCTGTTCGAAGTGCAGCCACATTTTGTTGCACGATACTAAAAACACACACCCTTCGAATCCGGAATTGAGTGAGCAGGATTACTACCGTACTCGTATTCGAGATATTCAAATCAAGCACGGTGTTGGTTCAACTGAATTCTCCAAGATTATCAAGGAAGTTGAAAAGGTCACCACCGGAACTCGACGTGGACAATGTATGCACTGCCAAGAAATGCAAGGCAAGGTTATGCTTGACAAGCCGACTACTTTCAAGGAAAGACTTGAATCGCAAGGTGCAGGAAAAGCAGAGGTTGAGCGTAAGTTGAATCCCCGTGATGTCCGTGAATGGCTCAGTGCTATTCCATCAGAGCACTTGATTTTCATTGGAATGGATAAGAAAAACCGACCAGAATGGGTTGTGCTCAAGGTTCTCCCTGTGCCACCTATTACCGTTCGACCTTCGATCACCCTTGACAGTGGAGACCGTTCTGAAGACGATTTGACCCACAAGTTGGTCGACGTTCTCCGAATCAACCAACGCCTCCGTGAAAACAGAGACACCGGTGCTCCTCAATTGATTGTTGAAGATCTTTGGGAATTATTGCAATATCACATTACAACATACTTCGATAACCAAACCTCAGGAATCCCACCTGCCCGCCATCGTTCAGGTCGAACCCTCAAGACTTTGACACAACGACTGAAAGGTAAGGAAGGACGTTTCCGAAGCAACTTATCTGGAAAGCGTGTTAACTTTTGTGCTCGTTCAGTGATTTCACCTGACCCTTACCTCGGTGTCAATGAAGTTGGTGTGCCGAAGAAGATTGCAAAGGAACTCACTGTCCCTATCCGTGTTACTTCCCGTAACCGAGAACAAATGCGTCAAATGATTCTCCGTGGTCCTGATGTTCACCCTGGTGTGAACTACATTATCCGTGGTGACAACCGTCGTGTTCGTATCAATGAACGCAGCCGTTTGATCAATGCTGGATACCGCTGTCACAACCCTGAGTGTAACGAAGACACAACACTCCGACCCGACATGCACCAATGCTTGCCTGCTCCAAACTTTTTGCCAGGTCTTGTCATTAAGCCAGAGATTTTTGTCAACCCAGTTGATGGTAGTCAAGAAACCAGTTACGTCGTCGATGACCGAGCTACACTTGCGAACCTTCGTGGTGAAGACCTTGAGTCTCAGAAACTTCCTGATGACGACCCTCGAGCAAAACTCCACTACCGCTGGATGCATGAATTGGCTGAAGCCGACAAGGTACATCCTGACCCTCATCCTGAACATTTGGATATCAGTTGTCCACACTGTGGAAGTCCTACTGATGAATGGGGAGACCGCACAGGCGTTGAAGACCGTCTCGCAACCATAGACCGAAACGGCAACCCTAAACCGGGTCTACTCGTTGAACGCCACTTGATTGATGGCGATGTTGCTATCTTTAACCGACAGCCATCCCTTCACCGAATGTCGATGATGGTTCACGAAGTTCGAGTCATGGAAGGACATACCTTCCGTTTCAACCTCGCAGTTTGCACACCATACAACGCTGACTTCGATGGTGACGAAATGAACCTTCACGTTATTCAATCTGAAGAAGCACGTGCAGAAGCTAAGATTTTGATGCGTGTTCAAGAACACATCCTCACCCCTCGTTACGGTGGTGCAGTTATTGGCGGAATCCACGACCACATTTCGGGAGCTTACTTGCTCTCTCGTCCTGGAACCCTCATCAACCGACGTCATGGGCTTGAAATGCTTGGAAACCTCGGATGGACCGGTAAACTACCAGAAATTGTCCAAGACGAAAACGGCAAAGAATGCTTCCGTGGCCAAGACATTATTTCTTTGATTATCCCGGATAACATCCACCTGCGATTCCGTAGCCGTTCAAACGACGATGTCGTTGTCAAGGACGGTATGGTCGAAGGAACACTCGACAAGCGAGCAATTGGTGCGGAAGATGGACGTCTTCTCGATGCCATCGTTCAGACCAACGGTCCTGAGCTTGGTGCAAAGTTCCTCGATGACTTCACCCGTCTCACTATTGCTGCGTGCACATCCCTTGGATTTACCACCGGTATTGACGATGAAGATCTCAGCGCTGAGGCTCTGCAAGCCATTCGTGATGCGAACTCCGAAGCAGGTGTTCTTGTTGAAGCAGCTCTTGCCAAATTCGGAAAAGAAGGTAAGGGATACGATACTCGACCTGGTCGAACGCCTCGTGAAACTCTTGAAGAAGACATCATGGTTATTCTCGATGAAGGAAAGCAACAAGCTGGTGACATAGCAAAGAACGAATTGGCTCAGTCCGGTTCAACCAACGCTGCAGTTAACATGGCTATTTCCGGTGCTCGTGGTTCTATGGACAACCTCAACATGATGGCTGGTTCGATTGGACAAGCCAAAGTTCGTGGAAAGCGACTTGAACGTGGTTATACCGACCGTGTTCTTCCTCACTTCCGCCGTGGCGGTCGTGCAGCTGCAGACCGTGGATTCATTGCAAGTTCATTCAAGCGTGGTCTTGAACCTACGGAGTTCTTTATGCTCTCCATTTCAGGCCGTGAGTCCTTGGTCGATACAGCGGTTCGTACTGCAAAGTCCGGATACATGCAACGCCGATTGATTAACGCTATGGATGACTTGAAGGTGTATAACGACGCAAAGTTGTCCGTTCGAAACACTGCGAATCGAATCATCCAATTCAGTTATGGAGAAGATGGAATTGACCCTTCACGCGGTGTCCACGGTTCTCCGTTCAACATCGATGTTATTGTTGACGAAGCCCTCGGAACCGAAGGTGCTACCGTTGTCGAAAGAGATTCTTTTGAACGCGGAGAAGTTATGGAAGAAGACTTGGGTGGCTGGGAACATGATGAACCCGAAACTCCTGAAGGAGGTGAGGCTTGATGGTCGTAAAGAGTGCAACAAAGAAGAAGCTCATGGATTTGGGTATCGCAGAAAACTATGCGCATACTCTTGCTGATGATAAGAAGTGGGACGATGTCAAAATCCTCGCTGCTGGTGAAATCGCTCAATTGTGTGAAACTGATTCAGAAACTGCTGCAACAATCAAAGCTACCATTGAGGCAGCAAGTAAGAAAGGCGGAGATTCCAACAGTGAAAACACTGGACCAACAACTTCGGTCCGACTTCGCCGAACAGGACGTTCTATTGCTCGTGCAAAGACTTCAGTTGCTATGACGGAATACGACGTTGCATCAAAACTCTTGGAATATGAAGACTCACTGGCTGAAGATCCAGTTTTCAAGTCACTTGTCGCTGCTGTTGAAGCAAATGGTTCCACTCGATTTACCAATCGAATTTTCCATGACTTGACTGCGGCTATCCATGCTCGTGGCAAGAATAAATTGACCAAGCCTCAGGCAAAGAAAGTTATTGATGAATCAGTCGTTGCTCTTAACCGAGCCAGTATTGACCCCTATGAAGCAGCAGGAATTATCACTGCTCAATCTATTGGTGAACCTGGAACTCAGATGACCATGCGTACTTTCCACTATGCGGGTGTTGCAACGGTTAACGTAACTCAAGGTCTGCCTCGTATCATCGAGATTGTCGATGCTCGAAAGGTCCCGAATACACCAACAATGGTTATTTACTTGGCTGGTGCTAAGATTACCTCTGCTGATGAGGCACGTAAACTTGCAGCAGCTATTGAGGAAACCCACACGGTGAACATCGCTTCTTTGGAAACTGACGTTGCACAGCGACGTTTGGTCTTGAAATTGAATAAGGCTAACCTCAAGCAGAAGAACATGACTGGTGCTGAAGTGAAGGATAAACTTGAGCGTGCGACCCGTCTTTTGGTTCAAGCAGACAAGGAAAAGAATCCTTCGACCTTGACCCTCATCCCTGGTGTTTTCACGGAAGAGGATTTGGCTGAAATCGCTGAAAACCCGCCTTCCTATACCATGCTTTTGCAATTGGAAGAGAAGATTCGAGACATGCGTCTCAAGGGTATTCCTAACATCACTCGTGCGAACGTCCAATTGGATGACAAGACCGGTGAGTATTACCTTTCAACCATTGGTTCAAACTTGACTCGTGTCAGCGAAATCGAAACCATTGACCGAAATCGAACCTACACCAATAACATCATTGAAATCTTCGAATTCCTTGGTATTGAAGCAGCACGACAAGCGATTGTCGATGAACTCCAAGCAACTCTTGACGGAGCACGATTAGAAGTCGACGTTCGACACTTGCTCTTGGTTGCTGATGTAATGACCTCAGAAGGTGAAGTTCGGGCTATTGGACGACACGGTGTCTCAGGAACCAAACACAGTATCTTGGCACGTGCCGCTTTCGAAGTTACCGTTAACCACTTACTCAAAGCCGGTGTTATCGGCGAAAGTGATTACCTTACAGGTGTTGCAGAGAACATTATTGTCGGTCAACCAATTTCACTTGGAACCGGTAGTGTTGAACTCTACTATATCCCTGACGATGAATGATTCCCACCCATGAGAAACAATGTGGAGTATGGAGGAATAATATATGGATCTAAACCGACAATTAAAGACTGCAATCGCAACTGGAAGCCTACGATTTGGACAACGCCAAGCACTCGATGCGTGTGCACGTGGTGAAGCAAAATTGATTATTTTTGCTGCAAACTGTCCAACTGAATTTGCTGATGAACTCCACGCCAATCATCCTGAAGTGACAAAATTCCGTTCGACTTTAGTCAACCGTGAACTTGGTATTGCATGCAGCAAGCCATTTTCAGTTTCGACCATCAGCATCATTGATGCTGGCGAGAGTGATTTGCTTCAACTTGAATCCAATATCGAGTGAGTCTTTCGGTTCTCTTTGCCATAGAAGTTTGGCATCACGAAAGCAAAGGTTTGATGTCGGTCGACTCTGTGGTCGGGCTATGCGCCCATTGCTTGCCACGTTTCCTGCAATTTTGATTTGTTTCTTAATGCTCTCATCCGTCCTTGTTCTTGAACATCCAACTCAAACTCCGATGGAACTTGATGAGACTGATTCGAATCTCATTCAGTTCACATCTGCACGTGCTTCATCGTATTCATTTATTGCATCAGGTGGCTCTTCTACACAGAACATTGATGCAGAGCATATTGAAGCGAATCCAAACGGTGGTTGGATTATTGGCTCTGAATACAATACCACCTTGACTTTTGGAACCCATACGCTTCAGCCGACTTCTCCGTATGGTGGTTCTGGTGGTCCATTTGGAGAATTCTTCTTAGCTGTGGCCGATAATACTGGTACCTGGCAATCTGTCTTTGGAGCTGATCACAGTTTTGGTGCCGGCGGCCTCTCCTTCCTCACCGATGTTGCACTCGATGGTAATGGCGAAATCTTGGTGACTGGATATTTCTATGGTGAAATCGGATTCACAGGGAGTGGTGGTAATCCCGTAGCCGTCATTTCGAACACGAATACAGGCTATCATTGGGAAGGTTTCCTAGCAAAAGCAGACTCGATGGGTAACTGGCTATGGGCAAACAGTTTCACCACACAGGTCAACGGTTCTGGTGAATACAGTTCAACCAGTGTCGCTCAAATGGATTCCGCAGGTGATGTCTACGTCTCTGGAGAATTCCAAGGCGAAACGGACTTTGGAGGTACGGCCCTCAATGTGTCGAGCACCCAAGTATATGTGACCAAATTCGATGGTCAGAGCGGTATGCTTGACTGGGTTGTCAGTGGTAGCGGTGTCGGCACTAGCCAGGTATTCGATATTGCTCTATCAAATTCTATCAATCCAACGATTAAATTAGCAACAATCGCCGATGGACGTGCTCAATGGGCCACCTCAACCTATTTTGCGGTCGGTACTCTCGATACCGTGATTGTCGAATTGGATGCCAATAATGGGGGAGTCCTCTCTCTCAACGGAATTGGCGCTCTTTCTCAGCAGACCGTTGTAACCGCGATAGAAATCGGTTCCTCTGGTCATACCTATCTTGCAGGAACTTTTGGAGGAACCATCTCTGGCAGTGGTTGGTCTGCAACGGCAATCTATGGAGGCAACGATGTCTTTGTCGCTAAAGAAGCCCAGAGTAGCGGTTGGTCATTCGTTTCTGGCTCAAGTGCTGGAGATCGACCTTGGGGTCTGGCAGTGACTTCAACAGGTCTTGTCATCTTTAGTGGCATTTTCTCCTCAGCCTTCACCGTTGGTTCAACGACCATGAGTCCTTCCAACGACGATGGCTATGTTGTTGGCCTTTCATCGGCTGGCGCACTTGATTGGACTGAAAAAATTGGTGGTTCACAGTATGACTATGTCTGGAGCATGAGCGTGAATATGAGCGATTTCATTGGAATCGCCGGTTCATATTCTGGTTCGATGACCCATGATGGCTCAACCTTAACTTCAAGCGGCGTCAGAGATGCCTATGTTTGGGTGTTTGACCCATCATCACTGAAGGATTCGGACGGTGACAGCATTGTCGATGTCGATGATAACTGTCCGAACGTTGCGAACTCAGGTCAAGTCGATACAGACGGCGATTCCGATGGTGATGAATGTGATTCCGATGATGACAATGATGGTCTGACTGATAACTTCCCAGACCTTTGTCCCCGCAACAGTGAATTCAATTGGACCAGTATGCAAGATACTGACAATCCATCTGCTTCAACCGATTGGGATAATGACGGTTGTAAAGATGATGTTGAAGATCTTGATGATGATAACGACCTAATCCTCGATGTCGACGACCTCTGTCCTTACACTTCCTACAGTCCACCTCGTCCAACTTGGATCTCATCAACAACCAATGATATCGATGGTGATGGCTGTCGAGACAGTGATGAAGACTTGAATGACGATGCAGATTCATTCGACGATTCCAATGATGATTGTCCAACCCTCGCAGGAACTTCGACCGACGGGACGACTGGCTGTCTTGATACCGATGGCGATGGCTGGTCAGACACCACCGATGATTGCCCCTTTGAAGCCGGTAATTCGACTCTCAATAACAAAAACGCTTGTCCAGATGACGATGGAGACGGCTGGTCAAATCCTGATGATGCATTCCCCAATGAAATGACTCAATGGTCCGATATCGACTTTGATGGTTTTGGAGATAACACGGAAGGTGTGACTCCTGATGATTGTCCGAGCGTTTCAGGCACTTCCACTCTTGACCGTTTAGGCTGTTTTGATGCAGATGAAGATGGCTTCTCGAATGCAGACCCAGATTGGCCTCTTGAATACGGGGCAGATTATTTCCCGAATGATGCGACTCAATGGTCTGACTTTGATGATGACGGGTTTGGAGATAACTGGGCAAATGCCACTTGGACAGACCGTAAATCTTCTTGGCCAGGTGAAATGCTCACCGATGCAACAACGCAAGATGCCTGTCCGACCCGTTCAGGAACCTCTTGGAGAGATGATACCCTCGGTTGCCCAGATGCAGATGGAGATGGCTGGTACGATGCCATGGACGCCTTCATGGACGATGCAACTCAATGGGAGGATGCAGACGGTGACGGCTACGGCGATAACACATCAGGCAACGAAGCAGACGCCTGCCCTTCAATTCCTGGCAATTCCACAATCGACCGCTTCGGTTGTATGGATTCCGACGGCGATGGTTACTCAAACCCAGATATTTCATGGGGCTTCGACATGGGTGGCGATGCTTTCCCGAATGAACCGACTCAATGGGCAGATGCAGACGGTGATGGCTATGGAGAGAACCCCATTGGCCTTACCCCCGATGATTGTCCTTCGGTCCGAGATACCTCAAATATCGACCGATACGGTTGCGCCGATACAGATGGAGATGGAATCTCCGACCCTGATGACGTATGGACGCTTGCTGATGGTGCCGATGCTTGTATTTCCAGTACTGGAAATTCTTCCGCAGACCGAATAGGTTGCTTTGATGGAGACGGTGATGGCTACTCAAATCCAACACCAGATTGGACTGTTGGCGATGGTGCTGATGCTTATCCAGACGACCCACTTCTTTGGCTGAATGATAAATCGGCAGACGACGGTGTTTCATCCACGACAACCATGATTCTCGGAATTGGAGGAATTATTGCTTTGGTCGTAGTTGCAGGTCTTGCAGTACTTTTCCTAAGAAAACCCGACAAAGAAGGCGCTGAAAAATCATGGAATGATGGCTTGTCCGCCCCTATGGGTGGCGCAGTGCCGACCATGGCACCAAACATGTATGCACAGCCTGTAGCAGTGCAACCAGACCCCGCTCGAGAATACTGCAATGGATTGATGGCTCAAGGCTATCCACATGCTGATGCCATACAGTATACGCAGCATTACTA